>JACPBG010000003.1 GCA_016180435.1 Candidatus Sungiibacteriota bacterium
CCAGAAATTGATCGCCGGGAAAACCGAAGAAGAATTATATAATGCGCTCGGTTTGCATTATATTGAGCCGGAAATGCGGGAGATGACCGGAGAAATTGAGGCCGCTCGCATTCGTTTGAGGCCCGACCTTGACGGCTTAAAGGTCGGGCCTCGGCTGCCGAATCTTATTGGCTACGGAGATCTAAAAGGCGATCTGCAGGTGCAGACCGATTGGACCGACGGGGAAAATTCCATTGAGGAGATGGCGCGTGCCGCCATGGATGCCGGACTCGAATATATCGCGATTACCGATCATACGCGTTCTTTGGCCATGACCGGCGGATCGGATGAAAAAAAATTGCTTAAGCAGATGGAATACATTGATAAATTGAATAAGGAAAAGTTCTTCCTTCAACAAGTTCAGGATAAACTTAGCTCGAACAATATTTATAGTGAGTCGCGTCGAACTATTCCCCGAGCGAAGTCGAGGGGATTCCGAATTCTTAAGGGCGCCGAGGTAAATATCGGGAAAGACGGCGCGCTGGATATTGATGATAGGGTTTTGGCGAAACTGGATGTGGTGGGCGCGGCAGTTCATAGTCATTTTAATTTGACAGAAAAGGAACAGACGCAAAGAATTATCCGCGCCATGGAAAATCCGCATGTGGATATTATTTTCCATCTGACCGGACGCGTGATCAATAAGCGCGAGCCGATTAAGCTTGATATTGACGAAGTAATAAGGGCCGCCAAGCGCACCGGAACAATTTTGGAAATTGATGCCTATCCGGATCGTTTGCGCACTCCATAAAACATTTTAGTGTTCTGGAATTCGGCATTGCGCAAGCGCGCCGAGGATGGGCTTCGCGTAATGATATTATTAACGCCTGGCCGATTGAGAAAATGTTGGGATTTTTGAAAAAATAAAAAAGCACCGCAATGTGGTGCTATTGGCTAATTTTGTCGCATTGGACAACCTCGGTCGTCTTTAAGAAGTGTCCGTGTTCTCCCAAATACTCTGAAGGTAAGTGTTCTTTATACAGCGCAAGCAACTCGCCATAAGTAACTTCTTTCCACTCACCTTTTATTTTGGCGAAAAGTTGTCCGTATTCCGTCTTGTGGTTCAGGAGTTTTTCGTCAGAGTTGCTGATAACGGAATATTGCATGAATTGGACGCCTGTTTCAAGGACAGTAATGATATTGGCAAATTCTCTCCAAGTTTCTTTTTCTGGATATAGTCGGTAGAATGCTAATAAAACCCTGGGCGGTGAAGATTTTACGTCTTTACAAATCTCATGTTTGGTGAATTGTGAAAGATCGGGGGCGTTGCCGGTCATATGGTATGTAACGTCACAGGAGGCAAGGAGCGTTGAACCAAGAAGGACAACAACTGACTTTTTAATAGACATCGACTTCTCCGCAAGCGCATATCTACTTTAAATATAATGAATTCGTTAGATAATTGTCAATATGTCTGTTGAACGCTCCGCAGGAATAATAATTTTTAAGGACTTGATTTTTTAAATAAAAGTAGTATTATGGTGTTATGATAACCACCGTCTTGCAAAAAAAACTGTTAACCATTCTCCCCCCGGGGAAAAAATCGCTCCAGGGCTTCATAAAAGAAGCTTTAATTTTGCGCCTTCAGGAAACCAGCCAAAAAATTGCTTTATTTGAAGGAAAATACAATAAGAATTTTGCTGAATTCCGGCAAACATTTAAAAAGGCCAAGGGCGCGAAAAAATACTCTTATGGGTCGGAAAGCGATTATATGGACTGGGAGGCGCTTGAGATGTATAAGCGTGAGCTTATGCGGGTACTCCATTCCCTATGAACATTGGAAATTTTCGCGAAGAGATTACAAGTGAAAAGGAGCGCATCTTTTCGGATGCGCGACTTGTTATTTTAGAGGAACTGCCGTTTTATCTTAAAATGCGAATTATTCTTGACGAGCAAACATTTGTTGAGGTTCGTCGAAATAGCGGTAGCCGGCGGGAAAGTATGGTCTTGGTTAGGGACAATAAGAGGATCGCCGGATTTGACAACCTCGGCGGTTGGCATATTCATCCCTGCGGTCTGGCCGATACTCATCGAAAAATTATCAAGCCCTCAACCCGTTTTATTTTTGAGCATCTAGCGGAGTGTTATAGGAAATGATCCTCAATTTTTTGTATTGCGCAGGCGCGGCGCGGCTGGACCACGGCAAGAGATATAATAAACACTCGTCCCGTGAATGAAATGCTTGAAATGTTGAAGAAATAAATGCGTGCTTGCCCGCCGAATCTTTAGAGAAGGCGGGGCCAGTAGAGAAAATGTTAGGATTTTTGAAAAAATAAAAAGAGGGCGAGGTATTCGCCCATTTATAAACGAGATTGTGCGTAGGCGCATTTTGATGCTGTATGGTCGAGGGGTTTTAATTTCTCCTCGAGTTCTTTCATTATTTCTTCAGTCACTTTCTGCCACGATTTGTCGGAAGCCTTAAGATAGATTTCGTTGCCGGGTTTGACAGCCGCGAGTACCGCCACTTTTGAGACGACAAATTCGATTTTCTTCTCGTCGTTTTTGGTGTAAACATGTATTGTATAGACCTCATCCGCGCCGTCGTAACAGGTGACAGAGAGTAGTTTTGTAAACGTGTTGACCCTGAGATCTCCGATTTTTTCCGGTGGAGTAAAACCTTTTGCGCAGGAAGCGGCCAGCAGGGTTATCAGCAACAGTGTCACCATATTTTTTAGAAAATACATCGTGGTATCCTTATAAGGTGCTTTGCACAGATTACTTCTTTTGGATTGTCCTGTCAACAACAACGAGTTAATGGGCGGTTGAGATTGTTTTGATTTTAGACAATGGAAGGATGAAGTTGCTCGGTTTTTGCCGTAAGGCAAAAAACTTCATCCGACCCTTAGCGAAGTTTTCGCAGGAAAAACCGAGTCGTGTCTGAATCAAAATGATTAAAAACCGCTATTGCGAATAAAATTATGCCCGTTGAACGCCCTGCGGGAATAATAATTTTTCGTTGACTTGAAAATTATTTTATATTTGTTATTATTAAGTTATGAAATCCCCCCCTATTTTTAAAAAGAACATAAAGCCGCAGAAAGGCGCACCCCTTTTTATAGTTGAACTTGATCGTGAAGAGGATGGCCGTTGGATTGCCGAAATTCCGGCAATGCCGGGCGCTATGGCGTATGGCGACACTAAGCGTGATGCGCTCCATCGCGCGTATTCAATAGCGCTTAGGGCATTGGCCGACGCGGTGGAGCAAGGGAGCGTCCCCAAGCCGGTTTTGCGTATCTTTGAATATGGAATGGCGCGCCATTAAAGCAACGCAGGTGCTCAAGGCCCTGCTGTCTTCGGGGTGGAGCATTAAGCGACAAAAAGGATCGCATCGTGTTCTTACTAAACGCGGAAAACGCGATTTTATTTTTGCCTTTCATGACCGGGAGGAGATTGGTCCGAAAATGCTTTCGCGCATAGCCAAACACACGGATCTTACCCCGGATCAGTTATAACCGGCTTTTGTCAGAGGTAAGGGATTTGCGCAGGCGCGAAGAGGGTGGGCTTCGCGTAATGATATTATTAACGTCTGGCCGATTGAGAAAATGTTGGGATTTTTGAAGAAATAAATAAGCGCTGTAAAGCGCTTAAAATGACTAAAATGATTTCCAACGTGCGCGAATCAGCAGTTCTCCGGACAACGGAAGCCCGATTTCGTGGTGTCCAATAAGTTCTGCGTGCCTTTTTAATATGGTCGTCAATTTTTCATCCGACAACTCTATAAATTGTTTGCCACCGGTAGTGTAATAAAAGCGCAGTTTTTTTTCGGTACCGACGGCAGCGAACGCAAGACGCGGCTTCTTCCCTTCCCGTATGATTCTGTATAATCCCCAGTGTTGTTGGAGGAGAAAATGGCTGTCAGATTCTGTCAGAATAGGTGTTTGATAGTAGACTTCCTGGATAACAGTGCGTCTTTTGCCGTTAAATTTTATTTGGACCCTTGTCCGTGCGCGAAGAGGATATGAACTTTTTGGAAAGAGCTGTTTCAGTGTCATATGACGTCCCTTTTCTGCCGCTGTTTTTAAGTATATAGAGGACGTGAGATAAGTCAAATTCGTGTATGGTTGAACGCTCCGCAGGAATAATAATTTTTAAGAAAACCGCGCTAGGGCGGCGGTATTTGGTATTGCATGCCGCGCGCAATGTTTCGCGCGTAACCAAATTTAAAATAACGCGCGATTTCTGGGATTTTCCCAAGGGATTACTGGATAAAGGAGAAACCGGCTTGGATGCGGCCAAGCGCGAAACCCGGGAAGAGGCGGGGATAAGTAAATTTAAAATTATTCCCGGATTTAAAGAAACCGCGCGTTATTTCACTCGTCATGACGATAAAAAGCCGACTCTAAAATTTGTAGCCATGTTTTTGGCCGAAGTTAAAAATTCCAAGGTTAAACTTTCCTGGGAACATGATATATACAATTGGCTGTCGTATCAAGATGCGCGTGAACAGATCACTTTGCCGCAGATGAAAGCAGTGCTGGAAAAAGCGGAGGGGGTTTTGAATAGAAATAGAAGCAAAAGAAAACGCAAGAATTTTACGCAAAATTAAACGCAAAATGACAAGATTTCAAAAGAGGCCTGCCCCGTTAGAAAATTATTATTCATTCGGGTATGAGCAAACACACAAAAAGTATATCGAAACACAAGAATGTTTTTACGATTAGTGATTTTTCTAACAGGGTGTATAATGTAGTAAAGTACATTCCGCGCGGAAAAGTGACTACTTACAAGTCGGTCGCACGCGCCATCGCGCATCCACGCGCCGTGCGCGCGGTTGGAAATGCTTTAAACCAAAATCGCAATCCTAAAATCCCATGTCACCGCGTTATCCGATTAGACGGAAAAATCGGCGGTTTCGTCCGCGGTACTAAAGAAAAAACCCGGCTGCTTCGCAATGAAAGTGTCACGATTATAAATAATAACGTTGCGGCGAAACATATTATATTCAAGTTTTAAAGCAATTAGAATAATTAGAACAATTAGGTTAATTAGAATATTTTTCGTATGTCTTTATTTCTTTATATTTTTCTCGCCTCTGCCGCCGCAAGTTTGGTGTCTTTGGTCGGCGGGGTGCTAGCTGTTTTTAACGAAGAAAAAGTAAGGCATCTTTCGCATTACGTAATTAGTTTTGCGGTTGGCGCGCTTTTGAGCGTTGCGGTTCTGGATTTGATTCCCGAAGCTGCGGAACTCGGCTCTCTGGATGGAATCCTGCCTTATGTTTTGGCAGGAGTTTTACTTTTTTTCCTAGTGGAGAAATTTTTGTTTTGGTATCACTGCCATGAAGGCGAATGTCCGGTCCACACCTATTCTTATTTGATTTTGTGGGGAGATTTTTTGCATAATTTCATAGACGGGATCATAATTGCTCTTACTTTTTTGGCAGATGTCCGGTTGGGGGCACTTACCACTATTGCTGTTATACTTCATGAGATTCCGCAGGAGATTGGGGATTTTGGGATTCTGATTCATGGAGGATTTTCGCGAACCAAGGCGCTTTTATATAATTTTTTATCGTCTATTTCGGTTATTTTTGGTGCGGTCTTAATGTATGTGGCCGGAGCAATCCTGGAGCCGTTTTTGCCCGTGGGAATTGCCCTAACCGCCGGAGCGTTTATTTATCTTGCCGCGGTGGACCTTATGCCGGAATTGCATGAGGCAACCGGAGTGAAACACGCCATTCTACAGATTATCTTTATGGCACTCGGTTCGTTTTTAGTGATTTTGCCCGGGTTTTTATTCGGAGTGCACTAGAACTTATTCAACAGTTTTTTAAAAACATCCCGGTGCTCCGGAATGTTTTTATTTAGCGGTTTCAACGATTTTTTTAAATAAGTCCGGTTTGGTTTCTGCGAGCTCGGCCAGGATTTTCCGGTCAAGCTCTATTTTATTTTTGTGCAACGCCCCAATCAATCGGCTGTATGAGATTCCATTTGTTTGCGCGGCGGCGCTGATTTTGGTTTGCCAAAGACGGCGGTAATCCCGCTTTTTTAATTTGCGTCCGGCGAACGCATGCGACCAAGCATGCAGTAGCGCCTCTTTGGCGAGGCGTTCTTTGGATTTCCGTCCCCATTTAAATCCCTTGGCGTAGTGAAGCAATCTCTCGCGCTTTTTGTGTGCAATTGTACCTCTTTTAACTCTGGTCATTTTTTACTTGTCCCGTAGAGGGATTTTGATATTGTTTAGGATTTAGATATTAGAATTTAGGATTTCTCTATATGTATCTTTTCATTTTTTTCTCCATAATGCGTGTAAACCCCATCATCCCTTTTTGCCGTAACTGAACGCGGCGCGAATGTTTCGCGTTAAAATGGTTTTTGCCGGGTCTGCGGTGGACAAGTTTCCCGGTCCCTGTGATTTTTATACGTTTTGATACTGATTTTCTCATGGTAATGATGCAAATCTACAAATGAAATGCGAATCTGGCGAATTGCGAATCGTTATTATTCGAGCCTGTCGAGAATATACATTATGATGGTATCTTCTCGATTTAACTCGAAGAATAATTATTAGCAATTTGTAGATTAGCATTAAATTCGTATCGGATTGGCATCACTTCCTGGTGATCACCGCTACGAATCCGTTCGGCAGGCGTTTGGGCGGCAAATCCAGATTGATGTCTACGGGGATCATTTCCAGGAATTCCTGTATTTTTTTTAGCGCAAGATCTCGGTGCGCTTTTTCCCGTCCGGAGAGGCGCATGTCTATGCGGACCTTATCTCCGCCCTCCAGGAATTTCTTGGCCTGATTCGCGCGAAGCTGCAGGTCGTGTTTTCCGGTGGTAAATCCTATACGCAAACTTTTAATTTCAACCTCTTTTTGCTTTTTTCCGTGTTCGCGCTCGCCCTTCTCCCGCTGGTATTTGAATTTGCCAAAATCCATTATTTTGCATACGGGTGGACGGACGGTCGGCGCGATCTCAATCAAATCCAAACCGCGTTCCTGCGCGAGTTTTCCGGCCTCGGCGGTTTCCATAACCCCAAGGTTTTTCCCGTTCTCGTCAATAACGCGAATGGGGGAGATGCGGATATATTGATTTATGCGGTAGCGCCTTTGAATGTTTGAAAAATTAGCGTTTAATAATATTTCAAATCTACGCGATTTCTCCGAAATAGTCAACCCCGTTAGAAGTGCGATGCATATCTGAAACAGGCGATAGAAAAAATTACGGCTAATTGGTGAACCTTGCGATGAGCACTGACCCAAACTTCTAACGGGGTCAACCCCGTAATTTCTGTTTTTCTCTAACGGGGCCAATAGCCAATTAAAGTCCAAATCCCGGGTTTACCCGAAAAAGAAAAAAGCGGTTTTTTTCACCGCTAATCTATTGAGCCGATGCCCGATATTTTTTGATGAGTTCTCGTGCGAGTAATACTATATTAAGTGTCCCATATTCAATTTCAACCGTTGTGATGAGTTTTTCCATAAACCCTGTCCATTCTTGGACTCGGCCCGGTTTCATGTCGCCATCGTATAGAGTCGCAGTTTTATCATAAAGTTTGAGTAATTGAATTAGGGGTGGTTTTGTTAGAACTGCAGTTTTTTCTTCGTTGAAGCCGCCCCTGTATGTCATTTCTTGAACGAGATGTTTAACTTTGTCCGAAACATCAATAGGCAACGTCGTTGAAGTATCTTCGAGAATGTCGTGGAAAAGCAAGGCCTGTGCTCCCGGATAACGAACGGTTTCCGGCAATCCCGAATCAAGCCAGAGCATCATTGCGCACCAAAGAGAATGGGTGAAGTAGGGGGATTTTTCTCCACTTGGGAATGTACGGAATGCTTTTGCCGTCGGTAATACTTTTTTTTGATGTGCCCATGCCGCATAAGAGATGTATTTAACAAAACGCCGATAATTCATTGTTTTGTCTCGCGTGTTAAAGTACCAAATATATAACGCCGCATCAGTAAAATTGGTTAAAAGCAACTTTCATTGAAAAAAATAAGTAGTTTTGTCTACAACCGCTATTTAGCGGTTGTTTTGATGGAATGGAGATGGCGGGAATTGAACCCGCGTCTGGAAGATTCGGCAATCAGGATTTGTACAAGCGTATCCCGTTTGAAACGGGCAAGTTTTGTTCGGTAGATGTCACTACCCTTACCGAACAGTCAGAGTAGCCAAGCTCGGTAGTATAACACCGGTTGTCTTCCGCACGAGCGTTAGAAGGCCGATGGCCTATGCGTTAAGCGTAGGCAGGTGCAAGTACGCCCGCGCCGCCAAAAAGGCGAGCAAAGGCGGTTTTTGCGTTTGTCAATAAGTTTGCACTTATTGGTTGCGTGAAGTTTTTACGAAGACATCACGCCTCTTCGGCTTGATCCTGATTATCTCATGCTTCCATCGAAGCCGATCATCCCCGTGGCTTATGCCACAATGATGCAAATCTACAAATGAAATGCGAATCTGGCGAATTGCGAATTATATTAATATTCGTAATTGGTAGATTGGCATTAAATTCGCATAGGATTGGCATCACTGCTTTAGGGCACGTTTTATATCCCGTTCGGCCTCGCGTTTTTTAATGGTTTCGCGCTTGTCCGCCTTTTTTTTATGCCGTCCGAGGCCGAGTAAAATTTTAACAAGTCCACGTTTAGTATACACCCTCAAAGGCACGATTGTCAATCCCTGGGCGGATGATTTGCCTATAAGTTCCTTGATTTCGGATTTTTTCAGAAGCAATCGGCGGGTGCGTATGGGGTTATAATCTGTGGGAGTGTTTTTGGGCTGAAATGGGGAAATTGTGGCATTTAACAGTTGGGCCTCGTTGTTTCTTATTATCGCAAAAGAGCCGGTTAAATGCATGTGCCCGGTTTTTACGGATTTCACCTCAAATCCGTATAATTCAATTCCCGCCTCAAGGGTCTGGAGGATTTCATAATCAAAATGCGCTTTTCGGTTGGTTGTGATCTCTGCCATATTTAACCAAACAATTTACCCGGTTAGAAGCAGGATGCCGATGGCGTCCGCGACTTCTAATGGGGTTGACTGCCAATTCGTTTATATGCTATTTAGAGTGTAGCACATTTTTATTTTTGGAAGCCACGCGGAGGAGAATATTATGAAAGACACTTGCGGCCAGGAAATTGTACTTAAAAGAGGAGACGTTGTCGCGGTGGAGCTGAAGACCGGAGAAAAAAAGGTGGTCTGGGTTCTTGACGTGTCCGGCGATGCCATCGGCCGATACATTGATTTGTTTTCTGATGAGTCTATGTTTTCGGAATGCACGCGGGAGATCTGTTTCGATGATGTCCTTGAAATAAGATGTCTGGATAATGTCCACACCAGAATCCTTAGCGATCACATAAGAGTAACGGATATTATCGGGTGGTATAATCGCCTGAGGAAGTATGAATCGTATCTCAGTTGACGGCCGCATATTTTGTGTGGTAAGTATAGAATAGTACTTTTTTCGTGAGGTTTTTTATGCCTCTGCTTAAGTTGTGTTATCGTACATTTCTTGTGGGGGATGTTTTAAAAATCGAGCGGATGAACGGCAAAAAAATGGTCGTTCGCATTGAAAAAGTGTTTGGCGATAACGAGTTTGAGTATTGGGATGTTTTTGAGTTGGCTTCTTGGGAGGGTGCGCCGTGTCTTGTTACCCCCCGGATGTGCTCAAACGAAGTGCGCACGGTGCGCAAACTCGGCGCGATACCGGATGACCAGTTAAAACAGTACATTGCTTTCATGTTTATATATCAACGTGTGAAGATGTGGGAGGAAGAATTATCATAACGGTCCTGCGGGACCTTTTTTTGTACTCTAAAGTTTGTTACAGTATAAATACTATATGGTGCGCTCCGAAATAAAAAATTTGCTTTTATCGGCAGTCCGTAAATTATACGGAGATATTTCAATTCCTAAGTTTTCTCTAGAATCTCCGGAAAATCCGGAGCATGGGGATTATGCAACAAATGTTGCCATGGTTTTGGCGAAAATCCTGAAAAAAAATCCGATGGAAATCGCATCCGCTATCGCGGAAGAACTTAGAACTAAGAACTTAGAATTTAGAACGGAAGTTGCGAGCCCGGGATTTATAAACTTTTTTCTATCCGCAGAGGTATTATATAGTGAACTCGGAGAAATTTTGAAAAAAAAGAAAAAATACGGCAAATTGCAAATAGCCAAAAGCGCGGCGCAAAAAATAAATATTGAATTCGTGTCGGCAAATCCCACAGGACCTTTAACTATGGCCAACGGTCGCGGGGGTTTTTATGGTGATGTTTTGGCCAATGTTCTGGAGGCGTACGGCCATAAAGTTACACGTGAATACTATATCAATGACGCCGGAAACCAAATAAAATTATTGGAAGAAAGCATCGCCGCGGCGGAAGGAAAATTACCACCCAAAGACGAATATTACAGGGGCGATTATATAAATAAATTAAAGGGGTGGTCAGGCAAGAAGGCGGTGGTGATGATTTTGGGATGGATCGGGGCGTCTTTGCGAAAAGCGGAGATTAAATTTGATGTTTGGTTTTCTGAAGACCAAAAATTGCGTAAAGCCGGCGAGGTTAAGCGCGTGTTGGAAGATTTCAAGGGGCGCAGTCTTCTTGCTAAAAAAGACGGCGCGGTGTGGTTTGGTGACCGGGTATTTGTTAAATCCAACGGAGATCCGACCTATCTTTTGGTGGACATAACGTATCAGAGGAATAAGCTTGCCGGGCGAAAATTTGATCAAGCCATTACCGTTATCGGTGCGGATCACTATGCCGAGGCCGCACAAGTCAGAACCGGATTAACCGCACTGGGCATTTCGGAAAACAGGTTCAGGGCAATAATAATCCAGATGGTCCGTTTGATTTCCGGCGGCAAAGAGGTAAGGATGTCTAAACGGAAAGGCGCATTTATTGCTATAGATGAATTGATTGATGAAGTTGGACTTGACGCCGCGCGGTATTTTTTTCTGGAACGTTCTCCGGATACCCACATGGATTTTGATTTGGATTTAGCCAAAGAACGTTCGGTTAAGAATCCCGTATATTATATTCAATATGCGCACGCGAGGATCGCGAGCATTTTTAAGAAGGCCCTTCCATCACGTCATTCTGAGGCCGAAGGCCGAAGAATCTCAACGAGATCCTTCGCTTCGCTCAGGATGACTACGTTAAGAGAACCAGAAGAGTTGATTCTAATCAAAAAGTTAGTTCAACTGCCAGAAATTATTGAAGACACCGTTAACGACTATCAAGTGCATCGTCTGACGCGTTATGCCTATGAACTTGCCCGCGCGTTTCACAATTTCTATGAAAAGCATCGCGTAATCACGGACGATCCGAAACTTTCCACGGCGCGACTCGCCCTTGTCAAAGCTACTCAAATCGTGCTACAAATTACTTTAGGACTTTTAGGAATTAAAGCGCCGGATAGGATGTGAGGAAATATGGATGATATACCCACGATGCGAAAAGCCATAATTGATAAGCTGGACGAAGTTAAGAAAAAAGTCGAATTGCTAAGAACCACCTGCTGTACTCCTACGCGATTATTCATGTTCGACGAGTTGAGGGCGTGTTTAGAAACGGCGCAAAACGGTGTTGCCGAGGGCCATATCTTGCCAGCCGATAAAGATATTTATTCCGGTTTGGTGCGGGCGAGCGAAACAATCGGTAAATTGGCAGGAACTTGTTGCGTACCGGACCGGCTGCAGCCTTATTCTATCTGTCTTGCGGGACTGAATACCGCATATATGAAATTTCTTCATTTATCCCATGTTTCGCAGACGGCGGATAAAGTATCAGGAGATTAAATCATGGAATGGTTGAACGCTTGGGCGATCGTTTTGCGCAAGTATCCGGCCGAGAATTCTGTTTCGGATTCAGAACACAAATCTCAAAAGAACCCCGGCTGGCGGCTGCTAAATATATTGGTGATAGTTTGGATTTTGTTCGGCCTGGCCATTTTGTCGGTAGAACCGAGAAACGAGCATGAACGAGAAGTTCTGCGCCGCACAAAATGCGAGTTGCGCAATAACTGTTAAGGGAAGAGCATCTTCCCTTTTTTGATTTTCAACTTTTGTCCAAATTTTCAAGCCAGCGGGCGCCGAAAATTTGGAAACAAAAATTGAATCCCGCACCAATTTTGCCGTCAATATGGAAAGATGTTCCGGAAAATAGAAAATTTGTATGTTGCCTGCGAGTCGCGCATGCCGAATAGGCATATCCCTGATGGGCGAAGCGACTCGCCTCGATGTTATACGCAAAATTGGTGCGGGATTGATACCTTATAAAATAAGGCATAAAATGGAGAATATGTCCAAGAATAAGCCAAAATTTTCCCTTCCCGAACTTGAAGAAAAAATCCTTAAATTTTGGGAAGAAAATAAGATTTTCGAAAAATCTCTCAAACGCACCCAAAATGGCAAGCCTTTTGTTTTTTATGAGGGTCCTCCTACGGCTAATGCCGCCCCGGGAATTCATCATGTAGAGGCGCGCGCATTCAAAGACATCGTCCCGCGCTATAAAACTATGCGCGGATACGCTGTGCCGCGCCGCGCTGGTTGGGACACCCATGGCCTGCCGGTTGAAATCCAAATTGAAAAAGAACTCGGATTTAAGACCAAGCAGGATATCGAAAAATACGGCATTGGAAAATTTAACGCACATGCCCGCGAGTCAGTGTGGCGCTTTAAGGGCGAGTGGGAAAAATTGACCAAACGGATCGGTTTTTGGCTTGATATGGAGCGTCCTTACATTACGTATGACGTGTCATACATGGAGACATTGTGGCGGATTATAAAGGAAATTTGGAAAAAGGGACTTTTGGCGGAAGATTTTAAGGTGGTGCCGTGGTGCGTGCGTTGCGGAACCGGTCTTTCCACCCACGAACTTGGACAGCCCGGGGCGTATAAAAAAATTAAAGATGATTCGGTATTTATAAAATTGAAGATCAGGGGCAAGAAAGATGAATTTATTTTGGTATGGACCACAACACCCTGGACGCTTCCTGCCAATGTGGCAGTGGCCGTGAATCCGGCAGTGGAGTACACAAAGTATAAAATCAAAAATCAATCCGCCGGCTGGCGGACAAAAATCAAAATTACTGAATATATTTGGAGCGCCATGCCGTTTTCGTATGAGACAGACGATAAAATAGAAGTTATTGAAAAACGGTCGGGAAAATCGTTGATCAATACGGCATACGAGCCGCTTTTCAAAATCCCCAAAGAATATTCGTTGGGCAGTGAGCCGGAATATAAAGTAATTCCGGCGGATTTTGTATCAACCGAGGAAGGAACGGGTTTTGTACATTTGGCGCCGGCGTTCGGGGAGGAAGATATGATGGCTGTTAAATCCAAATTTCTAATTTCTAATTCCCAAAAAAAATCAGGTACTATTACACAAATAAATTACCCCATTATTCTTACTGTCAATTTAGATGGGACGATGAAAAAAGGGATTACGGGTGAAGGAAAATTCGTCAGGGATGCAAATAAGGACATCATTGAGAATTTGAAAAAAAACAGGGCGATTTATCGAGTATTGCCGTATGAACATGATTATCCGCACTGCTGGAGGTGCGATACGCCGATAATATATTTTGTCAAAAATGCGTGGTGGGTGAAGATGACAGAATTAAAAAAGAGACTGCTTGAGGAGAATGAAAAGATAAATTGGATCCCGATGTACCTTAAAAACGGAAGGTTCGGCGAATTTTTGCGTGAATTGCGGGATTGGGCATTTTCGCGCGAGCGGTATTGGGGAACGCCTCTGCCCATATGGAAATGTGTGCAGTGCGGGCATCTGGACGTTGTGGGTTCGCGGGATGAGCTTCATGAAAAAAGCGGCGGCGCGAAAAATCAATATATTTTTATGCGGCATGGCCAGGCCGTGACTAATGTACGCGATATCGTGTCTACCGATCCGGGCGGAAATTATTCCTTGACTCTTCGTGGCAGAACACAGGCAGAAAAAGCCGGAGAAAAACTAAAAAGCAAAAAAATTGACATCATTTTTTCATCCGATATTTTGCGCGCCAAGGAAACAGCTGAAATTGTAGCGGGCAAACTCGGTATTAAATCCATCCGGCTCGATGAGCGTCTGCGCGAGATTATTGTCGGGGAATTTGAGGGGCGTTCCATCGGCGCGTACCGTGGTTTTTTTGCGGACGCGCGAGCCCGTTTTACAAAGGCTCCGCCAGGCGGCGAAACATTGCATGATGTACGGCGGCGCGCAATTTCTTTTTTGTACGAATTGGAACGAAAATACGAGGGCAAAACCATTCTTATCGTAAGCCACGGCGATACGCTCTGGATGATGGGCAATACTGCGCGCGGTTTTTCGGAAGAAGAAGTTTGTGCGCTAAATTTAATGCCCGGGGATGAGGCCACACCCTTTGCGGAGCCGTATGAGGTGGCATATAAAAATCTGCCGCGGGACGAGACCGGAGATATAAATTTACATCGTCCGTATGTAGATTCGTTTCTGCTGATTTGCCCGAAATGCCGCGGCTCTATGCATCGCGTGTCTGAGGTCGCGGACGTGTGGTTTGATTCTGGAGCAATGCCATACGCGAGCGTTCACTATCCGTTCACGCCCGCGCAAATTCCAAATTCCAAACTCCAAATCATAAACAAATTCCAAACCCCAAACTCCAAATTCAAAATTCCGTTTCCAGCTGATTATATAGCAGAAGCCGTGGATCAGACGCGCGGATGGTTTTATACGCTGCTTGCGGTAGCGGTGCTTTTGGGCAAAGGAACGCCATATAGGAATGTAATTTCTCTCGGCCATGTTTTGGATAAAAACGGGCAGAAAATGTCTAAGTCTAAAGGCAATGTGGTAAATCCGTGGGAAATGATTCAAAAATACGGAGCCGATGCCTTGCGCTGGTATTTTTATACTATAAATTCTCCAGGCGAGCCGAAGCGTTTTGACGAAAAGGACTTATTGCAGAAATTACGCGGATTTTTAATGACGTTTTGGAACAGTTTTGTTTTGTTTGACACATACATTGATAAAATTCCAAATTCCAAATTCCAAATTCCAAACAAATCCCAAAGAAAAAATCCAAAAATTCAAAACGTTTTGGATCAGTGGATTATTTTGAAACTGGATATGCTTACGGCATTCATCACGGAGAAGTTGGATCAGTACGATATCACAGCTGCGGCGCGCGCTATAGAGGATTTTACCGTCATTGATTTTTCGCAATGGTTCTTGCGCCGTTCGCGCCGCCGTTTTCAGCATCCGGAGTCAATGAAAGAAAAAAATGAAGCAGCAACAACCGCGGCCATAGTTTTGGAAACCCTTTGCCGGATTTCTGCGCCTTTTGTGCCGTTTCTTTCCGAGGCAATATACCAGGAACTCCGTAAAAAGGGAAAATACAAGGAAACGAGCGTGCATCTTACGGAGTGGCCCATAATAAAATCAAAAATCAAAATTCCCGCCCCCGCTAAGGCTTCGGCGGACAGGCAAAAATCAAAATTACTGAACGACATGGAGATTGTACGGGATGTTGTAGCAGAGGCATTGAAATTACGGGCGCAAGCGGGAATTAAGGTAAGACAACCATTACAAGAACTTAGAATCAAGAACTTAGAACTTAGAAATCAGTCGGGACTGCTTGAATTGATAAAAGACGAGGTGAATGTGAAAAAAATAACTTTCGGAAAAGAACTTAAACTTGATATAAAAATTACGCCGGAATTGAAAGAGGAGGGCTGGGTGCGTGAATTTATCCGCAATATTCAGGAAATGCGTCGCGATGCCGGGCGAAAACCAGGCCAAAAAATCAGTTGTCAGATTATGGGCTCGCAGAAACTTGAGCAAATCATGGAGCGCTGGACCAAATTCATTAAAAAAGAAACGAATACGACTGAATTTAAAGTCGGAGGAAAGCGCGTATTCAAAATAGAGCGGGAGGTTGAATTCGGCGAAGAAAATTTATGGATAGGAATTTCGTAATCATCGGTTAAAGCTCATGATTTATTTCACGGCACACGCCAAGGACAAATTTGAAATATTGAAACGGCACGGCGTTTTCATTATCCGACGTCAGGTTCTGGATGCGGTGCTGTGCCCTGAAATTGTTGATAATTCTCGGGCTCCGTTAAAAATTGTCCAGCGTCAGTTTGACGAAACACGGGTATTGCGCGTAGTATATAGGGAGGAAAGGCGAACAAAAATAATCATCACTTTTTATCCGGGCAGAAAATCTCAATATGAAAAAAAATAATATAAAAATGAGTTATGAGCCGGAAGCTGATGTTTTGCGGATAGAGGCGCAAAAAGGGCCCATTTGGTATGCCAGCGAAGTCGGAAATGTCATTGTGCACTTTAATCGGAAAGGTAATCCGATGTATTTCGAAATTCTCGACGCAACAAAATTCCTCAAAAAAGCATCGACTCTTCTTCATTTTCCTGTGTCGCGAATTGGCGCGATGGCACAATGAGTTATCTCTATATGGGACCGGTAGATCGCACATGCCAAAATTGTAAAAACGAGTTCACTATCGAACCCGATGATTTTGAGTTTTATTTACCCTCCCAAGTTTTGTAATGCAAAATTTGGGAGGGCGAGCGAAAAAACATGACACGCCAATGCCAAAATTGTAAACAGAGTGCCGTATTCATGTCCCGCCGCCGACCTGGTGCCCGGAGTGCAGATTGGTTCGTAGAATTCTCTGGCGAAATGAAAAAACGCTCTATAAGCGGAGTTGTGACGTTCCGGGACATACGGAGCAATTACTTTCTACGTATTCGGCTGAAAAGCCGTTTAACGTTTATGACCAAAAGTATTGGTGGTCAGATGTATGGGATCCTCTGCAATTCGGGAGGAAATATGATTTTACACAGCCATTTTTTGAACAATTCCGGCAACTCATTCGGGCGGTTCCGCATCCTATACTTTTGACCGAGTATACTACCTGTATAAATAGCGATTATTCCAATTGGGCCGGGGAGCTTAAAAATTGTTATTTAATCTCCGATGCGGATGTGGTGCAGGATTCCGCATACGGATCAGGAGTGTTTAACTGTAAAGATTGTTTTGATAACGGGAATATCTCGGAATCCGAACTATCGGCGCATAATTTCAATGTGCGTAAGTGCTACCGTACTGTTTTTTCGGTAGATTGTTCGTCATGTACGGAGGTATGGCTATCTAAAAATTGTATCGGATGCACAAATTGCTTTGGTTGCGTTAATTTAAGAAATAAATCTTACCACATTTTTAATGTCCCCTACGATAGAGATAACTATTTTAAAAAATTGGAAGAATTCCGGCTCGGATCATTTGAAAATTTTGAAAAACTGCGGTTTGAAGCGGAGAAATTTTGGAATGCGCAGCCACAGAAATATATGCGAGGATTTTCTAATACGCGAACCTCGGGTGATTATATCTATCACTCCAAAAATGTTCAGCACGGTTTTTTAATTACCGGCGTGGAAGATAGTAAATTTGTAGTTCTTACTCATGTTCCTTCTACGAAAGATTGCTATGACTATACGGATTGGGGATATGGAGCGGAGCGGCTATATGAATGTATGACGGTGGGGCTAAAGGCGAGTGATATAAAATTTAGTCACATTGTTTTCAGAAATGTGATGGATGTACAATACAGTTTTTGGTGCGGATCCGGATCATCAAACCTTTTTGGCTGCATCGGCCTCCGCTCCAAATCCTACTGCATCCTAAACAAGCAATACACCAAAGAAGAATACGAAACACTCGTCCCCAAGATCATTAAACACATGAACTCCATGCCTTATATAGATAAGAAAGGAAGAGTATATAAATATGGTGAATTCTTCCCTCCAGAGCTCTCTCCCTTCGCATATAACGAAACCATAGCCCAGGAATACTTTCCTTTAACCAAGGAACAAGCCATAGAGCAGGGATATGCCTGGAAAGACCCCGAGGAACGAAATTACAAAATCCAAATTCCAAATGATAAACTACCGGATCACATTAAAGACGTTCCCGACGATATCGTGGGGCAGGTGATAGAGTGCGGCCATGCCATACAAGAATCAAGAAGCATGAATCATGAATCAAGAGTAATCTGTAACGAACAATGTACCGAAGCCTTTAAGATCATCAAACCCGAACTGGAGTTCTACCGTAAAATGAACCTGCCCCTGCCCCGTTTATGCCCCAATTGCCGGCATTACCAGAGAATCAAGCAAAGAAACCCCCTCCGCCTCTGGCACCGCCAATGCATGTGCCAAGGCGCAAAATCCCAAATCTCAAATTCCAAATCCCAAACAAATTCCAATTTCCAATATAAAAACACTGCCGCTCATTCCCACGGACCAAGTCCCTGCCCCAATGAGTTTGAGACATCTTACGCTCCGGAGAGACCGGAGATAGTTTATTGCGAGGCCTGTTACAATACGGAGATTATTTAGATAAAGACAGGCCGATGTCTCGCCGAAGCTTTAGCGAAGGCGGACGAAAGTTGCTACAATTCTGAAGTTGTATAATGAAAGCATGCGGAGTCCCGCTTCAATTCAAGAATTGATTTTGTATATAGACGTAGTAAGCCGAAGGCGTTGCCGCGCGATGATCATAATTTTACTGCTGACTTCGCATGGAATTGAGGCGGGACGAAAGTTGCTACAATGCAGAAGTGGTATAATAGTTTCTTATCTTCTCTAATTCGCGTGAATTAGAGAATAGCAGAATACGTATATGTTTATATATAGTACGCAAGGAATAATTCTTTCTCGTTCGACCGCCGGAGAGGCGGATGCGATTTTTTCAATCTATACTAAGGACTTTGGAAAAATTTTGGCACGCGCGCAAGGAATTAAAAAAGAAGAAGCAAAATTAAAAGGTCATCTGGAGACATTGCATTTAAGTTCAACCCAGTTTGTTTTGGGGAAAAATGGCGCACGGCTCATCGGCGCCTCATTATTGAATTCGTGGCCCATAATTCGATCCGATTTTGATAAGTCCATGGCCGCTCTGCGTATTACAGAAACGTTTGATCGCCACTGTTTTCCGAATGACCGTGACGAATCGTTATGGAACGTATTGCTTGAAAGTTTGACCCTGCTTGAGCGCAGCGAATTTTTTGCTGGTGATTTCCAAAAATTTCTACGTTCTTTCGAGGAAAAGTTTTCGGTCACGCTCGGTTATGGGGATACAAAAAGTGCGGTAAGTTATGGTATACTATAATTATGTCAAAATTAGAGAATCTTGAAGAAGAACTTTATGGTAAAGAAGCCGAGGGAAAATTAGCCAAGCGCATGCGCCATAAAGAGGAACTTCCTTTGCCGCATCGCTCCGATCAGACCTCGTGGCAGGAATACGAATCGCCGCCTCCACCCCAAAATACAAAGCGGCCGCGATTTTTTATTTTTGACTATCGGGCTCTGATTTTGCTTCTGGGGGGATTGGTATTCCTGGCGGTTTTTGCCGGGGCTATTTTTGTGTATTTTTATTTTCAGACCCAGGGTAAGGAAGCGGAGATTGCAATTTTTTCGCGCGATACCGCAGAATCCGGGGAGAGGGTAACATTCTCGGTGGTGGTGAAGAATGTTTCGCGATATTCTCTTGAGGACGGGGAGGTGGTGCTAGTTCTTCCTTCCGGCTCGATTCTTATTGAAGAGGGCGAGGAGCGTTCTGCTCCGTCGCGGCTTGTCAAAAAAATATCTCCGGTCCAGCCGCGTGGCGAAGAAACAATTGAAGTTGCGGCGCGTATTTTTGGGTCGGAGTTTGAAGAGCGCAAGATTGACGCGTCTTTTCATTATCGGCCGGAGAATCTCCGCGCGCGATTTACCGCGCGCGCCTCCAAGGCGTTTACCATAAACCGTGTACCCATTGCAATTTCTTGGGAAGTTCCGGAATTGGTTACGCAGAATCAGGAAATGGAACTTCGGGTAGATTATATATCAAACGCGCGCGCGCCTTTTGATGATTTATCGTTTCGTATCGAGTATCCGCCCGGGTTTAAATTTATTTCCGCCGATCCCAAGCCGGGTTCCGGAGAGACGATTTGGAGAATCGGCACCCTGGACCCCGGCGGCGGAGGGAGTATACGCATACGCGGGATTATAACCGGACAGGAAGGCGAGACCAAAGCATTCCGGGGGAGTATCGGATTATATAACTCGGCAACCCGTGACTGGAAACCATATGTGGATGCCAGCCAGGATTTGAAGTTTTCAACCGATCCTTTATCGGTCAGGATTTCGCTCGGGCGCGATGTCGAAAATATAATTGTACCCGGGGCTCATCCCACATTTTTCGTGTATTATCGGAACAATACGCCGGTTATTTTGCGGAATGTATCCATATTGGTATCTATTGAGGGGGGTATAATTTTAAAAGATACGATTTTTGTCAGCCGCGGCGGAGTATTTGATGGAGCGAGGCAGGCAATCATTTGGGGGCCGGGGAATATTCCGGAGCTTCGCGAAGTTTCGCCGGGCAAAGAGGGAGAATTCTCTTTTTCCGTTCAGACGCGGGCACAGCCCGTGATGCGAAGCGCCACGGATAAGAATCTTTTGGTGAAAGTAAAGTCACTGGCGCGTCCCGGCGATATCCCGCCGGAACTTGCGGGAACCGATTTGGAGTCGGAACATTCGGTTGAATTTAAGGTATCGTCCAAAGTCATATTTTCGGGGAAAAGCGTTTATCGCACCTCCCCTATTAAAAATTTAGGACCCCTGCCGCCTAAAGTCGGCGCAGAAACAACCTATGTAATCGTGTGGGAAGTTAAGAATTTCACTAATGATTTAAAAAATACCGAAATTAGAGCCACTCTTCCACCGAATATAAAATGGGGGGGAGCAGTTTTCCCGTCCGATGCCAAAATTACGTTTAGTGAATCATCGTCCGAGGTGCGGTGGAATATAGAAAATGTTCCGGCCGGTACCGGTGTTATTTCAAAGTCAATGGTGGCCGCGTTTCAGGTCGTCGTAACGCCTTCGCAGATAGATGCGGGGCGGGCGATTCCTCTGGTTAATGAAGCGCGTTTGACGGCACTTGATAGTTTTACGGGAAGCGGGATGGATGAGAAAATTGATCCCTTGACTACGGAGACAAGGCAGGATACGTTGACGAATCCTAAAGAATGGCAGGTGGTTCGGTGATGCGGTCTTGCAATGTTATTTTGAAACACGGGCGGGCATCCAGCGATGCCCGCCCTAAGCATCCGGCGCGGCGCCGAGCGCTAAATTCTGAAATAGTATTCTTCGAGCTTGTCGAGAAGTCACCTTATTAAATGTATTTGTGTATTCGATTATTTAGCGCTCGGACCATGCCGCCGCGCCTTCTGATTGTTTTAAAATAACATTGCGATACCGCATCGTTCACTTTTAGAATTTTCTTGATGTAGCGCTATGTGCCGTCGTCACAATAAATTTCTTTATATAAGCCATTTTTACGGCTTGATTTTTTATCTTTCCGATGTATAATTAGAATATTATAGAGATTCGTGATTCGTAAATATTCGCCATAAATCCGTGAAAATTTGTTTCCATGAATGACAAAGAGCAAAATCTAATGGAAAAAATTGTATCGCTTGCCAAAAGACGGGGGTTTGTGTTTCCGGGTTCGGAAATTTACGGAGGACTTGCCGGAACTTGGGACTATGGGCCTTTGGGCGTGCGTTTGAAAGAAAATATCAAGCATGAGTGGTGGCGGCACATGCTTCGTGAAGACCGCATTTATCCCTTGGATGCCGCGATTTTGATGAATTCGAAAACTTGGGAGGCATCCGGGCACATTGAGCATTTTTCCGACCCCCTAGTTGAGTGTAATAATTGTAATTATAGAGATAGACCAGATCAGTTGGTTGAGAATGAACTTGATTTAGCAACAGTTAGAAAGGAATTTCTTGTTATTATAGATGATATTGCGGACAAAATAGATTCGGATACGAATAAAGCAAAAGATCTAATGAAATCTGCAAGAATTATAATTCAGGACCGCCTAAAAGACAACTCGCTGTCTCCCGAGGAAATATCTGCACTTCAGTCAACAGTTGAAATGATACTTAATCAATCTGAGTATCTATTGAAAAAAAGTGGATCTAGTTTGCAAGTTAAAAGCTTTATTATTAAGGAAGTTTCAAATTCTTTAAAATACCATGGAATAGTTTTGCGTAGATATCTTAATGCTTTTGTGAGGTGTCCAAATTGTGGAGCAAGAAAATGGGGTATACCAAAGCTATTTCAAATGATGTTCAAAACTCATGCCGGACCAGTTGAAAATGCGTCCACAGTTGTTTATTTGCGTCCGGAAACCGCGCAGGGAATATTCACAAATTTTAAAAATGTGGTGGATTCGTTTCGTCCGGTTTTGCCGTTTGGCATTGCGCAAATTGGGAAGGCGTTCAGAAATGAAATCACTCCGCGTAATTTCCTGTTCCGCGCGCGGGAATTTGAACAAATGGAACTTGAATATTTTTGCCATCCGGAAAAAGCGGATGAATACTTCACCGATATACGCAATATGCGGATGGAGTGGTTTTTGTCGCTCGGAATCCGGAAAGACAACATACGATTTCGTGATCACGCGAAAGACGAACTCGCGCATTATTCCCGTGCTGCCACAGATATTGAATATCGGTTCGGCTTGAATGAGGGCGGATTTTCCGAATTGGAAGGGATTGCCAATCGCGGAGATTTTGACCTTTCCAACCACGCCAAGCATTCCGGCATTGATTTGAAACTGGAAGGCATAATGCCCCACGTCATCGAGCCGTCGCTTGGGCTTGACCGTGCGTTTTTGGCGTTTTTGATGGATGCATATTATGAGGAATCCGTTGGAAGTCCGACTTCCAGCGGGAAGTCGGACTTCCCCGGAAAGCGCGTGGTATTGAAACTTCATCCTCGCCTTGCTCCGCTGAAAGTCGCCGTATTCCCGCTTCTGGCGAACAAACCGCAATTAGTTGAAAAAGCTAGGAGTATTTATGTGATGTTGCGGGAGGCCGGAAGCTGGGGGTTGGGGGCCGCGATAGCTTGGGATGATCGTGGAAACATCGGCAAGCGTTATTTCGCGCAGGATGAAATCGGCACGCCTTGGTGTGTTACCGTAGATTTTCAGACATTGGAAGATGATACCGTGACGGTGCGGGATAGAGATACGGCCAAGCAGGAAAGAATTTCAATCAGTGAATTGCAAAAATATTTCAGAGAAAAGTTAATTTAATCAACGAATAACGAATCCTGTACGAATATACGAATTGAATTTATAAATTCGTTACGAAATTCAATATTCGTTGATATCAATGTTTAAAAAAATAACTCTTGACAATGGACTGCGCATAATTACCGCTCCCATGCAAGGTACTAACACCGTGACCACGTTGGTGCTTTGCGGCACGGGTTCGGATTATGAGTCGCAGGAAATAAGCGGGATTTCCCATTTTTTGGAGCACATGTTTTTCAAAGGCACTCAAAAACGTCCCCTTCCGACTGATATTACGCACGAGTTAGATAGCATGGGCTCGATTTCAAATGCTTTTACTTCGCACGAATTAACCGGATATTTCGTTAAAGCCGGGAAAGAATATTTAGATCGATCGTTTGATATTTTGTCGGATATTTATAAGAATTCGCTTTTGAACGAAGAGGAAATCGAAAGAGAAAAACAGGTGGTAGTTGAAGAAATGCACAAAGACCGCGATAATCCCATGCTTTATATCTGGTGGGTGTGGGAGAAATTGCTTTACGGCGATCAACCGGCCGGTTGGGACGTGATTGGGACGGAAGAGGTTATAAGAAAATTAAAGCGCGAGGATTTTGTAAATTATTTTTTCCATCAGTATGTTGCATCCAATACGGCGATTGTGGTTGCGGGGAATTTTGAAGAAATATCCATGCAGAAGCGTATTGAAGAAATTTTTGGGGACATAAGGCATGATCCGCCGGTGCGCAAAAAAGCCGACTTTCGTGAGGGACAAAAAGATTCGGCGCTGGATATCCATTATAAAGAAACCGATCAGACTCATATTACTTTGGGGTTTCGGGGTTATGACGCCAATCATCCCCAGCGCTATGCCGCTGAATTGCTTGCCGCAATTCTGGGTGCGGGCATGTCCTCGCGCATGTTTACCGAAATTCGGGAACGATTAGGGTTGGCATATGCCGTATCTTCTGTTCATGAGTCATATTCAAACCGCGGTTATCTTGTGACTTACGCGGGTGTGGCGCACGAGAATGTGGAAAAAACAATTCGCGCAATTTTAGGAGAGTACGGGCGGCTTTGTGAAGAAAAAGTCAGCGATAAGGAGTTTAAAAAAGTTAAGGACTATATCCGTGGTACAACCCTGATCGCGCTTGAATCCTCTAACGCCGTGGCAAGTTTTGTGGGCGGAGAGGAGATGTTGACCGGCAAGCCCCTGACAATTGATGAAGTTTTTGCTAAGATAGACGCAGTAACACCCGATCAAATCTGCGCGATTGCCAAAGACATCATGCGCCCGGAGAGGTTAAATCTTGCCATGATCGGGCCGTGGAGGGACAGCGCATCATTTATTAAGTTGCTTCGGGAATTTTAGTTTTTTAGGAAAATGCCAAATAAAAATTTACAATCCATGCATATTTCTACCGGAACGATAATCCGCCTCTTTTTGATATTTTTTGGAATTATTTTAATTTATATCATCCGCGATATATTAACCTCGCTACTTTTTGCCGTGATTATCGCATCGGCCCTGGAGCCGTCAATTGAATGGTTGAAATCATACAAAGTTCCGCGCATTGCCGGAGTGGTGTTGATTTATGTTGCTATTGGCGCCATGCTTTTCTTTTCTCTTTATCTTGTTTTTCCGTTATTTTTTGATGAGTTCAAGGCGATTTCTTCGACATATCCGTCTTTGCAAGACCGTTTGATTTCTGAACTTCAGCGCGTTGATATTTTGCCTTTTGGAGAATATTTACGCGGCAATGTAGAAGAGGTTATCCAAATACCCGCGGGTTTTTTCGGGCAATTGAGCGGGGGCGTAATAAATTTCGCTTCAGCCGTATTTGGCGGGGTATTCTCTTTTTTTCTTATCATAATTTTTTCTTTTTATCTGGCGACGCAGGAAAAAGGAATTGAGAGTTTTTTGCGTCTGATCGCGCCGGTTGAATACGAGCCGTATTTAATAGATTTGTGGCATCGGTCGCAAAGAAAATTGGGGCGCTGGCTAAGGGCGCAGATGCTTCTGGGCGCGATTGTCGGTGTTTTAATATTTTTTGGGCTTACTATTCTGGGAGTCGAGCATGCCATGTTTTTTGCGATGCTGGCAGCGCTATTTGAGGTTATTCCGGTGGTTGGGCCGATTTTGGCTGCGGTTCCTGCGGTTCTTGTATCGGTTTTTGTATCACCCATGTTTGCGATATGGGTTGTTGTACTATACATCGCGGTTCAACAATTGGAGTCGCATGTGATTGTGCCTGTTGTTATGCGTACCACTATTGGTTTAAGTCCGTTGATCGTGGTGCTGGCTTTATTGATTGGCGCGAAATTGGGCGGGATTTTCGGGATTTTGCTTGCGGTGCCTTTGACCGCGATTGGGGCGGAGTTGATTAATGATTGGGATAAAAAAAAGAGGGCGCTAATACCGGAGTAGGGGCGGTATTCCTCGGTAATATGATTTTGAAACACATGCGGCCGTCCAGCGACGGCCGCATTAAGCATCCGGCGCGCGCCGAGCACTTAATTTATCAAAAATAGTTCCCGAGCTTGTCGAGGGACTACCTTTAGTGAAGTCAATACCGCAATCGTGGGTTGAGTGCTCGGACCATGCCGCGCGCCTTCTGATTGTTTCAAAATCACATCACCTCGACCGCCCCACTCTGATATTTTATTAAAAGAAGATTTGCTAAATGTAGCTCAACGGAAACGTTGAGCTATCGATTTTGTTTGACAATAGAATATGGGTAGTGTATCCTTATTTCAGAACTTTAGACATGAATTTATAGAGGCGAACAATGTCCAGAGTTAAAAGAACTAGCACGGATAAGTTCGGAGAACACATTGACGAAATAATTAATCTTTTTCGCGGTGCCGATAAGAAAAAGTTGAAAGCCGCCACTGCGTCCAAAGATCCGGAAAAAATGATCGAAGCACTCGATGTTACAAAAAAAGAGTTAAAGGCGCTCCATGAAAGAGGAAGAAAGTTGTGTTGAGTATTTTGAGCGAAACTTTTAAAGAACTGGCCCCCCCTGGTATTAGGTGAATCCATCAAGAAATAACTTGATGGAATTTTTATATGAGAAAATAAACCGCGATTAAAAGAATGGCAAGTTGAAATGGGACGCCAATCAGGGGGTAGGGTCCGAGGCGGATTCGGGTGTGCATGCGATTATGGAAGCGGTGGACGGGTTCAAGAAATTTTAATCCGAGAATCGTATAAACTCCTTGTAAAAAATCAGGAAGGCAGCTGCCTACAGCGGCAAGTCCCATCCAAATTATGGTTTCAAACGACACGGGTCCGACGATGAACCACATTAAAGCAAGTCCCAAAGTCCCGTCCAGTGACATTTTTATGAAATCCCCGCCAAACTTCGGATGGCGAATACTGATTTTTTTTACATTCGTCGATTCATCTCTTTCGGGCGAGTGAAGTTCATAATCCCAATGAGGGATGGCATCGGATAGATAGTGTGTTGCGAGTGCAATAACAAAAGTAAGCGCAGGATGGACATGCGCGATAGGCCGGGTTATGGCGGCGGCAATGGCTATATGGGTGGTAAGGGTCATGAAGACAAATTTTCAATTTTTAATTATCAATTTCCAAACAAATAAAGTATAACATTATTAGATAAAAAAAGAAGCGCTGGTGGGCGCTTAGATTTTTTTATTGAGGCGGGCCCTGATTCTGAGAAGATCGATATCGTTGTCTATGCGGCGTAAGAAGAGTTTGTTGTCTCTAATTTCGGTCGGGTATCGTGCTTCGTCGGGGAAGAGAATGATGATTGCTATGCTATTTTCTGAGATCTTTTTGAGTGTCGCATGCAGATAGGAATCGCTAACGAGAATATCCAGCTGTTCCCGACAATCTTCGGGCTGGATTTTATCGGAGCAACTGAATTGACCCGTTTCCAGCAGTGCTTTACGATTCCTGTCTATTTTTATGGATTGAACCCCCTTTTCTTTTACTTCCCGAATAATCCTATTTGCTGCGATTTCTGGCGACGAGGTTGATTGCGAATGCCGTGAAACGATATCTATTGGAAAGAGTGCTCCTAGAAAGAAAGATAGAATAAATATTCCGGCAAAGGCGAGATAGCACCTGGTATGATTGTTCATAAAACTCCTCAATTTGAAGGAACGATAAGATATATGTATCATAAAGCTATTATGCCGTCAAGCGAAAAGGAAACTTTCTATATAACCACCACCCTGCCTTATGTAAATGCGGATCCGCATATCGGGTTTGCTTTGGAAATTATTCAGGCCGATGTGATCGCGCGGTATAAGCGTCAGCAGGGGTATGATGTAATATTTAATACAGGCACGGATGAGCACGGGTTAAAAATTTATCGCAGGGCGCTTGAAGAAAAAAAAGATCCGCAAAAATACGTGGACGAACTTGCTCCGCGATTTGAACGCCTGAAATCCGCGCTTAATTTAAGTTACACCCATTTTATCCGCACCACCGATCCGCATCACAAGCTCGCGGCACAGGAATTTTGGAAACGGTGCCGGGCCGCGGGTGATATATATAAAGCGGCGTATCATACCAAATATTGCGTGGGATGCGAGCTTGAAAAGACCGACTCCGAACTTGAAGATGATCGCTGTCCCGTCCATCCCAATCTGCAAGTTGAGATAATTGAAGAAGAGAATTATTTTTTCAGATTTTCCAAATATGAAAAACCGCTTCTCGGATTCTTCGCAGAGAATTCAAAATTCGTACTTCCGGAACACCGTTTTAACGAGGTTAAAAATTTTGTGGCTTCGGGTCTGCGTGATTTCAGTATTTCGCGCCGATCCGAGAAAATGCCATGGGGCGTTTCGGTCCCGGATGATCCGGAGCATGTTATGTATGTCTGGTTTGATGCTCTGGTAAATTACATTTCCACCCTGGGCTGGCCGGAAGATAGGGTAAATTTTAGCGCATACTGGCCGGGCATGCAGGTTGCGGGAAAAGACAATTTGAGGCAGCAGGCCGCTATGTGGCAGGCTATGCTTTTGTCTGCGGGGATTCCCAATTCAAAACAGATTTTTATCCACGGATTCATTACGGTAGACGGAGAGAAGATGTCAAAGTCCCGCGGAAATGTAATTGATCCGGCGGAGCTTGTTCAAAAATATAGCACAGATTCAGTTCGATATTATCTGCTGCGTGAAATTCCGTCCGGCGAGGACGGGGACTTTTCATATAAAAAATTTGAAGATAGATACAACGGGGATTTAGCCAATGGACTGGGGAACCTGGTCGCAAGAGTTGTAACGCTTGCGACCAAAGTCAAAAGTCCCGCCAGGGGCGAGGCTCGCTTGAGGCGGCAAAAACCAAAAGCCAAAACCGAAGTTCAAAATATAAAATTAATCCCTGAACTGAAAAATGTAAAAGAAAATTATGAAAAGGCGATGGAGGAGGTACGGCTGATTGAGGCGCTGGAAGAAGTATGGAAATTAATTCATATAGCGGATAAATATGTGAATGAAGAAAAACCATGGGAAAATAAAAAGCCGGAAGTGATTTCCGATCTTTTGTTTCTGATTCTTGAAATCGCGTCTTTGCTTAACCCGTTTTTGCCCGAAACCGTGGAAAAAATAAGGGAACAGATAAAAATTGCCGACGGTCAATTTGAGATAAAAAAAAGCGAAAATTTGTTTCCACGGCTATGATTTTTTGGATCGTCCAGTGGCGTATCTGTGCCGATCGATGTGGGTACGTTTGGCTTTGAATTTTTGTTCCAGCTCGTAATTCCTGCAGTAATTGCACACTGTGTTTGGCCAGCGACACCTACATTTTTGGTCATTAAGCTTATCTTGCGCAGCAGATAAATTATGAGACATGATTATCACTTTTAAAAAACTTATTCTATTGATAGCACGGGGGCTATATTTACGTCAAGCATTAAGGGTTAATAAAAAAGCGGAAATTTGTTTCCGCTATTATGGCGTTTATTTCCGCTGTTGTAAAACTATCGGAGTATTTTGATCGTTTTTGGTACTTCGTGCGAGAAAGTATACATTGCCTTGCATTCCAGGCATTGTACCACTATGTACCCTACGTACTCTACGTAATGTTTGGGGGAGATGAAGGAGAAGGTCGTTTCCACGGCATGCCGGTGACTTGGTGCGCCGTCGCAATAATAGCGACCACCATTTTTGGAAACCACCTCTGCTTTTACGACAAATTGTGATATGTCGTTCGGTACGAAAAGGGGACGTGCCATCTTTTTACTCCAGTATAAGATCTGGGATTAGTTTATCAGAAGACCATAATCATGTCAACTCTAAAGTTATTTGATGTCCATACTCATACTCAATTTGCCGCATTTAAGGATGAAATCGATGTGGTGATTAAACGCGCGCTGGACGCCGGGATCTGGTTGGTAAATGTGGGAACCCAGCGCGATACTTCGGCCAAGGCAGTTGAAATAGCGAATAAATATTCGGAGGGAGTATATGCAACAGTCGGGCTTCATCCTATTCATACGGAAAAGTCATTCCACGACGAAAAAGAATTGGGTGCGTTAGTGTTCTCTAATTCGCGCGAATTAGAGAATAAGAACTTGCCTGGATTTTTAAGTCGAGCAGAAGAATTTGATTATGAGTATTACAAAAAATTAGCCGAAGATCCGAAAGTTGTTGCGATCGGGGAGTGCGGGCTGGACTATTATAGAACTAAGAATTTAGAACTTAGAACTAAGCAGTTTGATACTTTTAAAAAACAGATTGAGTTGGCGGTTGAATTAAAAAAACCATTGATGATTCATTGCCGTAACGCCTTTGAAGATTTGATCGACATTCTACAAACTACAAACTATAAACTAAAATCCGGTATAATACATTTTTTCTCCGGTACCGTAGAAGATGCGCGAAAACTTTTGGATCTCGGATTTTCATTTTCTTTCGGTGGTGTTATAACGTTTACCCGAGATTACGATGAAGTCGTGAAATATATGCCACTGGAGCGAATCTTGCTGGAGACCGATGCGCCATATGTGGCACCGGTTCCATATCGCGGGAAACGCAATGAACCATTGTATGTTGTGGAAGTAGCAAAAAAAATAGCGGAGCTTAAAGCCGTTGCGCCAGGCGATATAGAAAGAATTACAACCGAAAACGCCTTGAAAATATTCGGAATAAAAAATGACCGCGATTAGTGCGGTCTTATTCGTATACATATGTTAGCCAGCGCGAGTATTCCGGATGTTTCCCGCGCACCACCTCGGCGTAAAGATTCGCAAACTGCGTAGTAACTTTATCCGATTTGCTGGTCCATGGGGTAATTTGCCCCATGGATTCGCGTTGGATTTCAACAACCAGAAGAACTTCCATGGCGGTGCCGCAAAGAAACACCTCATCGCTTTTGAAAAGCGCCTCCGGCGTGATCAATGTCTCCTCTACGCGGTAGCCGTAGTCACGCGCCAGTACCAGGATCGTTTGTCGCGTAACCCCGTCTAATATTGATCCTTTTGACGGCGTATATATATTTCCGTTTGTAACCATAAAAATATTTTCTGCAGATCCTTCGGCAACCATTCCCATCCAATCCAGAAGTATGGCTTCGTCGAATCCGGAATCCAGAGCATCGCGAAGCGCCAAAATTGAGTTTACGTAGTGCCCGCTGATTTTTGCTTCAACGTGGGTGCTTCGCGGGTCAATTCGCAGATATTTTGAAATTTTGGCGCGGATTTGTTCGTGTTCCAAGCGTTTGTTCCAGGAAAATACGGCAATCGCGACATCAGTTTTTTCTCCGAGGCGTAGTCCCAGGCGTTCTTCTCCGTACCAAGCGATTGGGCGAATATATCCTTCGCGGAGTCCGCTTTTTTTGATCAGTTCTTTTATGGCATCCGTGAGTACTTCCGGCGAATAGCGCAGGATCATATATGCTTTGCGCTGGGAATAGTCAAAACGCTCCAGGTGCTTATCGAGCCGGAAAATAGCCGGACCGCGTTCTTCGGTGTCGTAAAAGCGTATTCCTTCAAATACTCCCATGCCGTAATGAAGCCCCTGGCAGAAAATATTGGTTTTGGCATTTCGTCCGTCTATGATCTTGCCATTTTTCCAGACGTATTTTGAAAGCACCACAGCCGTTCCTTATGAAAGATCTTCAATATCTTTATACTCTGGCGCCGAAATTTAGGCAAATCGTTTTCTTGCGAAATGGATTTTTTTCGGTTATAATCGAATTATAATTTATGCGCTATTTTCCCCACAAAATAGAAAAAAAGTGGCAAAAAATTTGGCTGAAAATGGAAATCTATGAACCCGACATCAAGAAAACCAAAAAGCCGTTTTATAATTTAATGATGTTTCCGTATCCTTCCGCCGAAGGACTGCATGTTGGGAATATGTACGCGTTTACCGGCGCGGATATTTATGGTCGTTTTATGCGGATGCGGGGGCGTGATGTTTTTGAGCCGATCGGCCTTGATGGTTTCGGGATCCATTCGGAAAATTTTGCCATGAAAATTGGGAGGCACCCGGCGGATCAGGCCAAAATTTCGGAGAAAAATTTTTACCGTCAGCTTGAGGCGCTTGGAAACGGGTTTGCTTGGTGTGAACGGCTTGAAACATATAACCCCGAATATTATAAATGGACCCAATGGATTTTTGTGCAAATGTTTAAACGCGGCCTTGCCTATCGCAAAAAGCAGGCAGTGAATTGGTGTCCCAACTGCAAAACAGTGCTTGCGGATGAGCAGGTCATACAGAAATCCGAAATCCGAAATCCGAAATCCGAAACAAATTCGAAATTCGAAATTCCCGCCGGAGGCGAGGCTCGCTCGGGGCGGCAAAATTCAAAACAAAAAATCACGATTGGCGTATGCGAACGATGCGATACGCCGGTGATTAAAAAAGAACTGGAGCAATGGTTTTTCAAAATAACGGATTATGCCGAGCGGCTTCTCGGAAATCTTGCAAAACTTGATTGGTCGGAGCGCGTCAAAATCGCGCAAAAAAACTGGATCGGGAAATCCGAGGGCGCTTTAATCAAATTTCCAATTTCCAATTTCCAATTTCCAATTAAGGATCTTGATTTTGTATTTATCCATGGATATAAAGGCGATTCACGGGATATTTTTTGGCCATGGTTTAGAAAAGAAATCGAACGTAGAGGCGCTAAGGTCTTTGCCCCCGACTTGCCCAATTCAGATGCGCCTAATATAAATGAACAGGTTCAATATGTTTTAAAGCAACATTCATTTAGCGAAAAGACCGTTATTGTGACTCACTCTTTGGGGGGCGTGGTTGCTATGAAATTATTGCCTTTATTGCACGATAAAATAGAACGGCTTTTGCTGGTGGCACCGCCTCTTCGGACGGAATTTCTGGATGGAAAAAAACGCCCGGCTTTAGAGGACGCTTGTGATTGGAAATTCAATTTTAATGAAATTAAAAAACACGCGAGGAATATTAGTGTTTTAGCAGATACGGAAGATCATGTTGTGTCCTTGGATCAACTCGTAGAAATTGCCGGACAGCTTAATGCCAGATTACGGAAAACTGTGGCGAGTGCCCCGCATTTTAGAGAAATTGTAGAGCCGGAAATCGTAAACGAATTGTTTCCGGAAATTGAGATTTTTACCACGCGGCCGGACACGCTTTTTGGAGCAACGTACCTCGTACTCTCGCCAGAGTACGAGGAAATTTCCAATTTCCAATTTCCAATTTCCAATCGCGGGGAAGTTGACGAATATATTAAAAATACGAAAGCTAAAACCGAGGAGGAAAGAATTTCCGAAGGCAGAGAAAAAACCGGAGTTGAATTAAAAGGAATAAAAGTTATAAATCCGGTAAACGGCGAGGAAATCCCGGTGTGGGTTGCGGATTATGTTTTGGGCGGAGTGGGGATGGGCGCTATTATGGCGGTTCCGGCGCATGATGAGCGCGATTTTGAGTTCGCGAAAAAACACGATTTGCCGATTAAGACAGTCGTCGAATCATTCTACATTCAAAAAGAGGAACCGGGCGTATATAGAGAAAATGAATCAATCGTACCGCGGGACGGGATAATTACAATTATCAAGCATTGGTCTGAAGATAAATATATTGGTCTTAAATGGAAAAAGGTTGCCTGGGGAACATTTCTTACGGGTGGCATAGAGAAAGGGCAAACCGCGGAACAGGCCGGAGTTGCTGAAATTTTGGAAGAAACAGGATATCTTCACCCCAAGTTTATTCGAGAACTTGGCATAACGCACGGGCTTTTTTATCACGTTCCCAAAAAAGAGAATCGTCTTGTGCATGCACATATTCTCTATTTTGAATTGCAGGATGGGGCCCGGACCGAGATATCCGAAAAAGAGCAAGAGATTCATGATATAAAATGGTTGACTCTAAAAGAGCTTAAATCTTTCCTTACCCCCGCTACTCATACTTATGCCCTTGATTTATTTAGGGAGGGAATAAAAGTATATACGGGCGGGGGAATTCTTTGTAATTCCGGAGAATTCAACGGTATGGATTCAGAAAAGGCCAAATTGGAAATTACGAAATTCGTCTGCGGAGAGCGTAAAATTCAGTATCGCTTGCGGGATTGGTTGATTTCGCGACAAAGGTATTGGGGACCTCCAATTCCAATGATTTTTTGCGAGAGCTGCAAAAAATCACTGGAAAATTCCAAATTCTCGAAAGGAGAATTAGAAAATCCCGGATGGACAGCGGTGCCGGAAAAGGATTTGCCGGTAAAATTGCCGTATGTGAAAAATTTCCGGCCGACCGGTACGGACAAATCACCCCTTGCCACTGTTAAAAAATTTTACAAAGTTCGCTGTCCCAAATGTAAATCTTGGGCTCGTAGGGAAACCGATGTTTCGGACACTTTCCTGGATTCGGCATGGTATTATTTACGCTATCCGAGCGTAAAAATGCAAAATTCAAAAATCAAAATGCAAAATGAAAATTCAAAATCTAAAAATATAGAAATTCCTTGGAATTCGGAAATTACTAAAAAATGGACACCGGTGAACATGTACATAGGCGGAGCAGAACATTCTGTGCTTCATCTTCTTTACTCTCGTTTTTTAGCAATGGCGTTTAAGGATTGGGGATTGACGCATTTTGAAGAACCATTCACAAAATTTCGCGCGCATGGGCTTTTGATAAAAGACGGAACGAAGATGTCAAAGTCCAGGGGGAATGTGGTCAATCCGGATGAGTATATTAGAGCGTATGGCGCGGATGCTCTGCGTATGTATTTGATGTTTTTGGGGCCGTTTGAGCAGGGCGGGGATTTTCGGGATGACGGGATCAGGGGAATAACACGGTTTTTGGAGAGAGCATACAAACTAATTTCCAATTTCCAAAATCCAATTTCCAAACAAATTCCAAATTCAAAATCACAAATTCAAAAAATATTACACCAGACAATTAAGAAAGTAACGGAAGATATTGAGAACCTGCAATACAATACGGCGATTTCGGCTTTAATGATACTTTTGAATAAGTTTGAAGAAAATCCGTCCGCAGTTACTAAAGAACACGTTTCAATATTTTTGCGATTGTTGGCTCCGGTTGCGCCCTTCATAACGGAGGAATTGTGGAGTATGTTTCCTACAAACTACAAACTACAAGCTACAAGCGTACATAAAAATAAGTGGCCGGAATATGACCCGAAATTGATTCAAGAAGACACGTTTGAGCTGGTGGTCCAGATAAACGGCAAAGTGCGGGACAAATTTGAGGCTCCGATTGATGTCTCTGAAGATAATGCAACCCGTTTGACTTTGGGGCGGGAGAGGGTTAAGAGTATAGTTGGAACCTTAAAACCGCGTAGGATTATTTTTGTCCCGAAGCGGTTGATAAATATCGTGATTTAGGAGGAAGAGGTGCTAGATTTTTTTATGAATATCACGCTCATGATAGTTCTTCTGGCAACAATTGCGTTAGTCGTAACAGTGATAGTGGTAAAAAGGAGGCAACATGAATAAGGCGCGAAAACGTTTGCGTCAGCGTTGTCCTCGTTGCGGTTCGGCCTGTGATGGCTGGATGTGTGGAAGAGAGCATAAGCAAAAGAAAGGAGGTATTTATGGCAGGGAAGAAAAAAGATCCGCTTAAATATATGAGCGAATCCGAGGCGCTCAAACGAGCTCACGCGTGCGTCAAGGATATGGTGCAAAAACTTGAAAGACTGAATGAGAAGCCATTTTCCAAGAAGGAACGAAGATTGCTTCTTCAGAAATTACAAGACGTGACACTTCGGTATTTAGACAAACATTTCGTCGTTGTTGTCGATACGGACGATCGAGTTCGCAAAAATCCCAGATAACTTCTGGGGTATTTTTTATATCCGAACCCCGTTAAAGAAAAACCAACCGGACATTTTTTAATTTAGAGTTAACAAAAAATACTAAACATTCTTGCAGTAAAAACGTTTTCTGTTTTTCTCTAACGGGGTGAACCCTTTTCTTTCAATAAGAAGTTATATAATGTATAGATACATAAGCGCTATAGCGCCACTTTTAGAAAATTCATAAGTGAGCATATGGGCGGTTGAGGATGTTTGATTTTAGACAATGGGAGGATTAGTTTGTTAGGTTCTCCGCCGCAGGCGGATTCAATAAGAAAATTCTCCAAGCGAGTCACAGGCGGAATTTAGCATTTTGCTTTTAAGGCAATGGGAGGATAAGTTTGCATGGTTTCTGCCGCAGGCGGATACAATACGAAAACCCATAAACGAGCTAATCATTCTTTATTCAATTAACGCAGGGCTGGCGAATAAATGGTGAGAAAATGTGACAAGGGAAGCCGGCTCTGCCGGAGGGTTTCCGTCACATTTTCGGCTCCATTTATCCAGACCGAAGTTTTGAATAAAAATGATTGGCGAGTGAAAAATGTGCGGAATTGTCGGATACATAGGTACAAAACGCGCCATCCCTATTTTATTGGACGGCCTGAAAGCGCTTGAATATCGCGGATACGATTCAAGCGGTTTTGCCGTACTCACCAAAAACGGAAACATCAAAAGCGAAAGAGCGGTGGGGAAGATTATGAATTTAGAGGAAAAAATCAGCGGCCGAGAAGATCTTTTCGGAACTTGCGGCATCAGCCATACCCGGTGGGCAACTCACGGCGGAGTTACGGAGGCAAACGCCCATCCGCATGCCGATTGCCGGCAGGAGATCTGGGCCGTGCATAACGGCATTATTGAAAATTATAAGGAACTGCGGCGCGACTTGGAAAAATTAGGACATAAATTCCGTTCCGAAACCGATACTGAAACCATCGTGCATTTGATTGAGGAGTTCAAGAATAAAAATCCGGAATTGCCGCTGGAAGAAGCGGTCCGGCTGTCTTTGCTTACTATCCGCGGAACATACGGCATTGCGGTGATTGATGCGCGCGAGCCCAAAAAACTTGTGGCAGCCAGGAATTTCAGCCCCCTGCTTCTTGGTATCGGAGATGGAGAATATCTGGTGGCATCGGACGCCTCCGCAGTGCTTAAATACACAAAGCAGGTGATATACCTTGATGACGGTGAAATTGCCGTGCTTTCGCATGATGGGCATAGCGTCCATGATTTGAAACGGAAAAATCATGAGAAAAAATTGCACGAGATTGAATGGTCTTTGGAAGACGCGCAAAAAGGCGGGCATCCGCATTTCATGCGAAAGGAAATTTTTGAGCAGCCGGAAGCAATTGAAAATTCCATTCGCGGAAGGATCGTCGCCAAAGGCGGCCGCGCAAAATTAGGGGGAATTGCGGAAATTACGGATCGTTTAAAAAGTGTCCGCCGCATCCATGTCGCGGCTTGCGGCACCGCCTATCTTGCGGGGAGGGTGGGAGAATACATGCTGGAGGAATATGCCGGAATTCCAACCGAGGTTGATCTGGCTTCGGAATTTCGTTATCGCAAGCCCGTATTTTGCGATGGGGATTTGTTCATTGCCGTTTCGCAATCCGGAGAAACAGCCGATACCCTGGCTGCGCTTCGCGAGGCCAAAGAAAAAAGTGTACTAACCCTTGGAATTGTAAATGTGGTGGGGTCAACCATTGCGCGTGAAACCGATGTCGGAGTATATCAGCATATCGGACCGGAGATCGGGGTGGCGTCCACCAAGGCCTTTACGTCCCAGGTTGCGATTCTTGCCTTGCTTACGCTTCTTTTGGGGCGCCAGCGCGAGATGTCCGGGGTTATGGGCGAGCGCATTGCCGCGGAATTAAAAAAAATTCCTTTGCATATCCGCGCAATTTTAAAAAATAGCGGTCAAATCGCCGCCCTTGCCCAAAAATACCAAAAATACGAAAATTTTTTGTATCTTGGCAGGAAATATAATTTGCCGGCGGCGCATGAGGGCGCCTTGAAGCTTAAAGAAATTTCGTATGTGCACGCCGAAGGGTGCGGAGCAGGCGAGATGAAGCACGGGCCGATTGCCATGATTGATGAGAATTTCCCATCGGTTTTTATCGCGCCGCAGGATTCCGTATATGACAAAATGATTTCCAATATTGAGGAAGTCAGGGCGCGCAAAGGCCCGATAATTGCGATCGCCACCCAAGGTGATGAAAAAATTCGTGAACTTGCGGATGATGTGATATATATTCCCAAAACTCTGGAGATGTTAACCCCGATTTTATCCGTAATTCCGCTTCAGCTTTTCGCTTACCATTTTGCGGTTTTGCGCGGCTGTGATGTAGACAAGCCGAGGAATTTAGCTAAAAGTGTTACCGTGGAATAGTTGATATGATGGCCACCTTGTCATTAAATTTTAACTTGTTTAATCAAGCCGGTTTTTTATGTATGATTTCAAGGCGCTTCTAAATGGAAGCGCAAATTTTTTAGGATGGCGCTTTACGTCTTTAAGCAGAGATTTAAGGCCAACAAATTTATACATACTTATTTCGTACGAATTGGGGCAAATTTTTTCAGAAGCGCGTCCTGTATATAGATGATGAATTAATTTTCCGTGGCGGCTTATAACATCAAATCTTCCTATATATTTGAGTCGGGTTTTAATATGCAGTTCCTCATACAATTCTCGTTTGGCAGCAGAAAGATATGATTCGCTTTTCTCTACGTGCCCGCCAGCCGAGGAGGTAAAAAGGCTGGGATATGCTTTGGCAAATTTAGGCCTCTGACAAATTAAAAGCTCGCCCGCCGGATTGAATAAAAATATATGTACAATGCGGCGCCATAGGCCCAGCCGTTTAGCGTCTTCTTTGGTACTAATGGTAATCCTCTTGTCATTCATATCAAAAAGATCAAAAATCCGTTTTTGGGGAAACCGTTTAGGATATTTTTTGGTTTTAGGATATATGGTGAAGGCCATAAAAGCATCACGTAATAATTTACAAGAATTGTATGAGAAAAAAATTTGCCGCCTACTTGAGGTAAAAACTGCGTCAAGTTTAATGAGACCGCGCCGTTTGATTATATCAGGAATTTCGGGTTCGGGGAAAACAACCCTGGGAAAGGCGCTGGAAAAAAGGGGATTTCAAAAATTTCCCAATGTAGTCACCCGGCCACGTCGTCCGGGTGAGCGAGCAGAGGAAAACATTTTTATTGATGATAAAATATTCAATCGTTGGCGCAAAGAAAGGCGTTTGGTCATGTGCCGTCAAACTAATGGTGTCTGGCACGCCATTTTTAAAAAACATCTGAATCACGTTAAAAATTCACGCCACCCTATTTATTTTGACAAAAGTATTCCATCGGCTCGTCGTCTCACTGAATTTTTGCCTGGTGTAAAATTTTTATTGATTTACCTTTTGCCTCCATCATTTCGCATATTGTATAATCGCTTAAAGCTCCGTGAAGAAAAAGATGGAATGGGAAAGGAAGAAATTCATCAGCGATTTTTTGAAGAAATAAATGAATTGGGGCAAAGCGCGCAACTGCCTTACGCATACATCGTAAATGATAAGATTGAGCGTATTATTCGTCTTATTTCGCAATAAATAAAAAATGAAGGCCGTAATTTTAGCAGCCGGAGAGGGGATTCGCATGCTGCCCCTTACGGAAAATAAACCCAAACCCTTGCTTGAGGTCCTTGGCAAGCCGCTTTTGCAATACTCTTTTGAGGCGTTACCCGACGTGGTGGATGAAGTTATTTTATTGGTTGGATATTTGGGTGATCAAATTCGTGATTATTGCGGCAATGAGTTTTTGGGACGAAAAATCCGCTATGTGGAGCAAAAAGAAAAGCGCGGGACTGCGCATGGACTTTGGATATGCCGCGAATTTTTAGGGAACGAAAGATTTCTGACATATTATGCCGACGACATTCAGCAAAAAGACGATTTGAAGGCCTGCCTTAAATATCCATTGGCAATTTCCGTAAGCACTGTATCAGATCCGCGAAAATTCGGAGTGGTCAGCGTAGATAAAAATATGCGGGTGCTGGATTTAGTGGAAAAGCCGGAAATTCCGCCATCCAATTTTGTTTCCACCGGCATTAAAGTACTGGATGAACGGATTTTTAAATATTTTTCCCCGCATCGCGAAAACGGCGAACATTATATTACGGATCCCTTGCGCGGTCTGGCGCATGATTGCGAAATGATCGCGGTTCCGGCGTCGCACTGGATCCCGATTGGATATCCGGAGGATTTGAAAAAAGCCGAAATATTATTGGGTAAACGGGCGGGCATAAGATAAATCCCGCCCTTTCACCGCGGGGTATTACACCCCGCGGTAAATGCAAAACAATCTCCATTCATTCCTGTGCCAAGAGCATGGGGTATTCAGGAAAGAGCGGGATAAATACGTCAGATTTTTTTCAAAGCAGGATACTTGCAATTCGTCCTGCTTTTTGATACGCTTTTCATGGTTCTTAACAACAGATAGAGGAAATTATGGAAAAGTATTTATTGAATACTCGGAGTGAATTCGAAACACATTTGAAAGAACTTGTGGAGATGCCAACAGTAAGTGCGGAGCCGGAGCGGGCGGGTGACATCCGGCGTTGTGCCGAATATGCCGCGCGGATGCTGGGCGCCGGGGGTTTCAAATCGGGCGTGTTTGAAACCGCGGGTAATCCAATCGTGATCGGCCAATATATCCATGATGAACGCGCCCAAACCGTCATGATTTATAACCATCTGGATGTACAGCCGGCTGATAAAGAGAAAGAAGGATGGCGCACGGACCCGTTTACCTTTACGAAGATCGGTGATAAGTATTTTGGGCGAGGAACCACGGACGATAAAGGCCCGGCATTAGCCGCATTTTTGGCAGCGCACTATGCGGTATGGAAAAAACTTCCAATTAACTTTTTTATCGTGTGGGAATTAGAGGAGGAAAGCGGCAGCACCAATTTCCATGAGCTTTTTGGCGATCGTTACCCGTTTTTATGCCGTCCCGATCCCGATGTGGTTATTGTGTCAGATGGCCTTTGGCGTGATCGCGAACATCCGGCCATTGAATACGGGCTTCGCGGCAATCTATGCTTTTCTTTGGCGCTTCAGACCGCAGATCATGATACCCATTCGGGTTGCACCGGCGGATTTGCGCGGAATCCGATAGTTGAACTTTGTGCCTTAATCTCAAGGATGGTTAATGCCGTGACCGGGGATATAAAAATTCCCGGCATATATCGTAAAGTTTGCGGCGTGAATTTAGAGGAGTTGGAGAATTTAAGCCGAGGATTTGATCAGGAGGTCTTTAAGAAGGCGTGGGGGCTTCACACCACACGTAAGATGACTAACGAAGAAGCGGTTGTCTCTTTGAAGCTTTTGCCGACTTTTGAGGTGGTGAATATCTCCGGCGGATATGAGGGTCCTGGGTTTAAGACCATCGTGCCGCACCGCACAGAGGCCAAAATCAGTATGCGGTTGGTTCCTGATCAGAATCCGGAGCAAGTGCTTGAGGCGGTGAAAAAATTCGTGGCACGAATGAATCCAGATGTGGAGGTACGAGCTTTGAGGGGAACGGCAAAACCATATGCCTCGGATTATAAAAATCCTTATTTTCAAATGCTGCAGCAGATTGTTGGCGAAGTGACGGGAAAAGAGTGTGCGCTGGATCGTTCGGGCGGATCAATCGGCGCCGTGGGCACTATGGCCGAGTATTTAAAGGCGCCCATTGTTTTATTCGGATTAAGTTTGCCCGAACACGGATATCATGCTCCAAACGAATATTTTGAATGGTCCCAGGCCGAGGCGGGTATCCGCATATTCGCCGAGTACTTTGAAGAAATCTCGAAACTTAAAAGTCCCGTTTAATTTAATCGGGACTATTTATTATCCGGTTAGGACTTGTTTTAACGGGACCCATATTTTTTCTCAAGTTCGGCAAGATATGCCTCAAGCGCGGATGTTTCAGCCGGAGATTTTTTAAGATCGGCAATCAGCAATTTTAGGTCTCCGCATTTTTCATAGAGCGCCACCACGCGATCAAAATATTTATGGTACAGATAATCATAGCTTATTTTAGCCTCCAGTCGATTTTCTTCCAGTGACTCTTGGTTAAGAGATTCTCCGATATTTCTGAACTCCGCCATATAGTTTGGATAATCTTCCGCAATCTCAAATATTTTTTCATACCATTCTTCTTCGGGTATATGCAAAAAAATATCCAGCACAGTTTTAACAAAATCGTTTAGTTCCCGTGAAATAGCGCGGTAGCGCTGTATCAGGGCCTCGGTTTTAGTATAATTGGCACGGTCTTCGGCGTATTCAAAAAACTTAAGCGCGGCCAAGGTCGCCAAGGGGGTTATGATCGCTTCTTGGTTGATAGTTCCACGAAGATGCTCGGTGTTCATATGCAGGTCTTCATGCAGGATGACGTCCACTTTTCTCATAAGCTCTTCTTTGGCAAAATCCGGAGTTATGGTTGATCCTTTGTCGGCGAGTTGCTCGCCTAGGCGCGTATAGATGCTGTAGCTTTTATTATATAGATACCAATTCTGTATAATTTTTCGCGGGGACTCTGAAAAATACAGCCAAAATTCCATTTCTATGGGTTCGTGCAATGCAAGAGTACCGCGCTTTTGCGCCATGACCACAAGCCAGTCCTGGCGCGGGGCCTCCAGAGCAGTTTTGGTTAGTACGGCGCTTGGTTCAATGCCGATGGTTTTTCCGAATTCTTTGACTTCTTTGGAAAGCGCTGCGGTTTCACGCAGGAGTTCTTCTTCGGATTTTTCTGCAGCTGCGGCCTTGGGTTCAAAAAGAAAAATGCACAGGATAATCAAAAGGATTTTTCTCATAAACTACCGGGGTTTTATTGTAAAGTTCTGATTTAAGAATTAGCACGGATGGAGTATAAAAGTAAAGTCCCGCTGAAGCGGGACGGATCCATATATTATACTGAAAAATTACTATCCAGTATGTCGCGCAGAACTGTATCTACCGCGTGTCAGGTTCCTTCCAGGATCAGGTCAATCGGCATGCGGCCATCAAACACTTTGTGCGGGCGGGTTAGCCATTCATAGATAAGGGCGGGGTGTCGGGTCGCATCTGTTTCCGTTTGTGAAAATACTGACTTGAGAAGTTCAATCCGTTCTTTTCCGATTTTTATTTTCTCAAATCCCTCGGCTGTTTTACGGAGATATGTACTTTCGCTTTGGTGCTCCTGTGCGCGGGCGATTACCATTGTATATGGTCGGACATCTCGTGAAATAGTTGATCCGGCTGCCACCATGGCATCGTTTCCGATCGTGATAGGCGCTATGAGATTCGCGTTTGTTCCGATGAATACGCCGTTGCCGATTGCGATGGGATGTTTTTTCGTGCCATCATAATTTGCGGTAATTACACCCGCGCCGATATTTACATTATTGCCTATATCTGCATCTTCTATGTCGCAATGGTGTTTCGCCGTAAAGTTTTTCCCAATCCTGCAGCGTTTAAATTGTGCCGTAAATCCGATTTTCGCTCCGGATTTGATTTGGCAATTCTCTATGCAGGCTGTGGGGCCAATAGAGGAGTCGGGCCCGATTTTGCTGTTTACAATCCAGGAGCCGGGAAGTATGGTTGATCGCGGACCAATTTGTATATTTCCGACAAAGAAAATATTCGGACCAAGCCGCACTCCGCCACCAAATTTTAAAGATGAACCCTCGCTCACAAATACCGTTTCTTCGTTATCAACCAACATGTTCGGTCTGCGGGAATTTTTAAAGAATCCCGATTCACGCAGGGTTATAAATCGTGGCGACGATTCGCGCTTTTCCATATAATCCTTTCTTTGTGGAACTACTTTTGAAACGAACTTTACGCTATGCTGGTTATATCATGCGTAAGATAAATTACAAGGTGATGCGAAAGAAGCCCCAGAATCAAAAGTTAATATTTATAGATTTTGACGATGTTTTGTTGAATACCAAAACATTCCGAAAAGAACTTTTCTCCGGTCTCGGCGTGCCCTATAAATACGCGGTCAAGTGCTATGTAGAAATGCAGAATACGCGGGGACGGTATGATCCCCATCCTTACTTTATGTTTATACGGAGGTGCTATCCCAATATGCGATATCGGCTTTTGATGCGGATGCTTAATGCCAAGCAAATGCGCACGCGCCGTCACGTTTTTGCGGATTCGGAAAAGTTTTTGCGCTGGTTGAGAAAGGACGGTTGGCGAATTGAGCTTGTGTCAAGCGGGAATTACGCCATGCAAAAAAGGAAAATTCTGGGCAGCGGCCTTGCCAAATTTTTCCATAAGATTCATATTGTGCCCATAACCCGTGCCAAGGGCCGCGAAATACGCCGGGTTTTAAACGGCAGGCGCGGCAATTTCGTTTTTATCGATGATGTTAAAATTATTGTTGATGATGTGAAGAAACTTCATCCGGAAGCATTTGTATTTCAGATGCGCAGGCGCAGAGACCGGGAAAAATCAAATCGAGTTGATGCGGTTGTTAAAAATTTTTCCCAGGCCGTTAATATCCTTAAAAAATTACATGCTTAAAAAAAATAAGGAAAAGAAGCCGCGAATTGTGGTAATCGGCGGCGGTACCGGGGCATTTACCGTGCTTTCGGGCCTGCGCAAATATCCGCTGGAGCTGGCGGCCATAGTATCTATGGCGGATGATGGCGGATCAACCGGCGTTCTCCGAGAAGAGTTCGGAATCTTGCCGCCCGGCGACGTGCGCCGGGTTTTGGTCGCTATGGCGCATTCCGATAACCGCATGATGTCGGAGCTTTTTAATTACCGCTTTGCCGAAGGAGGATTACGAGGCCATACTTTCGGCAATATAATGCTTGCCGCACTTTCCCGCGTTACTGGCAGTTTTGAGGGCGCAATTTATGAGGCATCGCGGATTTTGCGCGTGCGCGGAACTGTGATTCCGGTAACTCTTGATAATGTGCGGCTTTGCGCGAAATTGGAAAATGGCGCCGTGATACGCGGAGAATCCAATATTGATATGCCCAAACACGATGGCCGATTGCATATTAAAAAATTATGGCTTGATCCGGCGGCATATTTAAATAAAAAGGCGCGGGAAGCGATTCTCGCGGCGGATATGATTGTAATCGGTCCGGGAGATCTTTATACAAGCATTATGCCCAATTTGGTAGTTCACGGTATGAGGGATGCCATCCGAAAATCCAGAGCCAAAAAAGCGTATGTTGTGAATTTGATGACCAAATGGGGGGAAACCAACGGATATGCAGCCGCGGATTTTGTGCGCATGGTGGAGAAAGAATTGGGCGGCGGGGTTTTGCATTATGCGCTTATAAATTCTAAGCATCCGTCTGCGGACCGCCTGCGGCAATACGAAAAAGAATCCTCGGAATTTGTTGCCCCAGGAGAACTTTCCAAGAAACCCGTTGCGGTTTTTGGAGATTTTTTGCGTAATCGCGGATTTGTGCGCCATGATCCGGATAAATTGGCGAAAGTTCTGGTATCACTTATTTAGCGTATAAATCCGTATAAATTTTATGCAAAAAGCGGTTATTTTTGATATGGACGGCGTTATTGCCGATACCCAGATAATTCATGCCTCGGTCGCAAGCAACATGCTTCGCGATGTGGGGATTGTTGTAGATCCAGACATCATATCTTATAAATATGCAGGCGTTTCTTATCCAACGATGTTTCGGGAAATTTTTGACCAATCCGGAATTCAAAAAGGCGTTGAGGAAATAGTTGCTAAGACCAGAAGTACGGCGTTAAAAGCGCTGCAGGAAACCGAAATTGTACCACTTCCCGGGGCCTTAGAATTGATACAAATCTGTCTTGAAAACGGATTTGCTACGGCCATCGCGTCATCTTCGCGGTTTGCCATGATTGATACGGTTTTGAATAAACTTGGTTTAACCGGAAAATTTCACGCAATTGCGTCGGGCGAAGAAGTTAAACGCGGCAAGCCCGATCCGGAAATTTTTCTTTTGGCGGCGCAAAGAATCAGTATAAATCCGCAAAATTGCGTAGTAATTGAAGATAGCTATCATGGCATGTTCGGAGCAAAGTCGGCCGGGATGAAATGTATAGGACTGATACGTGATGGAGATTTTGACCGGGGATATCCGGCCGATCTTCTTGTAAAAAACCTTCATGAGGTGTCAGTTGGAACCATCCTGGATATTTTGGGACAGTAGAATTTTCAAAAATAAAAGCCCGCGGGGGGCTTTATGCAAATTGGCAAATGATATGGATGGCGTCAACAAGAGCTTGCCGTGAAATGGATGGCGCATGCCGGTGATGTACATTGCGGCAAACTTCATCCGATAGCAAAGGAAGCTGTATCAAGCCGAAATGTGCCGAAATGTCAGGAAGTTCAATAGAGCCGGGTCTTCTCGGAGAGTTTTTTTGCCTTTCTATCATAATTGGTACAATTGAGGAAACATAGCTGCAATCCGATGGCCGGAGATCTTGTGCGCATATTGCCGGAATTTCTTTTTCGGCAAGCGCCTGGATAATCATATCCGCATCCAGGGTGCATGGCAGTATGCGGCTTTCGTCGTCCAATCCCACACTTGTCCCTCCTCGTTCTATCGGAAAACGGTTATACACGACTTTTTGGAAAGTAATGCAAGTACGCTGCGGAATTGTTTCAAACGTCAATACCGCATCGGGTTTGAGCACGTGAATACGATTACTTAGTCGTGGAAATGTTTGCCCGAGGTTGTCGTTATCTACGATCATTGATTCAATGTGCAGATCGTCTGGAAGAAACATATCCTGATGCCATTGTTGAATGATTCCGGCTATTAGTTCGCAGGGATCCGCTAAAAGGTCATTTCGTTTGCAGGCTACAATTATAATTTTTTTCACGGTTTTATCCCCAGTTTGCTAAGAGCTGTTTTTATTTGTACGCTATTTATAATCCAAAGTCAATGTTATGTTAAGTTGTCGTAGCTTCGAGGCTAAACCTCGATAGTTAACTATCGAGGTTTAGCCTCTGTTGCATTTGTCTATAGTTTATGCGAATTATCAAACTTAACGAATCAAATCAAGCGATAGTTATAAAAAATGCCATAAAAATTATTCAAGGTGGCGGAATTGTGATTGGTCCCACCGATACGGTTTACGGGATTTTTTGCGATGCGCGGAATAAAGATGCAATAAAGAAAATTTTTGCCTTAAAAGGGCGCCCCCGACAAAAAGCCCTCCCGATTTTTGTGCGCGATATAAAAATGGCGCGATATTATACGTATATTTCGGATGCCAAAGCGAGGTTTTTGGAGAAAGTGTGGCTTACCCCGTTAGATAATGAGCGAAGCGAAAATATAATGGGGCCCGGATTCGTAACCGTAGTTTTTCAACATAAGGATAAGTTGCCGAGGGTTTTAACCGGGGGCCTTGACACCGTCGGGATTCGTATTCCGAATCATCCTTTTTTGCGCGAATTATTATTTATTTTGGACTATCCGGTTGCGCAGACCTCGGCCAATGTTTCTGATGCGCCTCCGGCCCGTAATGTCGCGGAAATTAAGAAGTATTTTATAGGCGCCAAAACCAAACCCGATTTAGTCATTGATGCCGGAGAGATTGAGGGGGAACCATCCGCGGTGATTGATTGTACTGGAGTAAGGCCCGTTATTTTGCGAACCGGCACGCTTTCATTCGATACTCTGAATGATTTTTGGGACTCTCCGACGGATGGAAATTGACAGATATTCCGTACTCTGATACGATTTTTACAGTTCATTCACGAAAGAAAAATAATCCATGAAATCGGTAATGGAGATGACCCTGGAAGAACTATCTGCGTTTGTTGCGGAACGATGGCCGTTTGATGAAAATAATTATGATCAACTCAGACGCATTATGTCTGTACCGGTAGCCGTACGTACAAAATTTTCGATAATGCATATTCATAAGCATTTGAGTAAAACAGTAGGATTGATAGCTGACTTCTTGGAGCCGCTTGATCATCAAACTTTCGCTCTGCTGGCTAGATATTTGGATTCGGTTAAATGCAGAAATATTTTGGCGATGGTGGCAAAAAACCTTTTGGTCAGTACGGTTCGTCTTATAGAAGCCGCTAATCTCGCTCCTTACGACGCGAATCTAGAGCGGCAGATTAATGAAATGACACTGTCGGAACTGTGTTCACATGTTGAAGCGCATTACCCTTTCGGTTACGGTGAGCTTGGGCGGATCCCTCCTCTGACGCACAATAAGGATTATGATACATTGCGTTTGAAATTCGCCCTGGAGGACATTCACTACGAATTAAGTGAAGCGACTGGCGTTATTGGTAAATTTTTGCGCGACCGCAATAAAAATCCAATCATTGGTAATATGATTGCTTATATGGAATCGCCAGTCTCCAGAAAAGAACTTGAACCCATAGCGATGATGCTGACATTAAATATGGCCCGTTTAATCGGAGTCATGTCATTGGCGCCATACTTGGAAGAAGAATTTTCCTTACGGGCATACGAACACCACCGGATACACCCGAAGAATAAGAAATTATGACCCCTCACGGGTCTTTTTTATATCCCGGGTTGGCATGTGGATTGCGGTATATTGTTGGACTTATAAGTTTGGAGTATCCTTTAAGTTACATTCTTTTATGCTTTTATCTCGCCATGCCATTTTGCGTCATTTCAAAGAGGGGAATATTGTAATTGACCCCTTTGACGATCGAAAATTAAAAACCACCAGCTACGATGTTGCGTTGGGTGAGTGGTTTTGGCGCGAAGGACATCCGGAGAGTCGCGCAACACTTCATAATGTATATGACGAGGAATCAACTAAGCGGGTGTGGCAGGGGCCTTATGGTGCGGAAAGTGCGAGGGCGGTAAGCGAGCGGCTTGGGCTTAATCTTAAAAATATTAAACCCGAAGATAAAATTATTCTTTTACGTCCGGGCGAGACGGTCTTGGCGCACACTGATGAATTTATAGGCGGACGCAATAAAGTGGTTTCCAAAATGTATGCGCGCTCGTCTCTTGGCAGAAACTTTGTGGAAGTTTGCAAAGACGCGGGCTGGGGGGACATCGGATATTTCAACCGTTGGACCATGGAGGTGACAAATAATTCGCAGTATTTTACGATCCCGTTGGTGGTGGGGCGCCGCATCGGGCAGATGGTGTTTTATGAGGTAGAGCCGGTGGCAAGCGGAGCGGATTATGTGGCGGAAGCGGGAAAGTATCAACTATCGCAGGATATTGAGGAGGTCAAAAAAACCTGGAAGCCGGAGATGATGATACCGAGCATGCATTTAGATTGGGAGGTACGCTCCGTATAGCGGTTATCGGCAATTCTTTTTACAGACACGCAAAAATTTCCCTGCGAGAAATTTTTCTCAGGATCCGGCATTGCTCTCCCGCCTTTAGCGGGATCCATGCCCGCAATGTCTCATCATGGTCTGTAAAAAGAATTGCCGATAACCGCATTTATTTTGCTATAAGGTTTTCGTAATGTAACCGGCATTTGCCGGTTTTTTTGATTGACATAAAAAAGCAAGCGTGTTACTAATGGATATAGATCTTTAATGTTGAGGATGAATCTATGTTAACGAAGCCGACAGAAGCGCAGATCAAAAAAGCATGTGAGTTCTGGGCGGGAAAACTTGGTAAATTTAACGCATTTTTCCAGACTAAAGAGGAACGGAAAGATCCGGCGAACCGCGAAACATCTTATGAAGAAACTCGAGCGACAGTAGACGGCCAGCAACATGCGGCGCAATTTTCTACGGCGGAGGCCAAAGAGCGGTTGAAAGTGGAAATTCGTAAATATTTACGTGAGCATGAGTTTGAATTCGTTCCGGATTTGGGAAGGCGCGTCCATATTTGTTTAGATGTAGATTACCACCCAAGGTATGATTTTTTCGATATCGTAGATAAAGCCGGACTTGATCCGCATGATTTTTTGTTTCCGATCAAGACACAACTTGTTATAAAGCCGGACGGCGGGGTAGTTGTTTTTGAGGGCATTAACGCGGAACCGTATGAAATTTAAATAGGTTCGAGTCAGCATCTGCCGGCTTATTTTAATTGCCGGTTTTTGTTTGTTTACGCGGGGGTTGACTTTTATTTTAGGATTAGTATCATAGAATTATGAAACGCATCCCAAAATTACCAACTATTGATGTTAAAAAATACGGAGGGCGGCAGGTTGCGATTGTGGATGGAAAGATCATCGCATCTGGACGTACTTTACGTCAGGTTATTTTGCGGGCGCGAAAAATAATTCCTTCGCGGCCACTGCATGAGATTAGAGTTTTTTCCGTACCAAGATCTCTGTCGGTGATTTATTATGCCCAATATTCAGATTTTTCCATATGGTATCACGCTTCGGGAGGGGGGTGCAGTTGATGTTTTCCCGGCGGCAGAAGTTACTTTTGAGGTGAGCAAAAATGAGCGGTTAACCCTATTTTTTATCATTGATTCCGGAGCGGCAATTTCCGCACTTCCTAAAAGCGATGCTCCAATGCTTGGTATAGATGCCAAGAGCGGTATTTTGACGAATATTTCTGGTGTCGGCGGAAATTCCGTTATTGGCTGGACGCATGAAGTTGCTGTGGGTTTGGGGAAATATAATTTAAAGCTCCCGATCGTCTTTTTGGATCATAGCGAAGCGCCTCGGGTATTAGGACGTGCCGGACTCTTTAACCGCTATACGATTATTTTTGAAGAAACCAAACATAGAAGCAGTTTCATGGATAATTCTACCAAGGAGTCCCGTAAAATTGCTAAAATCGTTGATGGGGGCGCATCTTAGAGGTTAAGAAAAATCAGTTCCGGCTTAGCCGGTTTTTTAATTGCGTGCTTAATCGGTTCGTGGTATTCTCAAAGAAGCACTTTTCTACGGAGAAATGAGATGAAGAAGGCCCATTTATTGGCGTTGACTGTTTTGATTGTTGCGCTTTACGCCAACAGCATATTCGCTCAAGAGATTAAAGTAGGCGGGAAGAGTTTCCAATTTTCCGAGATTCTTTCTAAAACAAAATTAGAGGGCGATATAGTGACAAATCCCATCGACTATAAAATCGTTACCATACGTTTTGCGCCGGGTTCGAGCTGGAAACAACAGCTTCCGGAGCTTCAGAATCGCATATGGGGGTTGAACAAACTCAATTTTAGTTTTAATATTTTTTCTGATTACAGTCCGTTTTATCAACTGGAAGGCGAACTTTTATTTTATCCTAATACAAAATTCGGTACTGTTAGAGTGGAAATTTATACGGTGAGCTACGCCGAGCGCCACCGTTTTAGCAGATTGACCGATATTTGGAATAAAATATTGGTCATTACGGAGAAATCAAGAGAGACAGATGGAATGGGATTATCGTGTGTTGAGATGACCGGGCTTTTATATTTAAGCGACGCGGTTCAAGAAAATACCGTGATGACCCTGGACGAATCCGAATGGAAATTCAATTTTGATCCGCAATCCGCCGAACTTGTGAATTGCAATAAAAAATAAAACCCCGTCAAGGGGTTATTTTATTTAAACGCGCGGATGTTTTACCCCGTTAGAACGCCGTCGACTCCTGTCGGCGGTAATGGCAGAGATAAATGATGGAAGTGTAATGCTCCCATCTACGGGTCGCTCGCCCCGTTAGAGATGCGGCGCGACAAGACCCCGGCGGTACTAGTGAAAAATGTAATTTTTTTCTTAAATGGATTCAACTCTATAAATCTCTAACGGGGCGAAGCGCCCGTTCTAACGGGGTTTTACAATAAACAATAGATGTTTTAGAATTTAAGAATATGGCAATGCAATATAAAAACGTAAAAAAATATGATAGGGAGATTTATAATCTTATCCGTGAAGAAGAACGAAGGCAGAAAGATGGGTTGGAACTTATCCCTTCGGAAAGTTACGCATCCGCCGCTGTGCTTGAGGCCCTGGGCAGTATTTTGAATGACAAATATGCGGAGAATTATCCGGGAAAACGCTATTACGGCGGGTGCGAGACCGTGGATAAGGTGGAACGGTTGTGCCAGGAACGCGCCTTAAAAGTTTTTCGCGCGCAAGGATACAAAGTAAATGTCCAGCCCTATTCCGGAAGTCCGGCCAATATTGAGGTGTATGCGGGATTGCTTGATTTTGGAGATACGATCATGGCTTTGCGCTTGGATCATGGCGGCCACTTGACCCACGGTTCTCCGGTAAGTTTTTCAGGTAAGGCATACAAATTTATTCATTATGGAGTTGATCCAAAAACTGAATGTCTTGATTATGACGAAATTGCGCGGCTCGCCCAAAAACATAAGCCCAAAATTATTCTTTCCGGATTTACCGCCTATCCGCGGCTGATAGATTTTAAAAAAATGCACGCGATTGCAAAATCTGTCGGCGCAATTTCCATGGCGGACATTTCGCATATTTCGGGACTTATCATCGGCGGCGCTCATCCCTCGCCTTTTCCGTTCACGGATGTGGTGACAACTACTACGCATAAAACCCTGCGCGGTCCGCGCGCGGCTATGATATTTTCTCGAAAAGATAAAAGTATAAAGATAAAAGATAAAAACGTCTTGATTTCTGAAGCTATTGATAAGGCAGTTTTCCCCGGCATGCAGGGCGGGCCGCATGAGCACACGATCGCGGCAATTGCCGTGGCTTTGCACGAGGCAAAAAAACCGGAATTCAGAAAATTTGCGGAGCAGGTGGTTAAAAATGCCAAAGTACTTGCCATAGCCATCCAAAAAGAAGGACTCCGTTTAATTTCGGGGGGAACCGATAATCATCTGATGTTAATTGATTTACGGCCGTTTGGCCCGGGTAGGGGAAAATTTATTGAAAAAGCATTGGAGGCAGTACGTATTAGTGTAAACAAAAGTCCTATTCCCAATGACCCTTCGCCGCCGTTTTATCCGTCCGGAGTCCGTCTGGGCACCCCGGCGATAACCAGCCGCGGCATGAAAGAAAAAGAAATGCGTGTTATTGCGGGATTTATCGCGCGTGTGGTGCGGGAATTTTCGCACGTCATACTGCCGGAGGAAAAATCCGAGCGCGCCACGGCGGTACGTGAATTTACCCAGAAACTTTCTCGCAGCCAATTTGTCAAAAAAATAGGTAGTGAGGTTAAACAGTTCGCATCAAGATTTCCGGTCCCGGGGATTGACACGAAATAATCAGTATGTTACGTATAAACACATAAGTTCTTTATAGATTTTTTGCGTAGATGGTAGCAATATGAAGAAGCGGACATTCATGATGTTGGTTGCGATCTTTCTTCTTGTGCCGATTGGCAGTTTTGGGCAAAATAAGCCGGTTGATATCTGTATTTCAGTAATTGATATGCAGATCGTCCCGGTTGCACGAATTCCTTTCTTCGGTGGGCAAGTGCTTGTAGGAGGGCGTCGCTATCAATTGCCCGACGGCAGGATCATCGAAATTCCCATTCCAGTCTTTCCGGAACACATGAAAATCGGATCAGATGGATTGCCCCTTTATTGCGGGCCACACAAAGTAGTGAAATAAAGGAAGCCATTTGCGCTTCCTATTTTATTTGACCCATTTTGCGGCTAATGATATTATAAAAAATATGAATGTTATTACTATTCCAAAAGGAGAATTTGTGGTTATTCCGCGTAAGGACTACGAGGAACTTACTGAACTAAAAAAATGGATTCCAGTAGTTAAACCCACCCGGGGTGAGTTACGGGTTATACGGCGCGGTGAGCGGGAGATTGCACGTGGCGAGTACGTTTCGTGGTCAAAGGTAAAATATGAACTGGAACGCCGTCTTAACCGAAGTCGCAATAAAGCATCTGGATAAAATTCCGGCGCATGATGTCAAGGCAATTAAAATAGTTATACAGCAGATGGAGGAGAATCCATATCTTGGTGATATTGTAAAGCTGGGGGGAGAAAATAATCGTTGGCGAAGACGCGCCGGAAATTATCGCCTTATGTATAACATTCTTTCCAAAGAAAGGATTATTTTTATTTATGATATTCGACGGCGTACCAGCAATACGTATTAAAACGTTTCTTTTGACTGAAAAGATTTGCCTCCAAATTTCCAGTTCCGGGGATTGACACGAAATAATCAGTATGTTACGTATAAACACATAAGTTCTTTGCATCGGAGGTAATTGTGGCTTCCCAAATACGCATTTTTTTGAAAAGTGCTTACTTTATTTTATGCGTTGATGCTATCGCACAAGGCGGGATTGTATCACTTCTGGTTTTTCGGGATCCCGCCCAACTTTCGTATAGCCACGGCTGGGACGTATTTGCGCGGGCATTGTTTCTTTTAATGAGCATATGTTCGGCCGCGGGAGTGTCCATTTTGTGTTTTGCGTTCTTTTTCTCTTTTACATCGCTCTATAAAAGAGCATTTTTAATCAGTTAGGAAGCCATTTGCGCTTCCTATTTTATTTGACCCATTTTGCGGCTAATGATATTATAAAAAATATGAATGTGGTTACTATTCCTCAAAAATTAGCGCAGAAAGGTGATTTGGTAGTAGTCCCTCGGCGGGAATATGAGGCGCTTTTACGCAGGCAGCCCAAACTTATTCCAGTCATAAAGTTGACCCCTCTTGAAATGCGGGCTATTGAAAAAAGCGAGAAAGAACTTGCACGCGGGGATTATGTAACTTTAGATGAATTAGAACATGAGTTGGGAAGTGCGAATACCAAAAAACGTTAGGAAATGTATCAAGCGATTCCCCAAGGAAGATCGCGAACGCGTGATTGAAACGCTTCGCGATTTTGTTATTGATCCGTGGCGCGGGGATATCGCCAAAATTGGCGAAAAGGACAATTTATGGCGCCGACGGATCGGTAATTATCGCATTTCTTACTCCATATTTATAAATTTGAACGTTGTTGAAATTAAAGACATTAAAAGGCGTACCAGCAATACGTATTAAAACGTTTCTTTTGACTGAAAAGATTTGCCTCCAAATTTCCAGTTCCGGGAATCTGACCCGATTTTATTGACACCGGAACGGTTTAAATGCTATAAGTAGTTAAAGTTCTTTGCAATTTGTTTAGAGAAAGGAAAGAGTTATGAATCATAAAAAAGGTCTTACTCTGATGGAGATGTTGATAGTTATGACTGTGATTGGGATTTTGGCAGCGATAATCGTGCCGAGATTGCAAGAACGTAATCCGTGGTCACCTCCGGAAGTATACGCTTTATTTAGCGGCGAGCACGAATTGCGGCGCATGGTTGAACGTGAGGGCGCTGCTGAAAGTCGTTTAAGCGGTAGCGGGTTTTTTGTTCTAGGAACCGGAGCGATAACGATTGAAGGTACAACCAAATCGGCAACCCATATCACGTTTGCGTGGAAACATCCACATGGAAAGAAAACTTTTGTGATCAGCACCATGCCCATTGAAAAAATACAGCCGACGTTTGACGTTTCGGCAACCGTTCCGCGTATCCGGTTTCAACTGCATCCGAATTGTGCAGGAGGTGTGGGAAATGTTCGTTGTCCGGAGTGGAAACTGAAAGAGTGGGGGCCGCAAGCGATGATTGATAGCGGGTACATCGTGTATGCGACATTGTTTATAAGAGAAGAGGATTGGCCAACGAAAATTCAGTTGCCGCTTTCAAAATAGAATATAAAGGAAGCCCTCGCGCTTCCTATTTTATTTGATTTTATGCAAATTTTATGCTATTTAAAGGTAGTGTAATGTATCAGGCGTGAAGCGCTACACTAAGAAAATTTTAAGTGAGTCAAAACGGTTGAGGCGTTTTGTTTTCGAAGCGATGGGGGGCGTTAAATCATGTTTTCCGCCTTAGGCGGACACAATAAGAAAATATCTAAGCGGAGTCATGGGCGGTTGAGGATGTTTGATTTTAGACAATGGGAGGTCCGATTTGCTTGGTTCCGCCGAAGGCGGAAAATCGGACTGACCTTTAGTGAGGCGGCCGCTGGGAGCCGCCGAATCGTGTCTAAAATCAAATATCCGAAAACCGCCATACGAAGCGATCTATGATTTTACTTGACGGGAAAAAACTGGCGGAAAAAATTCTGGATGAGGTGAAAAAGGATGTTGCGGGATTGGATGAAAAACCGCGTCTGGCTATTGTGCTGGTGGGCAAAAATACGGCCATTGAGAAATTTATTGAACAAAAAAAGAAGGCCGCGAAGTCGGTCGGTATTGACGTGTGCATATATCCGTTTGATCAGGCCATAAGTACGAACGAACTCCGTAAGCGTCTTTCCGAAATAGTGCATGAGAAAAAAAATACCGGTGTGATTGTGCAGTTACCTTTGCCGGAACAAATTCATGTTCAGTATATTTTAAATGCCATTACGCCCGAAAAAGATGTGGATGTATTATCTTCCCGCGCGATTGGGAATTTTTCCACCGGACGAAGCAAAATCATGCCGCCGGTTGCAGGCGCCATAAAAGCACTGTTTGAGGAATACGGAATTGATTATAAAAATAAGCATGTAGTAATTTTGGGCGCCGGAAATCTGGTTGGAAAGCCGACGGCATTATGGTTGCTCAATGAAAAGGCGACATTTAGCGTTATACGCAGTTCCACTCGGCATCCGGAAGAATTTTTGCAGCAAGCCGATATAATAATATCCGGAATCGGTAAACCGGGATTTATCACGGGAAACATGATAAAGGACGGCGCGGTTTTAATAGATGCCGGAACTTCGGAATCCGAAGGCCCCTCGACCGGGCTCGGGGTAAAAAAATTAGTTGGTGACGTTGATTTTGAGTCAGTTGCCGCCAAATGTTCATTTCTTACTCCGGTTCCGGGTGGCGTAGGTCCACTGACAGTTGCGCTACTTTTTAAAAATTTAGTTGCGATATCCCCCCATGAATATCCTTGATTTAGAACTATTTAGTATTTTAAACTCTTTAGCCGGAATTAATGAATTTTGGGATGGGATAATTATCTTTCTGGCAAGTTGGACTCTTTATTTTATGATAGCGGGCGTGGTTATTTTTCCAATTATTCCGTATATATCTTCAGGGTTTTACGGATTTTGGCGAAAGAATAAAGAATTTTTTTTGACAGCCCTGCTGTCGTCTTTTATCGCGCGGTTTTTATTGACGGAATTAATCCGGATTTTATATTATCGCCCCCGGCCATTTTCTATCGCGCCGGAAATTTTAGCCAAAAGCCAGGTCTATGTAATCCAGCTTCTGCCCCATGCCAGTAGTTCGTCTTTTCCTTCGGGGCATGCGGCATTTGCTTTTGCATTGGCTTTTGCGGTCTATTACTATTATCCGCGGCTGGGCGGAGTATTTTTTGCCGTAGCGATTTTAATGGGTGCGGCGCGGGTGGCAGCCGGAGTGCACTGGCCCCTGGATATTTTAGGCGGCGCGGTTGCGGGGATTGGATCGGCATGGCTACTGTGTGTTCTACGTGATTGGTATTTTAAAAAATAAAGCCCCGTCGGGGCCTAACATATAAGTTTTCTAATTGTTCGGTGGTCAGCCTTCGGTTTTTCCGGGGGTTGTTTTATATGGAGTAAATCGCACATTTTGTAAAACATACATTGTTTCGGCGCGTTTGAAATGCATTTTTTTGCATGATCACAGGGCTTCTCCGCATAACGAAAATCAAAATCATGCGAGCTTCGGCTCATTATTTACTCATTTTTCGGGTACTTCTGCTGTTTTAGCAAATTCTTGCGGGGAAAGCAATACTACACGCCGTTTGACAATGCAGGAAAGCGGTTTTACTATATATTCAGTACCTTTAATTCACGGAGATGTTTTTCCATGAAATTATTTACCGAGTCAAAAATTCTTTGGGGGAGTTTTCTCAAATCCACCGTTCTTAAGGCGCTTGGCATAGTTCTCATGTCGCTGGGCATGCTTGCCTTATTTGGGGCGCTATTTTTATTCGCATCACGTTTATTTGCGGCTGAAATTTCACTTGTGCCCAAGTGTGTCCCATTTTCTATGTCAGAAGTTCCGGATGAGACCAGGCCGGAGTGGAAGTTTATGTATGAATGGAAAGTTGATGATGACCGCACAGGATTTATGTATGAAATTGATTCCGGATTTCATCTCGGCGTGTGGTATCATTTTGGGAAACTTGCACACAAGGCATGGGCTTGTGACGCGTCGGAGAATAACGGAAAACATCCGTTGGACAAAGCCGATCATATGATTTCAATCTTTCTGGAAGACGGAACATGGTCAATTCCGGTTTATGCCCAGCGGCCCGAGCGTATGAATTTATACGCAGGATCGGTTCTCTCCGGATATTTTTTATATCTCCGGGATAAAGATGGCAATATAGTCGCGTGGCGAACTATTGAACGCCCAAAGTAAAACCGTTCCTTTTGGAGCGGATTTTTATTGATTTTTTTGAATTTTACATTACAATGGGAAAGTATAGAAGACGGGCGAGTGGCGGAATGGTTTACGCGCACGACTCAAAATCGTGTGGTCGAAAGGCCGTGTGGGTTCGAATCCCACCTCGCCCAATTAGTATTTTTTTATGGCCAGAATCATCACATTATGTAATCAAAAAGGCGGGGTGGGGAAATCAACATCGGCTCAAAACCTTTCGGTTTTTTTGGCGGCACTTGGAAAAAAAGTGCTATTGGTTGATTTTGATCCGCAAGCCAATACCACGTCTGGCCTTGGTTTTAACCCGCGCAAAATAGAAAAAAGCATTTATCATGCGCTTATCGGGAAAATTACCGCTAGCGACGCCGTAAAAAAAAGCGGGATTCTGGCTGTTGATATTTTGCCGGCATCTCCTGCGCTTGCCGGCGCGTCGGTGGAACTTGTTGACATGCGCAGCCGAGAGTATAAACTAAAAGAAATCCTTGAGCCGTTGCGCCGGAAATACGACTTTATTATAATTGATTCTCCGCCGAGTTTAGGGCTTCTTACCATAAACGCGCTTACCGCATCGCAAAAGGTGGTTATCCCGGTGCAGTGCGAATATTACGCCCTGGAGGGCCTTGCTGATCTGCTCCGTACTATACAGCTTGTTAATTCCAATTTGAAAACCCGTACCGCTATTTTAGGAGCGCTTCTCACCATGTATGACCGGAAATCGCGTTTGCATCGCGCAGTAGCCAAAGAAATCCGGCGTAAATTCCCGGGATACGTGTTTGAGGCCGTGATTCCGCGAAACATAAGTTTGGCCGAAGCCCCGTCATTTGGTAAAACAATTTTGCAATATGATCCGTATTCGCACGGAGCCAAAGCGTATAGGCAATTGGCGGAAGAGATATTGAGGTTGGAGGGAATAAGAAAAATATGATGCCAATCTACAAATCTTATGCCAATTTGGCGAATTGCGAATCGTTACTATTTGAGCTTGCTTGCCTCGCTGTAGCGAGAGCGAAGCGGGTCGATAATATACATTTAAGGCATCTTCTCGATTTCACTTAAAGAATAAGTATTTGCAATTTGTAGATTAGCATTAAATTCGCATCGGATTGGCATCACATTTATGGAGTCATTAGGAAGAGGTCTTGAATCCTTAATTCCCGATAGGGGGCCGGAAGAAATTCCGGCGGATTTGGGCGCGGAAAATAGTGAGGATAAAATTACTCCGGAATCCGAACACAATTTAACTGCCAGGGCGGGAACGCCCGCATCTCCTCTGGCATCGCTCGGCGCGTCACAGCGCGCTACTTTTCATGATAATTTCCAGCCCAAAAAAACCGATTCGGTTTTTTGGATTGAAATAGATAAGATTGAATCCAACCCTTATCAGCCGCGCCGCGAATTTAACGAGGGCGCGTTGAAGGATCTCGCCATGTCCATACGCGAGCATGGATTATTGCAGCCGATTTTGGTTTCCAAGCAAGAGATCGAGACCCAAACCGGACTGGATGTCAGGTATCAATTGATTGCTGGAGAAAGAAGGTGGCGCGCGGCGACGCTTGCCGGACTTTCGCAAATTCCGGCTGTGATCAGGCGCGGCGTGCCGGATAATCGCCTGAAATTGGAATTGGCTTTGATTGAAAATGTTCAGCGTGAGGACTTAAATCCCATGGAGCGCGCGCGGGCCTTCAAGCAATTAGTTGATGAGTTCCATCTGATGCAAAAAGAAATTGCCGAGCGTATTGGCAAATCGCGCGAAACCGTGGCCAACACTTTAAGGCTTTTAACCCTTCCTGCAGACATCCAGCAAGGGTTGCATGAGGGGCGTATTACCGAGGGACATGCGCGCGCGGTTTTAATTGCCGGGGATGATCAAACCAAACAATTTGAAGTATATAATGCGATCTTAATGGATCGTTTGAATGTGCGCGAGGCGGAAAATCGCGCACGGCATGTGTCCGGCAAAGCGTTTACCCCGCGCAAGCGCCCTTCGGCAGTGCAGGACCCGGAACTTCGCCGTTGGCAGAATGAATTGCAGGAGCGTTTGGGAACCAAAGTGCGTTTGGAAAAATTGGGCGACCGCGGAAAAATTATTGTTGAGTTCTATTCCGACGAAGAGCTTCAAGGGCTGTTGGGCAAATTAATACACGAAACATAAATTTGATGGCGGAATTTTATCCCCACACCAAATTTGGTGTGGGGGTTTGTTTGGATGAGGAACTTAGGGGAATACTTGACAAATTGATCAGAGAGGTGTAGATTTATTGTGGTTCATTGCTGGGAGTTTATTTATGCGAAACTTGTGGAAGTTATTGTTAGATCTTTTTGGTTTAACTAAAAATTATTATCCTTCTTTCAGTCCTGGTGAAACCTTGTTGGTAGAAGAAGGCGGACGGCTACTCTTTGGGGTAGTAGAACAGGTTACCGGTCGTCATGAGTTCGATAGGGTGTTGTTTAAGTATTCAACAACTTCAAGTTTTAGCGCCAATCTGCCTTTTTTTGTTACCATGGTTCGGCAAAAGGTTTCATTGGCGGATGTCTTGACTAAGGCCAATCAGCTCCCCAATCCGTATCTTAAAACAATTTAGTCGTTGATCTAATCGGCTCTCGGGCCGATTTTTTTGTTTGACATTTTTGGCTGGTAAGTTATACTAAAATTATGAAGCGGTTTACAACCCCTATCATTGATGTAAAAAAATATGGCGGAAAACAGGTGGCGATTGTGAAAGGAAAAATTGTGGCTTCCGGTATCACCACCCGGGAGGTGTTGGAGAATGCCAGAAAAAAACTTCCGCATGCGACTTGGCGCGATATTCTCTTGGTGAGCGTTCCTATAATTTTATCCCCACACCTTTCCAGAGTATTTCATAGGAAGGTGTGAGGATTTATTAATTTGGGTGTAAGCGCGGAAAAATCATGACTGAGTTTTATTCGGATGAGGAACTAAGAGGCATACTTGACAAATTAATAAGGGAGGTGTAATCTGTGTGTAGCTATTTGGAAAGGTGAATCGCAATGGAAGAACAAATGTTGGTTGCTCCGACTTCGGAAGATTTAAGGTTATCCGACTTTATTAAGGGTGAGTTCGTGCGGTGGCATGAAAAAGGAGTAGAACATTTTGGGATAGTGGCCGAAATAAATTTAGGTGAATCTCAGGTTTTGGCGGTTCAAGGTGGGAATCCTTTCCCCACTTGTTTCTTTTATTTTGCGACGTCAGAACAGCGGGTTCGCAATAAGGAGGTAGACCTGCGAAAGACGACTTTGGGTGAGTTTCTGATAGATTCGAACACGATATCTAGGAATTACTCGGACTGTTCTAAAAAATATAACGAAGTCGTCGATTCATTGGCAGTTCTTTTGCGTGCTGTAAATCATTAACAGTTCGGTCCTCGGGCCGATTTTTTATAGTTTAAATAATAGCCAGGCTCAAAGCCCTACCTGTCGGTAGGTAGGGCTACCATAAGCAAACCTTTTAAGCGAGCGTTGCGGCCGAAGGTATTTTCTATTTTAGACAATGGGAGGATAAAATTGCTTGCCCCGCACCAAATTTTGACTGCCGCTTTCGTTTCCATCCAAGCAAATATGAACATCTGTTAAGAAATACAGAATATGTCCCGCCAGCTTATTCGAGGTGGCACGGAAACGGTCAAAATTTTGATGACGGGGCTTGGCTTGTGCGAAGCGCAAAAATTTGTCCGACCCTTAGCGAGGCCGCCGCAGGAGCGGCCGAGACGTGTCTAAAATAGGAAATACCCGAGAAGCCGCATCAGCGAGTCACAGTAATTTATAACTTACATCCTCAATCCCTTTTATCCCCTTTAATCTCACCATCATTTTTTCCACCTCGGTTTTATTTTTAAATCCCTCGGCATGTATTAGAAGCGCCGCCCATTTTTGATTTTTGGTGTCGGTATCCACTTTTTTTATATTTATTTTGTGTTTGGCCAGCATGTGGGTTACGTCGCGTAACAGTCCCACCCGGTCGCGGATCGTCAGGTTGAATTCCACTGTTTCTCCGCCGCGTTTTTCGAATTTTTTATCCCCCTCGGAATGTTTAAGAAAAGAACTTATTTTTTTACGCGCCTGCGCGCTTTTTACTATTTTCAGCCAATCGCGGCTCGGTTTTTTGTTTTTCTGTTTTAAGATTTCCACAATGTCCCCGTTTTTCAGGATATGATCCAAGGCAACCATTTTTCCGTTGATTTTGGCGCCGACTGCGGTGTTTCCAATATCGGAATGCACATGATACGCAAAATCAATGGGCGTAGATCCTTCCGGCAGATCAAAGGCATCGCCTTTGGGAGTCAGGACAAAAATCCTATCTTTGAAAAAATCGATTTTTAGCGCCTCCAAAAATTCCTCCGGTTTTTCAAATTCCTTTTGCCATTCGCGTAGCTGCTCAATCCAGGCAAAGTGCCGCGCATTTATTTTGGAGGAGCGCCCTTCGGCATACGCCTGGGTGTCGCGGCGTTTCATTTCCGAATATGCCCAATGCGCGGCAATTCCGAATTCCGCTTCTCCATGCATTTCTGGCGTTCGTATCTGAATTTCTATCGGACGCTCTTCATGGCCGATTACGGTGGTATGAAGCGAGCGATAGCCGTTGGGCTTGGGAAGCGCAATATAATCTTTGATGCGCCCGGGTAGGGGTTTCCAGAGTTTATGTATTACGCCAAGCGTCGCGTAGCAATCTTCAATTGTAGGCACAATGATGCGCAGCGCCACTATATCCGTGATTTTTCTTACATCCATGCCATAACGCAGAAGTTTTTTGTAGAGCGAATAATAATGCTTGGCGCGCGCATTTATTCCGGTGAAAGGAATTCTTTCTTTCACAAGCTCCTCGGTAAGCACCGGTTTTATCCGCTCGACATATTTTCGCCAATCCTCATAGGTTTCTTTGGCCTCTTTCATAAGCCATTCGTATTCCGAAGAATACACATGGGGGAAAGACAGATCCTCCAATTTTCCCGAAAGATCCGCCATGCCGAGGCGATAAGCCAGGGGCGCGTAAATTTCCAGGGTTTCCAACGCAATCCGTTTTTGTTTTTCCGGCGGCAGATGAGAAAGAGTTTGCATATTATGGAAACGGTCCACGAGTTTCAGTAAAACCACGCGAATATCTTCGCCGATTGCCAGAAACATTTTACGCAAGCTCTCGGCCGAGCGTTCGGTGCCGCGGTATCTTATTTTATCCAGTTTGGTGACTCCTTGAACCAGAAACGCAATTTCGTCTCCGAATTCTTTGCGTATGTCTTTAATCGAGTGGTACGTATCTTCGCATACGTCGTGCAGGAGCGCGGCGGCAATGGTGGAGGAGTCAAGATGCATGTCAACGAGTTCAGATGCGGTTGCCAGGGGATGGGATATATATGGGTCGCCGGATTTCCGTTTTTGTTCTCCATGGGCTTTGGCGGCAAAATCGTAGGCGCGTTTAATCAACATCAGGTCCTCTGCGGAGCGCGCCTGCGCTTTTATTTTTTCGAAAAGATTTTGCGCGGTCATGTGTATTTTTAATAAATCCTGGCGTTTTTTCAATACAAATCCGCGTATTTTTACGCGGATTTTTCTTTTGTTTCTAGCTCTGATAGAGGATTTGTCCACGATGCAAAATCGCAGTTGGGGTAGCGCGAGCATCCGAAAAACACTTTGCCTCGGCGCGTGCGCCGCATGATCACGTCTCCCCCGCCCGCCGGGGCGGGCGAGGCTCGCCCGTCTTTGATGGGCGGCTCTGCGCATTTCGGACACTTCATGCCAATGGTTTGGGGCTCTTGTTTCAGGGTCTTGGTTGTTTTGCAATCGGGGAAGCCGGAGCAGGCCAAAAATTTTCCAAATCTTCCAAGTTTAACAATCATGGGTTTTCCGCATTTTTCGCAAATTTCGTCCGTGGTTTCGGCAATTTCATGTTTTTTCACCTCTTCGTATTTTGATTCAAGATGCTTGGCGAATGGCTCGTAAAATTCGCGGATAACCGGCTGCCACTCCATTTTTCCTTCGGCTATCTCGTCCAGTTCCTCCTCCATTTTAGCAGTAAATTGTATGTCCACGATTTCCGGAAAGTGTTCGACCAGCATATCGTTTACCAGAAATCCGACCTCGGTGGGTTTTAGATACCTCCGTTCATGGCGTTCAACGTATTTTCGGGCAAGAATTGTGGAAATAATAGGAGCATAAGTGGATGGCCGGCCAATGCCATTTTTTTCAAGAGTTTTTACCAAGGTTGCTTCTGAAAAACGCGGCGGCGGCTGGGTAAAATGCTGAAGGGGTTTTAACTCCCGGCATTCAAGTCGATCGTTTTTGGCAAGTTCCGGAAGTTCGGCTTCGGAAAATTTCATGGGGTAAATTTTGAGGAACCCGTCGAATTTCATAACTTGTCCCGTTGCCCGAAAAGTATAGCTGGTAGCTGGTAGCTGGTAGCTGGTAGCTACGGCAATATCTATGCTGGTGGCATCAAATATTGCCGCTGGCATTTGTGATGCGATAAATCTTCGCCAGATCATGTCATAGAGCCGGAATTGGCGCTGGTCCAGGAACTTTTTAATGGACTCCGGAGTGCGTCGAGGATCGGTTGGCCGAATGGCTTCATGGGCCTCTTGCGCTCCCCTGGAAGTTGTTTTGAACCGGCGGGGTGAGGCCGGGGCATAGCGATCTCCCAACTCTTTTTTCAAGAATGCCGCGGCATCGCGCAGTGAGTCCTCGGAAAGATTAAGCGAGTCGGTCCGCATGTATGTGATAAGTCCGGTGGATCCCTCGTCTCCGAGTTCAATTCCCTCATAAAGCTGCTGGGCGAACATCATGGTTTGTTTGGAAGAAAATCCGAGGCGGCGGAACGCATCTTGTTGAATAGTTGAGGTCATGTATGGAGGAAGAGGATTTTTGGATACTGCTTTTTTTTCCACTTCATTTATCGTCCACTCCGCATTTTCCAGATTTTTAACAATTTTTTCTGACTCTTCCGCGCTTGCGATATCAAATTTATCCAGCGTCTTATCCCCGATTTTTACTAAATTCGCTTCAAACTGCTGTTCGTGCTGTTGGTTTTCTGTTCGCGTTGTTTGTGTTTTGAGGAGCGAAGCGACGATAGACCAATATTCTTTGGTCTTAAAATTTTGAATTTCTCGTTCCCGCTCCACAATCAGGCGCACCGCAACGGACTGCACTCGTCCGGCGGATAGGCCGCGATACATTTTTTTCCACAAAAATGGCGATAGTTTATATCCTACCAGCCGGTCAAGGATCCGGCGCGCCTGCTGGGCATCAACCTGTTTTAGGTCAATATCGCGCGGATTTTTTAAAGCGTCATTTATGGCGCGTTCAGTTATTTCGTGAAATACGATCCTTTCGATGTTATCGCCCGGCCGATCTTCGAGTCCGAGTGCGCTGATAAGATGCCAGGCAATGGCCTCTCCCTCGCGGTCTTCGTCGGTCGCGAGTATTATTTTATCCGCGGACTTGGCTTCTTTTTTTAATTGGTTTACGTTTTTCCGGCTTTTTAAGGGGATTATATAGCGCGGTTCGAAGTTTTTTTCTACATCAATTCCAAGATCGGATTTGGGCAAATCGCGCACGTGGCCATAGCTTGATTCCACAATAAAATCGCTCCCTAAGAATCGGGAGATGGTTCGGGCTTTGGTGGGACTCTCAACTATTACTAAACTTTTTGCCATAATTTATAAAAATACAAAATATAGGAACCAAAATTCAAGCAGGGATTAAAATTCAAAATTCACCTAATTCCTAATTCACCTAATAAAATTTTTAAGGCCCGAATTCTTAATTGCTTTATTAGATATTTTATTAGAAATTAGACAATTAGGTAATTAGGAATTTATCTTAATGGGCTTTGTGTTTTAAGTGATTCGTTGATATGTATCTCCCCCCGTATTTTTTATGAGCCCCTTTAATTCAAGCATTGAAAGCGTGGCTATGATTGCGGAGGTTTCTAAATTCGTGCCGACTTTAATGGCGTCTACGCCAAGCGGTTCGGTCAGTATTTCAAAAATTAATTTTTCCTTTTCACCCAGCCCGGCGGCAAATTTTTCCGCCCCCTCTTTATTATACTCTATTCCGAGCTCTTCTAAAATATCTTCGGCAGTTGTTACGCATTTGGCGCCTTCTTTTATAAGTGCGAGCGGTCCGCGGGAATATAGAGAAAATATTGATCCGGGTAGCGCAAATACGTCGCGATTTTGTTCAAGAGCAAGCCGCGCGGTGATAAGCGCTCCGGATCGCTCCGGCGCTTCAATAACCAGCACTCCTTGTGACAATCCGGAAACAATCCGATTTCTTTGCGGAAAATGCTCTTTGAGCGCCGGAGTCCCGGGCGCGTATTCGGATATTACTGCTCCATTATTTTCTATTATTCTTCGGGCAAGGCCTTTGTGCTGCGGCGGAAAAATAGAATTTTGATCAATACCCGAACCCAAGACCGCAAGAGTGTGCCCGCCGGAATCAAGCGCGGTTTCATGCGCCCGTCCGTCAATGCCCGTGGCAAGTCCGCTTACGATAGTTAAAAAGTCAGCCAGGCGCTGGGTAATTTTTTCCGCCGCCTCAAGCCCATAGTGGGTTGGTTTTCTGGTGCCGACCACCGCAATGGATCGGGTATTAAGGAGCGAAATATCTCCTTTGCCGTAAATAACGGCAGGCGGGCTCGGAATTTCCTTTAACGATTCGGGATAATTCGGATCATCTTCGTGGATTGCCCAAATGCCCTCGCGGATCAATGTTCCCAGTCCTTTATCCGGATGGATAGACGGGCGTTTCCAGAGAATTGATTGCAGGGCGGCGGCCGTAATTCCAACGGAAGCCAGCGCCGATTCATTGGCGTACCAAGCTGTTTCATAATTCCCGAAATGGTTTTTGAGCGCGCGCAAAGTTACCGGTCCGATGCCGGGGATGGAATTAAAAGCATGTAGAAATTTCAGATCAGTCATGTCGGTTACTCTACACAATTTTTATTTATTGGGCAAATGAGGTAATATAAAATCGATAGTTCTTTGGGAATATATATGCGCGTATTCATGCGATATGTGCTCGTTTTGCTGCCACTTTTTTTCTTTGTGCAAAGTTGCGCATTCTTTCGATTCAATCCTCGTTCGGATACGGAATTTCGTAAACATCCTCTCGGCATGAGTATCTATAATATGAGCGGGATGGAAATAAGCGATGCAGAATGGCAGAGGATTTTTAGTGAGGTTGCGGCCGCGCATCAGGCGCTTAAGGCCTGTTTGAAAATGAAGGGGGCTACATATAAAGAGCTTATGACACGCTCCATTGTTATTATTCCTCCGGAGGATATATTTTATATCGATGATAAAACGGGCGGGTTTGTAAATCTAATCTCCATTTTTATCCGTAAGGATAACGTATTTTTATTTTCCATACGCCATGAATGGATTCATATGTACATTTTTTTCGAGAATCCTTTAACGCTTGGTGACCCGCCTCATTGGAGCAGGAAGTTCGCGCGCTGCGAAGAAAAATATCATCGTGAGAACAATTGAGCACGGCACGGAAATTTTCCGCGCTTTTTTATTGACACAGCTACGCTACAAGCTCAGCCTTTGGGTTGGGGAATTTGACACTTAAATAACGTGCCGGTAGGGTGATAATATTGTACTTTGCTAAAAAAAGGGTGCAGTCATGCAAAAAAAGATATTTTATGCAGTCGCGATTTATCTGTTACTGGTCGGAACTGTTGTCCGGGCGGGTGACATGCCCGAGACCAGAATTGAGAACGTGTGCGAGATTATGCATGCGGTTGAAGTGTGCGATCCGTATCAGTGGCTTGAAAGTGACGCTTCTGAAGTTAAACAGTGGGTGGATGAACAGAATCGTTATGCGGCATCACAGTTAAGCGGCATTTCCCAACGCACGGCTATCCGTAAACGGCTTGCGGATCTTTATAAATCGTACAGTCGATCATTGCCTTATGTTTATGGCAATCGGTATTTTTTTAGCGCAGGCGGCAGCGAACAGAGGATTCTCTATGTTCAGGAAGGAGAAGATGGAACACCCCGCGTGCTTATTGATCCTAACGCGTTGAGTGAAAAAGCCGGAAAAACAATTTCTTTGGGCGGTTGGAACGTGTCGCGTGACGGTAAACTCTTAGCATACGGATTATCCGACACCGCGGGTGATGCCAAGTCGCGCTATGTGTTGAAAGTTGATTCCGGCGAGAACCTTTCGGATGTCATTCCATCTTACCTGTTTCCTTATGTCAATGACTGGGCGTATGACGGAAGCGGGTTTTACTATACCCGAAGGCCGTCTTCCGTTCCGGCCGGAGAAGAAAAATATCACCAAAAGCTTTATTTTCACCGACTCGGAACACTATGGCAGGATGATACACTGCTTTGTTGTGAGGGCCTTAGAAAAGAGGCGTGGCCGTGGGCGCGTGTTTCCGATGACGGCCAATGGCTTTTGGTGAGTGTCATGGTTGAGGCGCGAAAGCACGAGATTTTTCTGAAAGACCTTTCAGATGATGCAGTTGATCTTATTCCGGTGATACGCGGCGTTAGTGCGGAATTTTATTCCGTAATCCACGGCCAGTATTTGTATATTCTCACTAATCATGAAGCGCCGCTTTGGAAAATAATGCGGGTAAAAATTGAGGATGTTTCCAAAGGCATGGATGCCTGGCAGACGGTTATTCCCGAAGGAACGCATGGAATAGAAGGTATGCATATTTTCGGTGATCAATTGTTCGTGAAAACCCTGGAAAATGTTTCCTCCCGCTTTACAAGCCATACTCTTGAAGGTCAGTATCTTAGGACAATTCCTCTTCCGGTTTTGGGTTCGCTGGACGGATTCAGTTATGAACCAAGATCGCAAGAATTCTTTTTTGGGTTCAGTTCTTTCTTTTTTCCATATACTGTTTATCGGTACGACCTTGAAAGTGAAAATTATGAGAAACTTTGGGGCGATAATGTGTCGGGCGTAGATCCCACGCAGTTTGATATTTGGCAGATTTGGTACTCGTCTAAAGACGGCACCGGGGTTCCCATGTTTTTAATGCACAAGAAAGGACTGGCGCGCGATGGGAACAATCCGACGCTGCTTTACGGATATGGCGGATTTGGCATAAGCATTACGCCGTATTTTGACAAGGACATGCTTATGTTTCTTGAACGCGGCGGCGTATATGCGATTGCCAATTTGCGCGGCGGAGGCGAATTCGGAGAAAAATGGCATGAAGCCGGGCAACGCGAGAAAAAGCAAAATGTTTTTGATGACTTCATTGCCGCAGCCGAATGGTTGATTCGGGAAAACTATACCAACCCGGAACGCCTTGCCATATTCGGGTGGTCAAACGGCGGGCTTCTTACAGCGGCCGCCTTGACACAGAGATCGGATCTTTTTAAGGCGGTAATCATTGGCGCTCCGGTGCTGGATATGGTTCGCTTTGTGAAGTTTGTGGGCGGAAGATATTGGATAAATGATTACGGCGATCCGGATGATCCGGCGCATTTCAGTAATCTTCTGGCGTATAGCCCCTACCACAATGTTCGGGACGGCGTGTTTTATCCAGCCACCTTGATTCTTATTGCCGATACGGATGATCGGGTGCATCCTCTGCATGCCTATAAAATGGCTGCCCGGCTTCAGGCGGCCAACGCTTCGGACAATCCTATTTTGCTTCGCGTAGAAAAAGGAACAGGCGGACATGGGGGGGCTACGACCATGTCTCGAAAGATTGAGATGAATGCGGATAAGTGGAGTTTTATATTTTTGCACCTCAATATTGAGTAAATATGAATCGGCGTGGTTTTTATAAATCGCGCTTTTTTATCGGTTGCGTTATTTTTTAATAGTGCTACAGGTGGGTATAAGTACATTGAAATTTAACGAATGGAAAGAGTTGCATGAAGCGCCTGATTTTTCTAATGTCGCTTTTTTATCTTATTCAGGTTTATGGAGGAAATCCCGGCATATATGATCTTTCATTTGGTTTGTATCTTAAAGAAACGCTTGGATTTTCGGCGGAAAAAATTGCGCATATCGGGACTATTATACTTCTGCCCTGGAACATAAAGCCTCTCTGGGGAATCATGGCGGATAGTTTTCCGCTTTTCGGGTCTCAACTACGGAATTATTTTTTCCTATGCTATGCGCTGGCCGCCGTTACTCTTTTTGTTCTATCGATCGTGGATTCTTCTTCCGTCTCAATCATTATCGGGGGAGTTTTTATGGTTTCTTTGTGTATCGCGTTTTCCGATGTTCTTACCGATAAGATGATGGTGGTTGAGGGTTCGGCTCGCAAGAAAACAGGAGTTTTGCAAGCTACCCAGTGGACAGCCGCGGGACTTGGCGGTGGGGGAATGTATTACCTTGGAGGAATTTTTGCCGGGCGATTGGGCCTTAAAGTCGCGTTTCGCATGAGCACCATTGTTCCGCTGGTCGGACTCTTTGCCACATATTTTTTTATTCGTGAGGAAAGAACGGATCGAGAGGCGATATCTTTGGGAAAAAGCAGCAGGGCACTATGGATTGCCGCGAAATCCAAACAATTTCTGGCGGTCGCCGCCTTTATTGCTTGTCTTCGTTTCAGTCCGAATCCGCCGCTTCTTTTCTATTTGCGCGATGTATTGAAGTTTGACCCGGAATTTATGGGCACGCTGGATGCGATTGGATCTATAGCGCAGGGTATCGGGGCGGCGGTATTCGGGATTTTATGTTCAAGAATCTCGCGAAAAACGCTTCTAAATATGACAATCGGACTTAGCGCGCTCTCGTCTTTAGGCCTTATATTCATGCATGATGTCCAAAGTGCCATATGGGTATATGGTTTTACCGGATTTTTCAGCATGATTGCAACGCTTGGAATTTTGGAACTTGCGGTACGCCTTTGTCCTGTGGGAGCAGAGGGGACCGCCTATGCGTTTCTCGTATCGATCTACAATTTTGCTGGACGGCCCGCGACGATTATCGGTGCGCGGATGTATGATAACGGCGTTTCGTTTACCGCTTTAGTTCTCGTCGGTTCGGCGTTCACGCTTCTTTGCTGGTTTCTAATCCCCATTCTTAAACTTGAAAAAGAATGAAAGATTTTTATGGTAGTTGGGGCGTCTCTATCGGGCGCTCTTTTATTTTGTTGCGGTTTTGGTATGTTTATAGTAGGTCATTAAATAGAAGTTTTTTGAGGAGGTTTTCATGAATAAAATAGCGCGATTGCGAGTGGGTTTTGGGGTATTGCCTTTGATATTCGGTTTTTTCTTTTTTGCTTGCGGAAACGATGATGTCGAAAATGGAAAGCCGGTTGACACTCATCCCATCGGAATTGCGCCGCCGAAAAAAAGCTCCGGGATAATTACGGGCCGAGTTATGCTCGCGCGCAATGTATATGCGTCGCAGCCGAAAAGTATCTCAATCAGCAAGGATACGGATATTTGCGGGTTCAGCAAGTCGGATAAATCTTTGTTGATGCGGGACGGCGGCATTGAAAATACGGTCGTATGGATCGAGGGTATGCCCGCGGGCCGTTCCTGGCCGTTTCATTTTCCGGCGCTTGATCAAAAAAAGTGCGAATTTAAACCGAGATTAATGTTTGTGGGGGTCGGAGAGGAAATGACCGTTTTGAATAACGATGGCATTCTTCATAATTTACATACATACAGCCGCATAAATCCGGCGCTGAATATCGCCCAGCCGAAGTTTAAGAAAGAAATTAAAGTTAAATTTGAAAAACCCGAGATTATAAAAATCGGTTGCGATGTCCACAGTTGGATGTCCGGCGTTGTCGTTGTTGCGGACCATATTTATTATGCGGCCACCAATAGCGAGGGCGAATTTAATTTTTTGCAGGACGTTCCTGCCGGAAAATATATGTTGCGCGCCTGGCACGAAAAACTCGGGGAATTATCACAGGAAGTTTTGGTTGAGTCGGGGAAAACCACTGAAATCATTTTTGAATATACAAAAATCCCCTAAGGTTTCTTCGGGGACTTTTTATTGCGATAACCCGAATGGCTGGATAAGTCAATGTTGACGTGATTTAATCCGGAGATATTCTTAGATTAGTAATCTAAATACGCTTATTTTATCAAGGATCCCAGAAAGGAAAGGGCAACCCGCCTAAATTTTGCCGAGCAAAATTTAGGCGAGGCCATTCTATCCCTAAGGATAGAATTTGTAATAGCCCTTTACTTTTCTCGGGATTTTTTGGTAGGGTTGGCGTAGCGGTCTTTTACAAGACAAGGAAGGAATATGTTATGAAAGCGCGAATGCTTATCGGGGGATTGATGGTAATATTCCTTGTGTTCTTTGCAGGGAATGTCAGCGCCGAATGGCCGAAAGTTTGTGAAGGCCAGCCGCCTCATTATTTAAGAGGATTCACTCAAACCAACGATCAGATTGATGCATTTAAGCAGATGCAGTTGAATTTTGCGGCCAGCCGTTCCGACTCTTCGTTGTTGCGTGCCCGTTGGGCGTCAAACATCGGAGAGAGCGCCACCTTCATCTTTTATGGACATACCGTAAGTATTTATTTCCCCATGTATCAAAGGTTGGGGAACGTGGTGTATTATTATACCGCAGCTGGAGCGACTCCTTTGACGGTTGAGGAATTTGAGTGCGTAAAAGAAGACTTTGGGCAGTGGATTCAGCAGGCAATTGATGCGAATTACGATGATCACAGGAGAATTACCGATCTCGCGGTGGAAAGCTTTGCTGCCGGAAATAATATGACTCCCGATGCGGTGCGTAAGTTGATTGCAAGGCCCATTCCTGAATACGGCACGAATTACGGAGATGTCTTAAAAATACCCCTGTTGGAACCCGCCGATTTTATCAAGGGCGTAAAACATATTTATTTTACTTCGATGTCTTCCTGCAATGCCTGGGTGTATTTGCAGACGATCGTAGCATTTTCTCCGTGCACTCGCCGTTGGGACTACATCATGGGATATCCCACGGTTGCCAAGCATGAGCTTATACATGCCAACGCCAAATTACAAGGGTTTCCTATCGGATGGTACTCCAATATGGAGCTTTTTGCGGCACTGCTTCCTTTTTTGGAACAGCCGACTGATCTTGAAACATTTTTTTATCACGGATACCTTTCCAAACCATGGGAGGCACTGGAAGTGTTTGGCAGTTTTGATGTGGCCAAAATCCGAAAAGAATTTTTCAGATATGACGTTTGGGGGGGTGGATCCGCGATGAATCGCGAAGTAATTGCCGAATATCTGTCCGAAATAAACAAGGCCGCCGAATGGCTGCGTGAAAGCGGGCTGAAGGTGCTTGCTAAATTCTATACTGATCCGCATTTTTGGGTGGCCGTGAATGATATGTCGCATGACGATGACATGGCCTATATGGTGATTATGGCCGGACTCTATGAGCCTACGGCTCTCGGAGGGCATGATAACACCGTGCGTTTCATTCTTAAACACTCGGATCAATCTAAAAGCATTGCCGATGGCGCCTGGAGCCGGGTAGGCAAGTCGCGTTCCTTAATGTTTGATGAGCGGCGCCAGAAAGCACTGGAGGAACTTGTGCGTTTTGCCGATGCGCTTGGAATTTCTAAGGAGGAACTGATTCGCAAGGGACGCGCCTACGGGTTCCGCAGCGAGCATTTGGAAAACATGGACTTGGATTTGGCGCGCGAAATTTTAAGAAGTTTTTTGAGCGGCGATGGCGTATTTGGTAAGCCCATCGGATCTAAATTACTGCAAGAAAAGGAGGTACGATTGCCATGAAGCGCGTACGTAACCTATTTTTATTTTCACTCCTCGCAACATTTGCGGCAGGATGTGTTACTGCTGCCAAGCAAGGATGTTTGGATGAATTGAGTGCGCGATATCCAACGTATACCGTAAAAGAGCGCCTGGTTCTTTTTTATGGAGCAAAGGGCGTGGGATGCATTCAAGAGTGGTTCTATGAGGTGGAGCGGGATAAAAGTGGTAAGCCCGGCATTCCGCGTATAGCGTATCACAAAGTAAAGATGGATCAGATTTTGCGCGTGGAAGAAAAACAGTTGAAGGACGTGGAAGAGGTACTTGATACCAATCCTAAAAATGAGGAATGGTATAAGCTTTTGGAAGAAACCGGCCGGCGCCCCGACTTCGAGGCCAATGAGCGGGCTTTGCGATTTCGCGTAGCGCGTCTGCGTCTTAATGTCAATCACAATGAATTCCGGAAGTTTTTAGGAGAGGTTGACACCTCGGCAGAGGCCGAGAAACGCCGTCAAGGTTATTCGGTACGGATTTTCCTGCCGGAATTTGATCCGCAACGCGAAGCTCCTTTTACCGCCAAATTCGTGGCAGAAGCCAAACGTGACGGAAAACTTGCGTTTATTGGCATGACCACGGTATTTGACTACGAACTGCTCGGGAAAAAAGAGCCGGATCCGGAATTTCCGTCCGATCCTAACCGTTTCCTTTGGAAGGAAAAATACGAGGGATTGGAAATGCGGATCTATAAAGTAATGAATTCACGGCAAGTGCGCGACAAACAGCCGCATTATATAGAAGCAACCCGTATTACGCATCGTTTCGATAAGAATGGTGCGCTGATCGCCACGGAACGTGAATCAAAACCGGCTTTGCGCATTTTTGCTTCTCCATCCGACACCCTGGACATTGTGGTGTTGGATACTGATCGCGAAGGCGATTTGGGATTTGGATTCCCGGATATTGTTGAGAAGTTGTACGGAGGTATTACTACCGGTAAGGAACTTTATTTACAGCATCAAACCCTGCTCTCTAAACTTTTTCCGGATCGAATTGATGATAAGCGAAAACCCATGCCCAAGCCCAAACCTCAAAAATTTGGGGTGGTCGTAGCCGGTACGCCGGTCGATCCTTGGGAGAAGGCGCCGACGAATGATGGTTGGAAAGTCCCACATGATTACATAAGTGAAAAAAAGGATAATTACAATGTGGACGTGGTGCTTGAGTCGCGCAAAAGCGGTGATTACACTTCGCCGCGCAAAATTCTGGCTTTATCCAGGGCGTATTATTCAACGGCCAATTCGTGGCAGCCGGTCAAGGGAGAGGTGGTGGAATATTACCGGCCGCTTCCGGAATTTTACGAACAAAATATTTTGGAGGCCAGGGTGGATTGGTCCAATCGGCGGAAGATTGTTATTGAACGCGAGGGCAAGGCCGGTGTTTCGGGTATCGTGAATCCAGGCAAAAATGCCTTTACCGAAGAACGTCCTTATATGGTTGAATTTAGTGACGGCGAGACGCGATGGAGGATTGTTGATCGCGACAAAAGCGGCATTTTCATGTATCGCATGGAGGTAGTGCGATCGGGCGGAAGCATGTTTGGGGGTTATTCGGACAATTCTCCGGTGGATTCTTCCTCCGGTAATGATTGGTGATTTATTTGAAACAAGTCCTGCATTAGCGGGACTATTTTTTATAAGTTTCCACGGCCTCCGATAAAATTTGACAATACAGATTAAGCCCCACTTTGTTGATGGCGCCGGATTGTTCGCGGCCAAGCACATTTCCCGCCCCGCGGATTTCAAGATCGCGCAAGGCAATTTCATATCCTTGGCCGAGTTCCGAATATTCTTTCAGCGCCTCAAGGCGTTCGGCGGCTTTATCTGTTAAGTGTCGCGGTTTGTATAGAAAGTAGGCATGAGCCTTTTTGGATCCGCGGCCAATACGGCCTCTTAGCTGGTGGGCTTCGGCAAGTCCCAGGCGCGTGGCGTCATCTACAATAAGTGTGTTGGCGGACGAAATATCAAGTCCGTTTTCGATGATGGTGGTTGCCAGAAGAATATTTATTTTTTTATCGCGGAATTGGTCCATGATATGAATTATTTCTTTTTCTTTCATGCGGCCGTGCATAATCCCTATTTTTTGGAAACTAAGTTTCCAAGCGCTTGGAAACTTAGTTTCCAAATAACGAAGAAGTTTTTCTTTCACCGCATCCATGGTTTCAATGCGGTTATGTAAAAAATATATTTGTCCGTGGCGGGAAAGTTCATGATCAATCGCGCGGACAATCGTTTGTGAAGAATAGGGCAGTACATAAGTCGCGATAGGGAGGCGTTCCGGAGGCGGGGAGTCAATGCGCGAAATATCACGGAGCTTGGCTAGCGCCAGCGACATGGTGCGCGGGATCGGTGTAGCGGATAAGGACAGGATGTCAACCCCGTTAGAGATATGGAACGAATCGGCATTAGGGGGAGCGTGCTTGGGGACATAGCGATTTTCACTTAGTGTTTCGGTGTCGGATAAATCTCTAACGGGGTCAACTTCGGAACGCAAATCTTTAAAATATTCTTTTTGTTTGACCCCGAAGCGCTGTTCCTCGTCAATAATAACCAGCCCCAGGTTTTTAAACCGGATATCGCGCGAGAGTATACGGTGCGTTCCGATTACGCAATCAATGGATCCGTCCGCAAGGCCTCCGAGTATTTTTTTAGTTTCGCTTATGGATGTAAGGCGCGACAGCATGGATATGGTCACCGGCAGACGGCCGCCTATCCGCTCTTTAAACGTATTTAGGTGCTGTGCCGCAAGAATCGTGGTGGGAGCCAGAATGGCAACTTGTCGGCCTGAGCAAATTGCGCGTAAAGCCGCGCGTATGGCGATTTCGGTTTTTCCGAACCCCACGTCTCCGCAAAGAATCCGGTCCATGGGCCGCGGTCCGGAAAGATCGTGCATAATTTCATTCTCGGCTTTTATCTGATCAGGCGTTTCCGTAAATGCAAAAGTATGGCGCAGTTCTTTCTCCAGTGTTTCGTCTCCGGGATGCGGCGGGCGCATGGCCGTGGCGCGCTTTTGATAAAGTTTTATGAGTTCCTGCGCCATTTTTTGCGTATCCTCGCGGATTTTGCGCGTGGTTTTTTGCCAGATCGATCCGCCCAAACGATGAATTTTAGGAGTTTCAAATCCTATGTACGGGGACAGGCGGTTTTTTTGGTCAATGGGAACATATAGTCGATCCGGCGCTTTTCCTGACCCAGGTGCTGCGTATTCAATGAGAAAGAACTTAGAACTTGGAGTTGACAACTTGGAATTATCGCTAAGTTCTTGTTTGCTAAGATCTAAGTTCTCGGAATAGGAATTTTCAGAAACGATTCCTCTGAAAATTCCTATTCCGTGGTCCACATGCACCACATAATTTCCCGGAGCAAGTTTATCTATCGAGGCTAAGCCTCTATAGTGGTATCGAGGCTTAGCCTCGATAGGAGGCGTTGGCCTTGGATAAATTGAGACAATCTGGTTTCCGGAAAACTCAATTAAATACGGTTTCTCGGTATTTATCGGCCAGATTTCTATAATTCCCCCGCGTACGGCAAAAATTCCTTTGCCGGACGTATGTGTGCTTCGTTCATATCCGAAATCGGCAAATTGTCGTAAAACCTCATGTGGACGGATAACCAGATCCTTTTCAAGAAACAATGAATTGTCGCGCCACCATGGATTGGAAATACGTGCTTTTTTAATTGCGGCGGCGTTTTCCGAGAACCAACCTCCTTCGCTCGCCGCGGCGAGCTTCGGTGGGCGCGACAAAACAGCCCGCTCCAGATTCTGGGGGGATATAGATACGATCAACAGTTCGCTTATTACATCTGACATCTGACATCTGATATTTAACGCGGGATTAAAGTCAATCGTCAAATGTCAATTGTCAGGTGTTTTTGTTGATTATTCCCACTGCTTTTTCCTGTTCTCCGGTTGCGAATGCCCCGACGCCCTCAAAGATTTTCTTTTCGAGTTTGCGGATTTGTTTTTGTTCATCCGGTTTAAGTTTCTGCAACACAAGCTTTTCCGCCTCTACGCGTTTTTTGCGCCCGCCTTTGGCGAGGCTCGCCCCAAAGGGCGGCTGGATTCCGACACGAAGCCGCCAAAAATCCCAACTTCCTAAAGCGCGTTTTATCGATTCCACCCCTTTATGGCCTGCTGAATGCTTATGGAATGAAAGTTTGGCGCGGCCAAGCAAAATATCGGCGTCATCATGAAGCACTATCGTATCACGCGGTTTTACTTTATAAAATCGGGCTACGGGACCCGCGGCATTTCCGGATTTATTCATAAAGGTATCGGGCAGGAGTAGTGTGGCTTTTATTTTTTCGATTCTGCCTTCGGAAATAAGCGCGTTCCATTTTTTTTCAAATTTAAATTCTGGAAAGCCGAATTTATTTCCGATGGATTGTGCGGTTTCGCGCCCAATATTGTGGCGCGTGCCGAGGAATTTATCCCCCGGATTGCCAAGACCAACGATAAGAATCATGGTTTTATTCTACGAAATTACCTGCCCGCCATATGCCTGTCTAATTAGTAAAGATGCTGTTCCAATCCCCACAGAGTATGGAGCTTTATCCTTACTTCCGGCACAGGCGTATGGCAGGCGGGCGAACAAATACGAAAATACGAAAAACTATTACACTTGTTTAAAACTCATCTTAACTGTTCGTATTTTCGTACACTTTCGTACTTTCGTAGGAAATATTTAGTATTTGCCTATCGCTTTTTTTTCAAGTATAATCCAAATTATGGTTGAAAGCAATGAAGAAGAGAAGTTTGGCGAATTTACGCCAGATGCGCATGGCGTGGGCGGGGGGCTTTGGGATGTTACCAAGGTTATTATAACCTCGATTTTAATTGTCCTTCCTATTCGATATTTCATAATCCAGCCTTTTATTGTGCGCGGAGCGTCTATGGATCCAAATTTTGAGGATCGGCAATACCTGATTGTAGACGAGGTGTCATATTATTTTCGCGAACCCGAGCGGGGAGAAGTTATTATTTTTCATTATCCCCGCGACCCCCGACAATATTTCATTAAGCGAATTGTCGGCCTGCCCGGAGACACTCTGGAATTTACCGGCGGCCGGGTTAAGATTACTAATAAGGCGTATCAAGAGGGATTTACGTTTGAAGAACCGTATCTTATGCCCCCCGATCGCCCCACCGGACCATATATGCGTATAACTCTTGGCGAAGATGAATATTTCGTGTTAGGCGATAACCGGGACGCAAGTTCTGATTCAAGAGTCTGGGGAGTTTTGCGGCGTGAGCTTATTGTCGGACGCGCCTTTTTCCGGGCACTGCCCCCCAAGAAGTTCGGATTTGTGCCGGACTATTCCGTGGCGTATTAAGCAATGATGCCAATCCCATGCGAATTTAATGCTAATCTACAAATTGCTAATAATTATTCTTCGAGTTAAATCGAGAAGATACCTTAAATGTATATTCTCGACAAGCTCGAATAGTAACGATTCGCAATTCGCCAGATTGGCATTAGATTTGTAGATTGGCATCGCTGCACATGTCTAAACAAAAATCATCGGAAAAAGATATCATCGCTTCTTTGGACCGTTTGCCGGCGCGTGAGGAGATTTATGAAAATCTGCAAAAAAAATTCGGATCTTTGGCGGAATATTACGGGTTTGAATTGATTTTTACTCCGCCCATCGAGCATTATCGTCAGTATCTGCCTTTGATAAGGGGAGGGTATATGGATGAGCGAATTCCGGTACAGTGCCGTTGCCGTCCCGGTAGTGATTATGTGCTTCGTGTGTCCGGCATTCTTTCGGCTCTTCGCGCCTATATTTCCCATAAGATGAGTGATGGGCCGCAGCCGGTTAAGCTTGTTTTTGAGGGAGATGTTTTTTTTGCCGAATCCAAGCGCGAGGACGCTATCAAGTCGCGCTACGAATGCGGTTTGCTGATAGCGGGCGAGGAGGGGCCGGTTGCCGCCGCCGAGATAGTGCAGATTTTCTGGAAGATTTTAGACGGTATCGGTGTTGATCTGCGAGAGCTTGAACTTCGGGTAAATGCCATTGGCTGCGCATCTTGTTATCCGTCTTTTCGTTCCTCGCTGGCATCTTATTTCCGTTCGCGCGCTTCGCGTCTTTGCCGCAGTTGCCGCAAAGCCGCCAAATCGCATCCGGTGAGGGCCTTGTCGTGTGCGGATGAAAAATGCAAGATGTTTGCAAAACATGCCCCGCAAGTTCTTGATTTTTTGTGCGACCAGTGCAAAAAACAGTTGCGCGGATTCCTTGAATTTTTGGATGAGCTGAAAGTCCCTTATTATCTGGATCCGCGTTTTTTCCGGGATGGACTTTGGTTCAATACCTTGATTTTTGAATTTTCCGGAAAGGCCAAGGAAAAACCGGTTAGTGCCGTTGCGGTCGAAGGCGGCGGCGCCGAAGATGTGGCGGGCGGTGATAATAATGATGTATCTGCCGAGGAGCACGAAGGCGCGATTGTAATTGGCGAGGGCGGAGGATGCACCAAAGCCGCCGAACTTCTTTCCGGCAAACGGGTTGAGGCAGTCGGGTTTGAACTGTATATTGATCGTTTAATAATGTTTTTATCGCGCCGCCGGCTGGTTGATTCCAAAAAACCCATGGTGTTTCTTACGCATCTTGGTGATTTGGCCAAGCGTAAAAGCCTGGCTTTAATGGAGACCTTGCGCGGCGGAGGGATAGAAGTAAAGGAATCGTTGGGCCGCGATTCTATCAAATCACAGCTTAAACTTGCGGAAAAAGCCGAGGCGAAATTCGCGCTTATTATGGGACAGAAAGAGGCGCTGGACGATACGATTATTGTGCGGGAAGTCGGGTCCGGTATTCAGGAAACGATTCCGCAGGAAAAATTGATAGAATTTTTGAAAGCCAAGTTAAAAAAGTAAAACACACGAATCCACAAATGTTTACACTAATCCACGAATCACGAATAGTTTATTCGTGGATTCGTATGAGTCGTTTGTGGATTAGTGTGACGGCGCATGCCTAATTGTCTTTTCTGTAAAATCGCATCCGGTGAAATTCCGTCCGAAACATTCTATGAAGACAAGGATGTCCGTGTTTTTAAAGATATAAACCCCAAGGCCCCGGTGCATTTACTGGTGGTTCCCAAAGTGCATATTCAGTCAATCGCCCATCTGGAAACAAACCATAGCGATGTTATTACCAAAATAATTTATATTGCCAAACGTACGGCCGCAGATAGGGGCTTGACCGGATATAAATTAGTGTTTAATGTCGGTAAAGAAGGAGGGCAGGTGATTGACCATTTGCATCTGCATCTGCTTGGCGGGTGGGGAAGTAAGGAGGAGAAAAAAGTTGACGTATAGTTTTACGAAATACGGATCAGTACGAATGTACGAATTCGTAAATTCGTAAAAATTCGTATTTCGTAAAGTCATGGTGGAGATCCGTAAAAAAGAAGGAGAAACTCAAGGCGCATTTTTGCGCAGGTTTTCGCGTTCCATGCAGCGCTCCGGGGTTTTGATCCGCGCGCGGGGAAATCAGTTTTATGAAGCCAAGCCCACGAAGCGCGTGATGAAAGAGAGGGCTTTAAGGAGAATTGCGGCTGGTAAGGAAAGAGAACGGCTGGATAAATTGGGAAAGTTGACGAAGGAGGAATAATTTGTCGGGGCGGTTTTCGTCCCGACTTTAAAAAAGACGCTCAGCGGAATAATCCTTAAATTTTTAAACCCTCGCTTCGCTAAGCGTACGGGCCGCAACAAATTTTAGAATATTACATACTTCGTATTATCAGCGGCCCTCCCGATTCTTTTTAAAAGTCGGGACTCAACCGCGCATTCATGATGGGTGAGTATGGGGTTTGCTCATTGTATACGCTTTACTCCGCACCAAATTTTGACTGCCGTTTTAGTTTCAATCAAAGCAAGATGAACATCCATTCATGATATGAAATATTTACCGGTGGTTAAGCTTTAAGTACAGAAACTGTCAAAATTTTAGTGACGGGGCTTGCGGCGTTTTTTGTTTGTTTGACTTTTAGGGCCGTGACTATATACTTAAAATAGTTTTTTTATTTTTCAAACAGAGGTGTTTTTATGAATAGGAAAGTTCTTGGAATGCTTTGCGCTGTAATGGTTTTGGCCTTTGCACCGTTGGCATACAGCCAGAATGTAGTGGAGATGAAGGGCGAGCAAGATTTCATGACCTGGGTAAGCGGTTTAAAGCTTGAGGCCGGGGGAGATGTGTATAACCCAGCACTTAAAGAAACTAAACTAATTTATCCTGTTAAAATGAAAGTTATTATCGTACCCCAATTGATACGTGCCTCATTCAGTACCCAGGTATCATTTCAGAGTCATTCGGAACGATATACAGTAATTCTTACTGGTTTCGGCATGAACATCCCTTTTGAGGGGTCAGAACTAAGGGGACAAATAAACCCGCTTTTTTTCTTAGAGCTTGAAACATCACTTTTGAAATCCGAACATTTTGACTCATTACTTGAATCAAGTCGGAAGTTTATACCCATAGAAATTCAAGGGTATGTGGGTTTACAAGATCAGTTGAAGTTGGAAAAAAGCAAGGACTATCCGGGGAGTTTTGAGATACGAGTAAAGCTTCGTCCTACATTAATAAACGGCAAACCGTTGCCGTAATCATAATCTCGGAGGAATTACGCATTCCTTCGTTTTTTTGTTTGACAAAAATAAACGGATTTGATATAAGGTTATCAGGTCTTAATAAAGGAATACCGATGAATTTGACCGATATGACAATGAATTGGCTTATCTGGCTGGTAGCACAGTGGTGGTTTTATCCCGCAGCGTTTTATTATCTGTTTTTCGGCGCTTTGTTTGGGTCGTTGAATTACTGGGTCGCGCAGGAAACAGACCAATATCCTTACTGGCTGCGATTCCTTTTGTATCCCGTGGCAACTGTTTTACGCGAGGGTTGGTGGGATGGCGCGGTAGCTCCTTCCCATAAGCCAATTGTCAGAACATACGTTAATTTTGCCTCGGCGACTACGGTGAGTTATACTAATCATTCAGAGGCCATATGCATAGTCGTGTATAGTCTTTTCTGGACGCTAAAGGTTCTGTTTAATTTATCTGTTTTGGTAGTCATATTCACGGTGGGTATACTGGTATGTGTGTATGCGTTCATCGCGATTGGTGTTTGTAAAGCTTTGGACGGCATTGCAGATATTATGATGACTGGCATATCAGTCGCATTTCGGGCTGTCCGCCCGACCTCTGAAGTTGATAAAAACGCGCCATAACGTCGGTTCCATTTGCCGGAATTTTCTTCCGGCTTTTTTAATCCAAAGCTGTTTATTATTTGTATACTGTAGAGCAATTTTCACTAATTCGCGATCGCGAATTAGTGAAAATTGATGGAAATCAAAATAGTGTTCGGCGCAAATAAAAAAAATCCGAGGAAAGGTCCTCGGTGTGATTATGATTTGGTTTTTCGCGGTTTGTGAGTGCGAAATACTACCGTGGGGCGCAGTGCCAAGTAAAGCTCTTTTGCTTTTTTGCCGCGCGGGTTCAGGCGGTAATATTTATGGAATGCCGTGGCTGACAAAAATACTCGCCAGAGAAGGAATGCCTGTAAGAGCTTGTCTTTGGATTTATCTTCAGTAAAGATTTTCAGGTCTTTATACGCCCACTCCGCATATTGGCAGAGTTTGAGATAGGAGCGCACGAATTTTTGCACCGCTCGGCGAGTTTCTGGAGGATACGTCTCGCCCAGAATAAGATTTTTCGTATCCCGCGTAGTTTTTGAATCAGCGAGACGTTTTTTTGCTTCGTCTAGCCATTTTCCGGTCTCGAGTGAATAATCGACTCCATCCCGTTTCGCCTGCCGAAGGATTCTTTTCTCGAATTCTTCGATCTTCATACGGACGGGTGTGGTTTTCATTTCGTTCCACGCTTCCTCAATATTGCGGAGTGCTTTTTGAATCACTGTCAGTTTCGTCGCATATACAACCTGCCCCTCGCCACTTCCTATTCCCATGATTCCCCCCCTTATTTTTTGGATGTTATCAGGATCTATGTGCATAGTATATAATCACCGGAAATAAGTCAATTGTTTGTTGGGGTTTGTTTTGACTTTTTGGTATTTATTATGTATCAAGAAGATATGTTGGAAAAAATTCAAAATGATATTAAAGATGCGATGCGGGCGCATGATGAACTTAAATTATCGGTTCTGCGGATGTTATCGGCTGCGATTCATAACCGCGAAATTGAGAAGAAATCCAGGGGCGGGGAGGCAGTTTTAACTGATGACGAAATTATCGCGGTTATCCGTTCTGAAGTGAAAAAACGGCGCGACGCGGTTGAGGGTTTTACTAAAGGCGGGAGAATGAATATGGCGGAGAAAGAGCAGATGGAGTCAAAAATTTTGGAAAGTTATATGCCGCAGGAATCGGCGGATGAGGAAATAGAAAAAATAGTGAAAGAGGTTATCGCATCAATGAGTGAGGATATAATAAAGCCCTTCGACCAGGCTCAGGGTAAAAATTTTGGTAAAATAATGGGTGCGGTGATGAAAAAAATCGGGGGATTGGCATCGGGAGACAAGGTCAAGGCGGTGGTAGAAAAATTTTTGGTAAAATAGAATTTATGTCGAATAAACTGTTGCAAAGGATAAAAAAAAATCTTCCGGCCGCTGTTCGCATTAAGCTACCCCGTAAGGTAGCTATTATTAGCATCGAAGAAAAAGAATCCAGGGAATTAAACCTGGCTTATCGTGATAAAAATAAACCCGCCAATGTTTTATCCTTCCTTTATAGCCCTGAATATGGTGAAATAATTGTATGTCCGGCGGTTATCCGAAAAGAGGCAAAAGAGCAAAGAAATACGTATAGATACCAGATGACATGGATGATTGTGCATGGTATTATACATCTTGCGGGGATTCACCATGAGAAATCAGAAATTATGCGTAAAAAATTTGAGCGTATCGAAAGAAGTGCTCTCGGCAAATTATTCTAATTGTTCTAATTATTCTAATTGATCCAAATAAATCTACAATTTTCAATGTCCAAATTAGACATTAGTCATTGAGTATTGATTAGAATAATTAGGTCAATTAGGTTAATTAGAATAATTTTGAACGTGTCTCGTAACATCATCACAGCTTTAGATGTCGGTACATCCACGGTGCAGGCCGTGATTGCCGAGAAACGCCGCGGCGAAGACAGCCCGCGTATTTTGGGCATTGGTATTTCTCCATCGCACGGGGTAAGGCGCGGAGTGGTGGTGGATTGCGATGATGCAAGTGCCGCAATCCAGGCCGCCATGGAAGATGCCCGAAAGGCAGCCGGAGTCCAAACGCGCTCGGTTTGGGTGACTGTGGGCGGCGCGCATGTTTCCGTTTCTTCTTCCCGTGGAATTATTGCGGTGTCGCGCGCGGACGGCGAAATTTCGCCCGAGGATGTGGGACGCGCCATTGCCGCGGCCGAGACCTTTATCCCTAAAAATCCGAACCGTGAAATTTTGCATATGATTCCACGCGATTTCAGGGTGGATGCGGAGGCGGGTATTAAAGATCCTATTGGAATGCATGGCGTGCGGCTGGAGGTGGATACCCTGATTATTGATTGTTCTCGGCCGTTTTTAAAAAATCTATTCAAATGTGTGGAGGGCGCCGGACTTAAAATCGTAGATTATGTGTTTTCGCCATTGGCCGCCGCTGAAGTTGTGCTTACCAAAAGGCAGAAAGAACTTGGATCAATGGTGCTGGATATCGGAGGAGGTACCGCAAGCTTTATGGTGTTTGAGGAGGGGGTGCCGATACATGCCGGCGTTTTGCCGATTGGAGGCGGGCATATTACCAATGATGTTGCGATTGGGTTTCGTACAGATGTGGATGTGGCCGAAAAAATAAAGTTGGTATACGGGTCATGCCTTTCGGTGGAACTTCCCAAGCGCGAGAATATACGGCTGGCCGAATTTGTGGAGGGGGAATCGGCGCTTTATTCGCGTCGGGAACTTGCCGAGATTATAGAAGCCCGGCTCCGGGACATTTTTGAACTTCTGCAAAAGGAGCTTCGTAAAATTAATCGTGCAGCGCTTCTTCCGGGAGGAGTGGTGGTGGTGGGCGGATCAGCCGCCACCCGGGGCTTGATTGATTTGACCAAGCGCGAGATGAAACTGCCGGTTGCTATTGGTGTTCCGCAGGGATTTGAGATATCGGATGAAGAAAAGGCGTCCGCATTTTCCGCGGCTTTGGGTGTTGTGCGCTGGGCATATGCTAAAGGAGGCGGGGGCGATGGAGGGATTTGGTTGCGGGGCCGTAAATTAGGCGATTTTTCCGGAGACAAAATAATGAGCTGGTTTAAATCGTTTTTACCATAGATCATGAACAGAACGTCTTAGCAATTTTTGTCAGCTGCCTGGTTTTTCTGGGCGGTTTTGAATTATCTCGGACTCTTGTTGTTTAAACTATGTGGATAAGGGGTGGAATATATGTGTTTTTGTCAACTTGCCAGAGAAATAAGTGTGTGCTACCTTGAGGGCGGAAATGCAATGATGCCAATCCACAAATTTTATGCCAATTTAGCGAATTGCGAATAAATTTTAACAGATGTATATTCGCAATTTGTAGATTAGCATTAAATTCGCATCGGATTGGCATCACATTTATGCCTCAATTAAAACCCGACATAGAGTCATACGCGCGTATCAAGGTGGTTGGAGTCGGAGGCGGTGGAGGAAAAGCCATAACGCGCATGATTGACCATAAAACCAATGGGGTTGATTTTATTAGCATAAATACCGACGCGCAGGATCTTCATTTCACTAAAGCCAAAACCAAAATTCATATCGGAAAAAATCTCACCAAAGGACTTGGCGCGGGCATGAATCCGGAAATCGGCAGGCAGGCGGCCGAGGAAAATCGCGATGAGATCCATGAGATATTGAAAGGCGCGGACATGGTGTTTTTAACCTGCGGTCTGGGAGGAGGAACCGGAACCGGAGCATCTCCCATTGTGGCTGAAGTTGCGCAGGATGCCGGTGCGCTGGTGATAGGAGTTGTAACCAGGCCCTTTAGTTTTGAGGGCGCGCAGCGCGGAAAAATAGCGGAAGAGGGATGGCATAAATTAAAAGATCGCGTGGATGCGCTGATCACAATACAAAATGATCGCCTGCTTAATGTAATTACCAAAGACACCTCGCTTTTGAATGCGTTTGTGATTTGTGATGATGTATTGCGCCAGGCCGTGCAGGGAATTGCGGATTTGATCATTACTCCCGGAGTGATTAATGTGGATTTTGCGGATGTCCGAGCCATTATGCAGGATGCCGGATCCGCGCTTATGGGCGTGGGATTCGGAACTGGAGAGGACCGAGCGGTTACTGCGGCTAAATCCGCAGTCGGATCGCCTTTGCTTGAACTTTCCATAAACGGCGCGCGCGGGGTATTATTCAATATTTCGGGCGGATCGGATCTTACTATGTGGGAGATCAATGAGGCAGCCAAAGTGATTACCGAATCCATTGATCGCGAGGCCAAAGTTATTTTCGGGGCGGTGGAGGACGAGCGCCTGAAAAAAGGGGAAATTAAAATTACCGTGATTGCCACCGGATTTAATCCGAACAACGGAAACAATAATAATTTGCGCCTGCCTTTGCATCGGGATGAAAAACAAGAGCCAAAAAAAACAGGGCAGGCGGAGAAACAACCGCAGTTGGAGGATAATGAATGGGATGCCGTGCCGGCCTTTTTGCGGAGAAAAGGGAAGTGATACTCGGTACTATACGTTTTTTAACGGGCTTCGGCCGCTCCTGCGGCGGCCTGCAGGGTCGGCGAAACGCCGAGCACTCATATGGTTTACATAAAATAGTTCCCGAGTTTATCGAGGGACTACCTAAATAAGTCAGAGAATGTATTTTATGAGTGCTCGGACCAAGCCGTTTCGCCTCCCATCGTTAAAAAACGCATAGCACCTCGTCCATTTCATTTCTCCGCATTGTTTTTGAGATATTTATTAAGGTAGGCGCTTCGCGCCTTTTTATATTAGAAAATTTTACACCCATCTCTTGGCGACAAAATTAGGTTTAAACCAAAAACCCCCTTTCGGGGGTCATGGTAACAACGTTTTTGCTTAAATCAAGAAAATAAATAGGATTTAAGTAAAAGAATAAAACCTTAAAGCCTTAAGAACCTTAAGGAAAAACGCTGTTTTTGGCACAGTGGCCATCAGAGTTTTTACACTCTGAACCTTACAACGGTATTTACATACTAATATATAGTTATCCACAGTCAAGTGCTACGGTGGGGGTGGGATTTGAACCCACGAGCCCGTTGTAAGGCTGATCGGTTAGAAACCGATTGCTTTCAGCCACTCAGCCACCCCACCAAAAGGTTGGGGCAATAAGAGAAAATAAAATCCCGTCCTGATTGCAGAGTACCAAGGTGTATTGAATCGTTTCCAATTCAATATGCCTTTGTTTTTGGAGTATTAAGGTTTCCCTTGATACTCCGCAATCAAAACGAGATATAAATTTCCTTAATACTCCATTTATAATTATAATATAAATTACGCAGTAGACAAAAAAAGTTATCCACTTATGACCAAATCACAATTTACTTCTGTTTAGGAACAGTTTTGCGCGTGTCTTTTTAGGAGTGATGGGAGAATAATTTCTCCTTTTTTGTTTGTTTGACCACTTTTGTATTTCGCGCTACAAGTTGAATATGTTCAGCGGTGAAAAGTTGCCTAAATCCAGGATTTTTCTGTTTCTGTTATTGGCGTTTATCGGAGGAGTGGCGGTGCGGTCGTTTTTTGCTCCTTCCACGGAGACGGTTTTTATTTTACTTACGGCGTCCTCCGTTGTGCTGGCTGTCGGCATTTTGCGCTGGAACCGGAAAATCATATTTTTGGGAGCACTGCTTATCTTATTTTTTGCGGGGATTCTGCGTTTTTCATACGCGGAAATAGCTCGGCCCGATTTATCTGATTTTTACGGTAAGGATTTAGCGATACGGGGTATTGTGACAACAGAACCGGAGAGATCTCAATCCGTTCAGCGGATTACTGTTAGAGTTTTTAAAACAGGTAAAAAGGAAATAAATCCGTTTCAATTATTGGTGACGGTTGGACGGTTTCCGCAATATGAGATAGGAGATGAAATTTTGGTGCGCGGGATTATTAAAAAACCCGAGAATTACAAGGAGTTCGATTATGTTTCATACCTCTCGCGCCAGGATATTTTTGCCATCATGTTTTTTCCGCAAGCGGAAAAAATCGGAGAAGGACGCGGCAATCAATTATTGTTTCAGCTTTCGCGGCTAAAGCATTCATTTGAAAAAAATCTTGAGAAAGTAATTCCTGAACCGCATGCGGCGTTTTTGAAAGGGCTGACTTTAGGCGAGCGCGAATCGCTTCCGGCTGATTTGGTGGAAAATTTTAGCCGTACCGGCACAACCCATATTGTGGCGTTATCCGGTTATAATATAACGATGCTCGGGCGTTTTTTCGTAAACGGACTCATGTATCTTACGGTTCCATTTCAGGTATCGTTTTGGATTGCAACTGCGGGGATTATGCTTTTTGTTCTGCTTACCGGCGCATCGCCCTCGGTAGTGCGCGCCGGAATTATGGGAATTTTAGTTTTAATCGCGCAAAAAGAAGGGCGATTGTATCAGATGACTAATGCTTTAGTTTTTGCTGCGGCAGTTATGATTTTGCACAACCCCAAAATTTTGCGTTTTGACGCGGCGTTTCAATTATCTTTTTTGGCGACACTGGGTCTGATTTATTTGTCTCCGCATATTGAGCGCCGGCTGGATCGCCGCAAAAAATTTAAAGCAGAGGACCCGGCATATAAAGATAAACCGTTTTTTTCCTGGAAGCAGACGCTGGTTGAAACATTGTCGGCGCAATTCATGGTTTTGCCGCTTTTAATTTATCTTTTCGGCCGCGTATCTTTGATAAGTCCAATAAGCAATATAGCGGTTTTGATTGCGGTCCCATATGCCATGGTTTTGGGATTTATTACAGGTGGACTCGGATTTTTATGGGGGCCGCTTGCGCAAATTTCCGGCTGGATTGCGTGGACTATTTTGGAATATCAAATCCGTATTATTGATTTTTTTGCCCAAATTCCGGCGGCGTCCATTACGGTTGGAAAATGGGTCGCCATTCCGCTTGTTGTTTTTTATGGTTATGCGGCAATTGTTTTATGGCGGAGATCCACCAAAATATAGACAATATGTGCGACACCGGGTGTTGCACAAAACAGGTTGTTTTTTAGTTTAGTTTGTTTTATATTTGCTACGGGTCTTATCAAATGGATAATATATGGTACGGTATCGTATCCGGCTTTTACAAGAGGGCGCTATAAAAATTGATGATACCATTGATGAGTGGTTTACAGACGTCGGTAACGATGACCCGCCGTACCAGATTGATGGGGACGGGTTTATTAATTTTGAAACATCCGACGGACGCGAAATACGATTCCGCCCGGGCAGCCGAAATGTCGTGTACGTCGAAAGACCGAAGATTTAAGTTATGCCGCCTGAATGATTTACTCACAGGCGGTTTTTAATTTGTAAATATTTGTGGATTCGGGTACGAATAGAATTATGGAAAAGGCGATACGCAACAGTAAAACCGTATTATCATTCATTCTTGTAGTGATAACCATCATTATTTGGTACGTAGTATTTTATTTTGAATCCCGACAAAATTTGTTGGTCACATTTTTTGATGTAGGACAGGGCGACTCAATATTTATAGAAGTTCCGGGCGGCAACCAGATTTTGATAGACGGCGGGCCGGATGATTCGGTTTTGGCAAAACTGGGGAAGCGTATGCCTTTTTGGGATCGCTCGCTTGATCTTGTTATTTTAACCCATCCGGAAAAAGACCATGTTTCAGGACTTCTTGAAGTTTTGCGTCGCTATGACGTTGATAAAATTTTATGGACAGGAGTCGAGCACTCCATAGCGGAATTTGAAGAATGGAAAAAATTGCTTGAAAAAGAGGATGCTGAAATTTTTTACGCGCAAAGGGGAGGCGTGATTAATTTTGGCAAAGGTGCAGAGATGGTGATTTTGTGGCCGGATGAAGATTTTCGCGGGAAAACCGTGTCGGAACTTAATGAAACCGGTGTCGTGGCTAAGCTTGAATACGGCCAGAATTCTTTTCTTTTCACCGGTGATATCGGTCGTTCCACCGAATATCGTTTATTATCAGAATCTCTAAGTTCTAAGTTCTTCGTTCTAAGTTCTGACGTGCTAAAGGTTGGCCATCACGGCTCAAAATATTCATCCTCGGATGCATTTTTACGCGCCGTTTTACCGGAAATAAACGTAATTCAATCCGGACGCAAAAATCGCTATGGCCATCCGGCGTCAGAAACTCTAGATCGGTTGGCGGCCGCGGGCGCTGCAATTTTGCGAAATGATACGGATGGGGATATTGTGATTGAATCAAACGGCTGGATTTTTTGGAGAAAATAATGTATCGTTAACCCATGAAAGGATTTTCGTTCCCCATATTTAAAACTAAAGTAGAGGGCGTAGATCAAAAGTTTAAATTTGAAGATCCGGCTGAGCGGCGGAAATATTTTGATTTGAAAGCGGGTAGAGAGATTGAAAAACTGCGTGAATATTTGCAAAAAAACACTTTTGTCGGGTTTCTTTTGGGCCCCAAAAATTCCGGCAAAGGAACTTACTCCAAGCTTTTTATGGAGGCGGTGGGTGAAGAGCGGGTGGCGCATATTTCGGTGGGAGACATTGTGCGGAGCGTTCACCAGGACTTAGAAAAAACATCAAGCCACAAAGAATTGGTGGATTTTCTCAAGCGTCGTTATCGGGGATTTATTACCATTGAAAAAGCGCTGGAAGTTATTTTGGGCCGTGATACCAAAACCCTTCTGCCCACCGAAGTAATTCTGGCTTTGGTGGAACGGGAAATTGACAAGATTGGGCGCAAAGCCGTGTTTATAGATGGTTTTCCCCGGAATCTTGACCAGGTATCTTATTCTTTATATTTTCGTACACTGGTGGGATATCGTGATGACCCCGACTTCATGGTTTTTATAGATGTTCCCGAGGCAGTAATTGATGAGCGGATGAAATATCGTGTAGTGTGCCCGCAATGCCAGAGTCCGCGCAATACCAAACTTCTTCGCACTCAAGATGTGGGTTATGACTCGGGCCATAAGAAATTTTACCTTTTATGCGACAATCCCAATTGTTCCGGCTATGGTAAAAGTCGTATGTCGCCTAAAGAGGGGGATGAATTGGGAATTGAGGCGATTCGCAACCGCATTGAGGCCGACGGAGAGGTTATGAAAATGCTTCTCAATCTTCAAGGAGTGCCCAAAGTATTTTTAAGAAATTCGGTGCCGGCGGATAAAGCCAGCGAAAATATAGATGATTATGAAATAACCCCGGCGTTTCGTTATGAGTTGGAAAAGGATGGCGCGGTTCGGGTAATTGAGGAGCCGTGGATGATAAAAGATGATGAGGGCAATGATTCGTATAGTTTAATGCCCCCGCCGGTGGCTTTGGCGTTAATTAAACAGATCACCGTCGTGTTGGGGTTATAAATACTCGCTCGGTACCTCTTTTTTAGACACGACTCGTGTGCTCCAGCGGCACACTCGCTAAGGGTCGGATAAAATTTTTTCGTTGCGCGAAAAACCAAGCCCCATCACCAAAATTTTGACCATTTCTGTGCCGCCCCGCATAAGCTGGCGAGATATGCTCTGCATTTCTTGATAGATATTCGTCTCTACTTGGATGGAAATGAAAGCGGCAGTCAAAATTTGGTGCGGGGCAAGCAATTTTATCCTCCCATTGTCTAAAAACAGAGGTATCTCGCTTAAGAAATAAAACTTTGCGGAAAATTTAATTGCTATAAAAGCCACTTTGTCGTGTGCATAAAAATATGATTTTAGGGATGGACAAAATTCATAAACTGATAGATGCGATAAAACTGATTGAAAATCTTTCGGAGAGGGAGTTAAAAAATCCGGAAGGCGCGGGAATTGATTTGCGGATAGGGGAATTATATGAGCTTTCGGGAGCTGGTTTTTTAGGAGTTAAAGAGCGTAAAACTCCTAAGGCAAAAATTGTGGCGCGTTATGACCCGAAGAAGAAAATCAAAGCGGTACTAAAGCCCACGTGTTATTATATTATGACTACGGTGGAGGAGGTAAATACGCCGGAGAATTTGGTAATTCTTTTCCGACCGCGTTCCACGCTTTATAGATCGGGCGTCATGCTTTTTACCGGGAATTGTGCTCCGGGATATAGCGGAAAATTGACGTTTGGATTGATGAACTTTGGTACAAAACCATTTGTTTTTGAGATGGGGGCAAGGGTCGCGCACGCCTTATTTTTTGAAGTGAAAGGAAGGACTAATCTTTACCGCGGCCAATGGCAGGGTGGACGGGTTGATACAGGCGGAATCGAGAAACAAACATAAGAGGAATCTGGATTAAAAAAGAGCGGCCGCAAGGCCGCTTTTAATATTTTTCAAACATCATTTCGTACACCCAGTGGTGGAACCAGTGGGTGGCTTGTTCTTTTTCAGGGGAAAATGTCCCGCGACTCGCAAAGCGTGATTTCGCGCCGCGCCAGGCCTCGCGCATGGCGTCTATATCCTCTTGGTTGACATCCTCATCTTTCCAAATCTCGTCTTTCTTTTTGTATTTTTCCGCATCCGTAACGTAATGATATCGGTAAAGACGCGTTTGGGCCGGGTTGTTTTTTATCGGCATCCACACGTTTATGGAATAACCCCAGGGATAGCGGTTTGAAGCAAAGTTTGGAGGGATAAAATCCCATAGGGCATATACGCGTTTTTCCGGATGGTTTGGATCTTGGAAGCGGCGGGGAAGTTCATGGGGGTCAAATCCATGCGCGGGATTTCGGGCATATGCCCATTGCAAAACCGAATGGGGATTGCATTCGGTCCGGTATGAATTGATGTCCACGACCTTGGCGAAACTTTTGGCATGGATTTCTGCGATATGGAAATAATCCAAATAATTACGGACATGCTGTTTCCAGTTGCCGTCAACAACTTCTTCCTCGTTTCCTATGGGAACTCGGTTATCGGGTATGGAGCTTAGAGGATAGGTGGGCATATGTTGTAATTTTGCGAAAGGTTCGCCAAGCGCGATGAAAAAAAACGGACCCCATCTGGTTAGAGGTAATTCTTTAAGATTCGAACCCGCTCCTTTCGTAATTTGTTTGCCATTTGATGCATCAAAGCCCGGATGCGCAATGAATTTTCCGGCACAGGAGAATATGCGTCCATGCTGTTTGCATTTGATAAATTTTGATGTACCGCATTTGTCGGTTCGAAGCGGGAAATTATCGTGGGGACAGCAGTTGGGAAAACAGTGGGCAAATCCGTCCGTATCAATTTGTAGAAAAAGCGGTTCGCTATCAAAAAGCGTAAATTCGAAGTAGCTTCCGGCTTCCTGTAAAACCTCTGCAAGGGGCCGAGGGTCTTTTTTCATTTCTTTTTCGGCGCGTTGCGGCACGAAAAGCCAAGAGTGCGAAAATATCGTATCAAGTTCTTTTTGAAGAAACTCCGGATTGTGAAAAGTTGATGGATGAAGCGCAAGCGCTTCGGTAATATTTTCGTCAATATAATAATCCCTGGGGTCAAGCATTTTTTATCCTGTCAATGATCTGCATAAACTGTAGCATTTTCGGTCTATTTTTCAAGCTACTAAAAACATTCCGATATTCTCAAGAATGTCGGAATGTTTTTGGAAGAATATTTTTTTGGCTATGACTTATGAAGTCGCTTTTAGCACCTCTTCCGGCATGGTGACACCGGCCCGAATTTTAAGTATGCCGTCCTCCCGAATGGTTTTTAATCCTTGGGCGCGGGCATATTCAAATAATTTGGCGTGGGGCGCGCTTTCTATAATAAGGCGTTGCATGCCGTCATCAATATATAAAATTTCAAATATGCCGATTCTTCCGGCAACTCCGGTATTGCCGCATGATTCGCATCCTTTCCCGCGCATATATGTTTCTTTCTGGTCAAGGCCGAGCACGTCCAGCACTTCTTTAATCGGATGGTAAGGAATGCGGCACGCTTCACAATTTTTGCGAACCAGACGTTTGCTTATGACTCCCGAAAGCGCATAGGCCACAAGTCCCTTGTCTATGTTCATATCAATCAGGCGTGTAATTGTGGCCACGCTTGAATTTGAATGAATGGTGGATAAAAGCAGGCGGCCGGTCAGGGATGCGCGGATCGCGCTTTCGGCTGTTTCCAGATCGCGTATTTCTCCCACCATTATGATATCCGGATCCTGGCGAAGAATGGAGCGAAGTCCCATGGCATAGGTAAAGCCCTGATCCGTCCGCATTTGGCTTTGGCGCACCATGGGAAGATAATATTCAATCGGATCCTCCAGGGTCACGATGTTTTTGTTTTCATTGCGCAGTTCGTTAAGCATCGCATAAAGCGTGAATGTTTTTCCGGATCCGGCCGGACCTGCGGCCAGCACCATGCCGTGCGATTGGTGGATGATTTTTCGCGTAAGAGCAATGTCTTGGGTGGTGGAAAATCCGAGTGCATCCAGCGATTCGGGCAGGTCGCCGCGGTTTAATATCCGCATGACTACTGTTTCTCCGTAGGCCGTGGGGAAAAATGAAGTACGGATATCAAGAATTCTGCCGTCCACGACCCCTGAAATTCGTTCCGCAGACCAGGCAAAATGCCCCTCCTGGGGCAGAACATGTTTTAAAATATCAAGGCCGGATATGACTTTTAAATGGGAAATAAGCGCCTCCTGATCCGAAATCGGCCTGCGATCATAGGGGTGCAGGTCTCCGGCAATCCGGAAGCGAATCATCATGGAATCATATCCCGGCTCAATATGAATGTCGGATGCGCCGTTACGCACTGCATCCAAGATCATTTTCTCCCGAAGCCCCTCAATGGTCTCGGACGCCTCCTGATCCGATATTTGGTTGTCCTTTTTGGCCGGCATAGGGTTATTATATCATGAGATAGCAACAAAAATACACCATAATTTGTTCTTTGAAATTTTACCAAAAGGAAAAGGGTTCGCCATCTTGCGACAGCGAACCCATGAGTTGGAACTTGAGAATCATCGGACACCGAGCGTTGTGCCGGAATACTCGAGACCTTTCGGTTTGATGACGACTTTCTTTTCGTCGCTTCGTTCGATATGTCCAGCGCGGAGCGCACCGATGTTGTGCGAGGTGGCGACTTCGAGAACCGCATCTGCGTCGGCTTCCGAAATATAGAGCGCGAAGCCCGCGCCCATATTGAAGTTGCCGTACGCCTCTGTGTCGTCCACTGGCCCGTGCTTCTGCAGAAAATCGAAGATCGGGAGTTGCTTCGGTAGATGCTCGACGATGTAGGCGAACGATTGCGTTGCCCGCATAAGCTTGCGCCAGCCATGACCCGTGATGTTCACGGCGTAGTGAATGCTCACGCCGCGATTGAGGCAGTCTTCGACGAGACCGACGTAGATGTGCGTAGGGTCGAGAAGCGTCTCGCCGTATGTTCGCCCATCGCCGAGCCTAGTTAGGTAGCCGTCAGACAGCGCGCGTAACGGAAATTGTTCTGGAATAAAAAGATGCGCCAGCCGCCGCCAGAATCCATCCTTCCTGTCGGCGATTTTCCGCGCCATCGTGAGACCGTTCGCGTGAATACCGGAGCTCTCGATGAGAACGATTACGTCGCCATGTTGGATGTTGTCCGCGGTGATGAGTCGCTCCTTCGGCTTCACGAGGCCCATCGCCGAACCGGAAAGCACGATTGCCTCTGGCACAACAACACCTTTGAGTGTCGGGGTTTCTCCGCCACCCCAAACGCATCGCGCGAGGTTACATGCATTCTTCCAACCCTCGACGAGATCGCGGCATCGCTTCTCATCGTTGAACCAGCTCGAGTCGCCGACGGCGAGGTGCATTGCCACCGAAAGCGGCAGCGCGCCGAGCGTAATCATGTCGTTCACGATCATCGCCACAGTATCCTGCGCGATGTGGTTGTAATACGATTTGCCGCTAAGGCGATACATCGCGTCGGCGACGAGGTTCTTCGTGCCGAGTCCTTCCTCGACATGCGCGAAATAGCTCTTGGCCGCTTCGATGAGGTAGGCGCTTTCACCACGGCTCATCTCGACTTCTTGAAATTCGCCGTTGTTGAGTCGTCTGATGTTACTTGCGGTTTCGCGACCTGTGAGTTGCGCCATCCGCTTGAACGGATCCATTGCGTCGTCGTAGTTCACGCCGACGCCAGCGTAGGTCATCTTTATTTGTTGCATTCGCATGCGAATGAAGAGCGGGTAATCGTCCCGCGAAATGATTAGCAATCATTTCGCCCCCGGCTACCCTGCTACATAACTTTAGTTATGATACGGGGCGGGCAAGACCTTTACCCCGCATTAAATTTTCGGCAGTCGGGCCATCCGGAATCGGACCGGAGACATACCCACCCCAAGGGTACGTATTACCACTATACTATGGCCCGTTTTATCCAGTTTATTATTTCGCGTGCAAGTTCTTTTTCTTTTCCGCGGAAACTATGATTCGTGCCTTTTATGACTATGCCCGAAAATGATTTTGCGTTAGGCGCATTTTTGTGGAAGACCTCTATGAGTTTTTTAGCGGGACGATCTAGGTGTTCGTCACGCGATCCAAAAATTACCGCAAGCGACGTGCGAATTGAATTCAGGGCGCGCCACGGAGCATTCGGATGATAATAAGGAAAAGTGTCTTCGGCTCTTCCTGGCGTAAATAAGCTCAAATTTCGTCCGGCGGAGAATAGATAACCATTGGATGTAAATATGGCTGAAGGATCTTTTTTGCATAATCTTTTGGCGAGTTGGAAATTTTTTTCAAATTTTCGTCTTCCAATACGTTTTATCTCGGCAACAATATCGCTTACTGCCCCAAGAAGCATTAATCCTTTTATGCGCTTATCCCCGGTTTTATGCATATAATATACGATTTTGTTTGCGCCGGTAGAGTGTCCGGCAAGAATGATATTTTTATAGCCCATCCGCTCGGCCTCATTTATCATGGCGCGGACATCTAAAATGCAGTCCTCGAATTTTTCAAATACCGTTCCAAGAAATCTTTTGGGTCCTCGGGCGACAATATCGTGGCCTCTGTTGTTGAATTTAAAGTATCCGATGCCCAGTTTTTGGCAGCGGGAAGATAATCCCGAGATTAATTTTTGCGAAGAATAAAAAGAGGATGTTAGTCCGTGAACCCATATAAGCGCGGTCCTGCTTTTTCGTTTAGGCGGAACATAAATCCCGTCCAGCGTTACGCCGTCCGAGGTTTTGATTTGGGTTAAGAGAACGGGAATCATGTAACCAAATCAACGAATAACGAATCTTATTCGAATTTACGAATAAACAAGTTCGTATATTCGTAAGCCATTCGTTATTCGCTGATGAAATGCGGATATTCTTTCGCCAGTTCCACAATATATCGTACTCCTGTTCCCGCTGCGCCTTTGCCTAAGTAGTCCGCCTCAACCGCAGTCATGCGCGGCGCAATATCTATGTGGGCAAAGTGAGTTTCGCCGGCAAATTGTTCCAGAAATTTTGCTCCATGTGTTGCTCCGCCGTATTTGTCTTTGGCGCCGATATTGGCAAGATCGCCGAATGTGCCTTTGATTTCCGGAAGAAATTCATCCCATAAGGGCAGAGGCCAGACATAGTCCCCGGATTTTTTTCCAACATCAATCATTGCGCGTTCGAGTGATTCATCCCCGTCTTTGGTGAAAAGCGCGGAGCAGTGGCTTCCGAGCGCCACATGCGCGGCTCCGGTAAGCGTGGCAAAATTCACCATAAGCCCTGGTTTATACTTTGTTGCTCCGTAATAAAGCGCATCCGCCAAAATTACGCGTCCCTCGGCGTCAGTATTCAAGACCTCAATGGTTTTTCCGGACATGGTTTTAAGAAGATCTCCCGGATGATAACTCGAACCCGACGGCATATTTTCTACGGCGGGAATAAGGCCCACGACATTTATTGGGAGTTTGAGCCGTGCGACTGCAGCCATTCCGTGAATCACTGCCGCACCTCCGGACATATCCATGTGCATTTCATATATATAGTCGGATGGTTTCAAGTTAAGCCCCCCGGTGTCAAAGGTGACACCTTTTCCGGTAAGAACCAGGGGTTTTTGCTCTTGGGGACCATGAAAATATTCTAAAATTATAAATTGCGGCTTTTCTGAAGATCCGCGCGCAACTCCAAGCACTCCGCCCATGTTAAGCCGTTGCATGTCTTTTTCATTGAGAATTTTTACGAGAATCCCGTATTTTTTAGCGGTTTGCACCGCTTCATCGGCAAGGCGTTTTGGCGTCATATCGCCACCCGGAGTATTGGCAAGCGCGCGGCAGGAATTTACCTCCTCTCCGATAATCATGCCATCCCGAATTCCGTCTCTCGCTGATTTAAATGCGTCTTTCGGCGCCGTCCACTCCGATTGCGATCGGAGCGAGGCTCGCCCCTCGTGGGCGGCAAGATTTACTGTTCTTATTTCCGGCCAGCCGGTTTTGGGCCTTTCTTTATATTTATTGAATTCAAAATCAGCCATTAGCGCATTGGTCGTGAATAACGAAGCGTCTCTTCGAGCATCGTCGGAAGAAGACGGAAGTTCTGCGGCAAACTCTTTTATGCGCTCTGATTTTGCGTATCGTGTAAACATGCGTGCAAGCAAGTGTTCTTTGCGGTAGTTCCATTTGGATTTATCGCCAAGTCCGAAAAGCCGGACGCGTTTTATATTGCCCTTGGGAAACCAAATTGATTTTGTTTCTCCGGCCTCGCCCATGAATTCTTCTTTGGCAAGTTTCCGTACGGCTGTTTGCACTGATTTTGGCAAATACGAAAAAAGCTCGGCACTTTCGATCCTTTGTTTTTCAAACAGGGCAAAGAAGATATTCGGGGAGCGCGCCGCGGATTTATATGTGACAGGAATTATTTTCACGGGTGTGATGCCAATCTACAAATCTAATGCCAATATAGCGAATTGCGAATCGATTTATGTATAAGCATTCGCAATTTGTAGATTAGCATTAAATTCGCATCGGATTGGCATCATTGCTGGTGTAGTTTTTTTAAACACTTCACGCAAATTTTTGCGCGTTTCCCGGCCACCTGTGGCGAGTCTCGCCCTGCGGTGCGGGATTCTAATCTAGCCCATTGTAAATTGGGGTATTTTCTTATGGTTTTTGCTGGGTTATAATGGCTGCGGAGGAAAGCGCGTTTACCGGCAATAGAGGATCCTTTGTGGCAAAGAAAACAAGTTTTCATGTCTTTACGAAATACGAATAGTTACGAATTTACGAATAATGTGCTATTTTATGTTTACTATACGTTTGAAATGGACATTTCGTGGCGCAAAATACGCAAGTATGCCCAATTTTAGTCCGCCCACCACGAGATATTGATATACTTGCTCGATGTGATTTTTCACGAATCTATCACCTTTTTTGATCTCTAATATTATCTTATCTTCAATTAGAAAATCCAGGAAGTTACTGCCGATTCGTTCATTCTGATACTTGATGGGAAAATACGCTTGTTCTCGAAATTTTAATCCCGCATTTTTTAATGCAATCGCTACTGCGCGTTGATATACTTTTTCGCTGTTGCCAAATCCCAATTTATTGTATACGTCAAACAATATGCCTATTATTTGATAACTTAACTCCGGGTATACGAGATCTTCTCGTTTAAGCATGTGTCCCGCGTCCATTTTATGAGATTATCATGGTTCGGAGATTTTTACAATAGTTAAGCGAGGATTCGTACATTCGTATTTAATTCGTATTTCGTAAAGAACATGGAAAACGTGATAGAACCATTTTTTTATATCGCGGTTTTGATTTTTTCCGTAGTGATACACGAGGTATCGCACGGTTTTGTGGCGCTGGCTTTGGGGGACAGAACCGCCAAATACGCCGGGAGATTAACTTTAAATCCAATTCCGCATCTTGATCTTTTTGGATCAATTCTTCTGCCCGCCCTGCTCATTATTACGCAAAGTCCGTTTTTGATAGGTTGGGCCAAGCCGGTTCCGTATAACCCGTATAATTTGCGGAATAAGCGGTGGGGTCCGGCCTGGGTTGGCGCGGCGGGACCCTTGGCGAATCTTTCGCTTTCTTTGGTTTTCGGGCTGGCAATCCGATTTTTACCGTCAACTCTTGGTATTTTCCCCGGCGCATTTCTTATGAATTTTATGTCCATCGCAAGCTCTATTGTATTCATCAACGTTATGCTCGCTGTTTTTAATTTGGTGCCGATTCCGCCGCTGGACGGATCAAAAGTCCTCTTCTCTGTATTACCGTATCAATGGCGCGGGGTGGAGGCATTTCTGGAGCAATACGGATTTATGATCCTGCTATTTTTTATATTTTTCTTTTCGCACTGGCTATTACCCATTGTTCTATTACTCTTTCGTTTGATTACCGGAGGATATCCGTTTTAACCGTAAATCACATGAAATATATAAATTATCAAGAATTGAGCGAATTGCAGAAAAAAGCGTTGGATGAAGCAGCGAATGTTTTGGAGAACTCCTATGCGCCGTATTCAAAATTTCATGTTGGGGCGGCTCTTATTTCTGCGGATGGAACGATAATCACCGGAACTAATTTTGAAAATGCGGCATATAGCTTGACGGTTTGTGCGGAACGCGCCGCGGTGGTTCGGGCTAATGCGATGGGGATCAAAAAAATTCGAAGTATAGCAGTTATCGCCCGGGGCGATACTTTTGATACGGTTGAGGTAACTGGTCCTTGTGGCGATTGCCGACAGGTATTATATGAAACCTCGCAAATTTCCAATTGCGATACAGAAGTTATTCTCTCCACTACAAAAAAAGATAAGATTATCGTTACGTCAATCAAGGAATTGTTACCGCTCGGATTAGGACCCGATGATATTGGGATGGATATTTCCCGATATCGGCAATAAGGCGAATTTTGTTTTGACAATTTTATGAGGAGGAGTTATTCTTGTTCCAGATCACACTATCTATCAGGATCTGAAAATGGATCATAAGGAAATGCATCTATATGATGCTTTCGCGCTCATGCGAGATCTTCTCGATACCCATGATGCGCTTGATCTTCTTATAAAAACAGGCCATGCGCGGTTTGTGGATAAAAGCCAACTTTTTTGGGTCGTGGGATCACCATCACTATTTGAGATAAACGGTAGTCGCATACGGAATGAAGATATTCTGGAATTGGTGCAAAAAGCTCGAGAGGGGCAAGAAAACTCATATGCTCCGCATTCTCATTTTAATGTGGGGGCGGCAATTCTTGCTGAGAATCGGCTCCGGGATCAAAAAATATTTTCCGGCTGCAATATCGAGAATGCGGCTTACAGTCCTACACTCTGCGGTGAAATTACTGCTGCAGCGAAGGCGGTGAGTGCGGGATATCGAAGGTTTCTGGCATACGCCACGGTCGGCGGTTTTGATGATTCGATGAGTGATGAGCTCCGTGCGAAAACCGTCGGTACTTATGTGACGCCGTGTGGCCGTTGCCGGCAGTTTACCAAAGAATTCGACGCAGATCCTTGCATGGTGATTGTCGCTCCCGATGAAGGACCGTTTCTTATCTCCACGCTTGAATTTTTACTTCCCGCAGGATTCGGTCCGAAAAATCTTGGTGTTGATCCATCTTTATATGACAGACATGCAGTGAAGTAATATAAATTCGCTCCGGTTTACCGCGAGCGGTTTTTTATTTGTCTGAAATTTTATCTTTAACGGGGTTGACATTGGAAATATCCGTTATATGCTTAACACGAGTCCTTTGCTTTATTCGTGCCGGAGGATTTTATGTGGGAATTTTTCCTGGAACATTGGGTTGCATTTGTATTGTCGTGGGTCGCGATCGGATACTTCATTGGTGTTTTCTCGCTCGAGGTTTACGAAAAGTGGGACCTGCCGGACGGCTCTAAATTCGATAATTTTTTTGGAAACCGGCTTTTTCTTTTTCCGGTTAATTATTTAGATGGTGATGAAAGGAAGTGTGGCATTTGGCCCATGGTTCAAACGTCCTTTGAAAAAAATATGAAAGGCCGATACGTCTTGAGTATGATCGTGGGCGGGCCGTTGCGTATTTTGTGGCTTTTGTTTGTCATGGCGGTGATGATATTAGTGGCAACTTCGTTTTTTTTATTGAGCGCTGTGTCAAGAATGATATCGGCGGGAATGCATCTTTTCCGATTCCCGGCGGACACTGCCGAAGAAAAATCAGAGCATATTTCTTAACCCCTCGGGGTTATTTTTTGTGCCATTGACCCCGTTAGAGATGCGGAACGAAATCACGTCAAAGTTTATATATGATTAAAGAATACTCTCAGTATGTGTTTAGATGTAACCCAAATCTCTAACGCGGGGTTGACCCCGTTAGAAAGAAACAGAGAATGCTTTTAATGCGGGAATTGTTTGTTTTTACGAATAAAAATGGATTGCTGTTGCTACTATATTTGTTTCTCTCTAACGGGGTTGACCGTTTAAACCGGGCTTGGTATACTTTTTTTATTCGGAATTTAGTATTTTGCTTTTGAGGCAATGAGAGGCGCGAAGCGCTACAATAAGCAACCCCCCCAAAGTGAGCACTGGCCGACAAAATTTTCCATTACGGAGCTTGAAAATAAGCCGCAGAGCGGCTTCATTCAGAAAATAAAAGAGTGAGTATATAGGCGGTTGAGACCGTTACAATTTGAGATAATGGGAGGCGCGAAGCGCTACAATAAGAAAATACTAAAGTGAGTATACACGCGGTTTTGGCAATATGATTTTGAAACAATCAGGAGGCGCGATAGCATGGTTTCTCCGCCCGGGGCGGAGAATATCGCGCCGGATGCTTAGTGAGGTTTGTCGCTGGACAAACCGAACGTGTTTCGAAATTATGTTGCCGAAACCGCTATAGCGAGCAAATCATGCCTACAATTCAACAACTAATCAAACACGGCCGGCACGCCAAAATATATAAAACCCGATCCCCGGCGCTCGGGCGGGGATTTAATGTGCTCAAAAATAGGCCCGTGTATTATTCTTCGCCTTTCAAGCGCGGCGTTTGCATCAAGGTAACCACCATGACTCCTAAGAAACCAAACTCGGCTTTGCGTAAAGTAGCAAGGGTGCGCTTGACCAATGGCATGGAGATTACGGCCTATATTCCGGGAGAGGGACATAATTTGCAGGAGCACTCGGTGGTGGTAGTAAGAGGAGGGCGCGTAAAAGATCTGCCCGGAGTGCAATATCATATTGTAAGGGGGGTGTTGGATACTACGGGGGTGGAGGGCCGCAAACAGCAAAGGTCAAAATATGGAGCAAAGCGTCCTAAATAGTTTTACGAAATACTAATCATTACGAATATACGGATTATTTGAAGACGTATTCGTAAATTCGTACTCATTCGTATTTCGTAAAGATCATGCGTAGAAAAAGGAAATTCACCAGAGAAATAATTCCGGATGCAAAATACAGCAATGTCGCGATTGCCAAATTTATCAACTATGTAATGCGCAAAGGGAAAAAGTCCACGGCGCAAAAAGTGGTGTATCGCGCCTTTGATGTGATTGAGAAAAAACATCAGCAGGATCCGCTGGCGGTTTTTGATCTGGCTATGAAAAATGCATCTCCTTTGATGGAAGTGCGGCCGCGCCGGATTGGCGGAGCTACATATCAGGTGCCGCGTGAAGTCCGGCCCGGGCGTAAAATGGCCCTTACCTATCGCTGGATTATCGCGGCGGCGCGTTCCAAGAAAGGCAAACCCATGCATGTAAAATTGGCGGAGGAATTGATCGCGGCTTCCAAAAACGAGGGGATGGCGATTAAAAAGCGGATGGATATGCATAGGATGGCCGAGGCCAATAAAGCGTTTGCGCATTTCGCCTGGTAAAATTACTACGAAGGTACGAATTTTTACGAACGTACGAATAATTATGCGGGAAATAAAAAAGAAAGATTTATTATATCCTGATTTAAGCTATCAAGTGGTTGGTATTTTATTTGAAGTATTTAATGAACTCGGTTATCAGTATCAGGAAAAATATTACCAAAGAGCGATCAGCAAAAGTTTGCATCTGGTAGGCATTCCTTTTCAGGAACAAATTATTTTTCCAATAGAATTTAAGGGTCAGAAGATTGGCCGGTATATCTTTGATTTTTTAGTTGATAATAAAATTGTTTTAGAAATAAAACGTGGTGACACTTTTTCACCTCAAGATATCCGACAAACGATCGCCTACTTAAAAAGATCAAATTTACGACTAGGAATCCTTGCTCGTTTTTCAAGCAAGGGTCTTAAGTTCAAAAGAATAGTAAATATAATTGATTCGTAATTTTCGTATTTATTCGTAACTTCGTAGTAAAATGCCAAGAGAATATCCTTTAGAGAGTACCAGAGATATCGGCATTATTGCCCATATTGATGCCGGAAAAACGACCGTAACCGAGCGGGTGCTTTTTTATACCGGCGTATCGCATAAAATCGGCGAGGTGCATGAGGGCGATACGGTGATGGATTGGATGGAGCAAGAGCGCGAAAGGGGAATTACTATTACGGCGGCCGCAACGAATGTGTTTTGGGTGCCGACGCATGTCGGAGAACTTAGAACTGAGAACTTAGAACTTAGAAAAAAGAACGAATACAGAATAAATATCATAGATACTCCGGGACATATTGATTTTACCGTGGAGGTTCAGCGCTCACTTCGGGTATTGGATGGCGCGGTGGTGGTTTTTGACGGAGTGGCCGGAGTTGAGCCGCAATCCGAAACCGTCTGGCGCCAAGCCGATAAATTTAAAGTTCCGCGCATGTGTTTTATAAATAAGCTTGACCGCATGGGCGCGTCATTTGAGCGCTCGCTCAATTCCATTTATGAGCGACTAACCCCGAATGCGGTTTCGGTGGCAATACCCATAGGACACGAACAGGAACACGAAGGCGTGATTGACCTTATGCGCATGAAGTCCGTGAAGTTTCTGGGAGATAAAGGAGAAAAACTTGAATTTGTTGAGATACCCGAGAATTTGAAATCCTATGCCGAGGAATGGCGCCATAAAATGGTTGAAAAAATTTCGGAAACGGATGACGCGCTTACGGATAAATATCTGGAAGGCAAAGAGATGACTGTCGAGGAACTGCGTGGCGCTTTACGCCGCGCGACCATTGGATATCGGCTGGTTCCGGTATTTTGCGGATCGGCGCTTAAAAATAAAGGCGTGCAGTTGATGCTGGACGGTGTGGTTGATTATCTGCCCTCTCCTTTGGATATGCCGCCGGTAAAAGGAACTCATCCCAAAACCGGTGCGGAAGAAATTCGCGAAGCGAAAGATGATGCGCCATTTGCCGCGCTTGCTTTTAAATTGCAAACCGATCCTTATGTGGGACAACTTACATATTTTAGGGTTTATTCGGGCATGCTTAAAGCCGGATCTTATGTTTTAAATTCGGTAAATGGAGATCAGGAGAGGGTGGGGCGGATTTTGCGCATGCATGCCAATACCCGCGAGGAACTGAAAGAAATCGGCGCCGGAAATATCGGTGCGATTGTCGGTCTTAAAAATACCCGTACCGGAGATACGCTTTGCGATCCGGAGCATCCGGTTGTGCTTGAAAAAATCGTATTTCCCGAGCCGGTGGTATCTTTGAAAATTGAGCCCAAGACCAAGGCTGACCAGGAAAAAATGGGACTGGCCCTGCGGCGTCTGGGCGAGGAGGACCCGACATTTCGCATTAAAGGCGACATTGAGACCGGTGATACCATTATTTCGGGTATGGGTGAACTTCATTTGGAAATTATTGTGGATCGCATGAAGCGCGAATTTTCCGTGGAGGCCAATGTGGGCCGGCCGCAGGTGGCTTATAAAGAAACCATTAAAAAAACCGCGGAAGCGGAAGGAAAATATATTCGTCAATCAGGCGGACGCGGACAGTACGGACATGCGTGGCTTCGGGTTGAGCCGCGCGAGCGCGGAAAGGGATTTGAATTTCTTGACGAGATCAAAGGCGGTATAATTCCGCAAGAATACATTCCGGCGATTGAAAAAGGGATTAAGGAGGCCATGGAAAAAGGTGTTTTGGCGGGGTACCCACTGGTTGATATGGCGGTCGCGGTTTATGACGGATCATATCATGAAGTGGATTCGTCCGAGGCCGCATTCAAAATCGCGGGTTCCATGGCTTTGCAGGAGTGCGTTAAGCGCGCGGGACTTGTGCTGCTTGAGCCGATTATGAAAGTGGAGGTTGTGACTCCGGAGCAGTTTCTGGGCGAGGTTACCGGGGATTTGAATTCCAAGCGTGCGCGGATTGAAGAAATGTCCGAGCGCGGCCTGGGAATTAAGGTGATTGACTGCAAAGTTCCGCTTTCGGAAATGTTCGGATATGTTACGACTCTTCGTTCCTTGACGCAAGGCAGAGCCAGTTTTACTATGGAATTTGATCACTACGAGGAAGTCCCGAATAATATTGCGCAGCTTATAATTGAAGGGAAGCGGCAGTGATGCCAATCCAATGCGAATTTAATGTTTACCCCGTTAGATAATAACCTTTTTTAAAAAGATGTGCTGTTGTTGTAAAAACCCTTTTAAAAATTTTATTGGTTGTCAAGAGATATCTAACGGGGCGAGTCTGGCGAATTGCGAATACTAAACACAAGATTTTATTAGCAATTTGTAGATTAGCATTTCATTTGTAGATTTGCATCATTGCGTGCGAAGCACAAATAAAAAATAGCGGCGTGGGACCGCATTAAGGCAAAAAGAGCGAGTCAATTTTAAACTTTAGTATATACACCCAACCGGCGCCTGCCACAATAATTGCAATAAAAATAAGAAAAGCGCCCCAGTCGAATTCGTAGATAAAACGTACGAGCGAAAATAAAATTTCAGAGATAGGACCTCGATCCGGCAGGGTGGGTAAAGAATATTCGTGCATAGCATTCTTTGTAATATATTATAGAGATCTATATTATGGACATATCAAAACTAAAAAATCTTGTCAACCCCGTTAGAGAGAAACAAACACATCAGTTATTGGGGAAAAGGTTATGTGTTAAAATAAAGGCGCTGTTTGCATGATTATCATTCCCTGTTTCTTTCTAACGGGGTCAAGGCGAATCTTGACTTTATATCAAAGATGGGATAAGTTTTTAATATGTCAATGGTCATAGAAAAAAAATATCACAAAAGTATTAGTGAGGTTTCGCGAAAGATGGGAATTAGAGAAAATGATCTAGTGGGTCGTGCACTCGCTCTTTATTTAGATAGCGCAAAAAAAATTCTTGATGTAGAAAAAGAATTTAAGGCATGGGACGTTTTGAGCGATGAGTCGTTGGTTGGACTCGCTAAGCGTGTTCCAAGGCGGTCAATATGAAAAAGGGTGAAATTTGGTTGGTAGAAATTCCGGGCATTGACGGCCATGAACAGCGGGGATTCCGCCCCGCGATTTTTATTGCGGACACCAAGACGGGCGTGGCCATAATTATTCCATGCACTTCTAATTTGCAAGCGCTTCGTTTCCCATTTACTATTCGTATTGAATCATCTCGCAGTAATGGATTAAATGAATTATCGGTTGCCCTGGTTCTTCAGCTTCGTGCTATTGATAAAAAGAGATTATTGAGAAAAATAGGACAACTTGATAATTCAGTTCTTAAAGAACTTGACGTGGTGATACGTAATCTTTTAGATTTATAGAGGACCAGTTTCGCGTACCCAAATAAAAATAGCGGCACGAGTCGAGGTAACCCATCGTGCATTCATTCTCGCTCTCCAATAAATAAGAACTACTATGGATATATCAAAATTAAAAAATCTTGTCAAATATATATAGGAGATGGTATATTGAAGATATGAAAAAACGACAAAAAATTAAAAAAGAAATCGCCACTTTTAATGCGGTATTTTTGGAAGAAAGCGATGGAGGATACAGCGTAAGTGTGCCTGCTTTGCCGGGCTGTTTTTCACAGGGTGATACCTTTGAAGCGGCCGTGGAAAATATAAAAGAGGCCATAGAACTTTATCTTGAAGATGAATCTAAAGAGATTGATTTTTTGAAAGTTCGCCCTAAAAAAGAATTCATGGTACCAGTTGAACTTTATGCCTAAATTGCCGCAGATTTCGGGAAAAGAGATGGGGCGGGTTTTGGCTCGCCTCGGTTTTATATTCAAAAGCCAGAAAGGAAGTCATATGAAATTCATTCGCTTGCATGACGGCGCAAAAGAAATTATAGTAGTACCAAATCATAAAACGCTTCGTAAAGGAACATTTAGCGGCATATTAAAGCAGCTTAACATCACCTTTGAAAAATTACGCGAGCTGATGTAATAAAAAATAGCGGTGCGGGTTCGTACACACATATGAGTGAAAAAATGGAAAAATTGAAAAGCGAAATATCTCCCGAAGAATATAAAAAAAAGCTTCTCACTGTTGCCGGCGAACTTTTCAAAGGGAAAGTCCCAAATTATTTCCTTGAATATCTTGATAATGATGAAATTGAAAGTGCCAGAGTATCACTTTTAGGCGCGATTGATGCGTTCGTTTTTGGAAAAAATATATCAGATGAAGAAGCAAAAACAAAATATGAAATTCTGGGTTTTGATCCGGAGGAAGCAAGTAGGATCAGAAACTTAAGCAAAGCCAATAAAAGAAGATCTCAATAATCAAATTTATTTTGCATTTTATTTTTTACGTTTTGTAGCAGAACAGCGATAAATTTTAAAAATATGGAGTGGGTAAAACTCAAAAATTTGGTAAAACAAAATGGAGATAAGTTTGTGTTGGTTGAAAATGGGGAGCCGGAAATTGTGATGATGTCTTTTCATGAATATCAGAAACTCGCTAATCATAATGCGAATACGGCGAATTTGCGTACGAATGTCACGAATCGCGAAGACGACAACTATTATATGGATGTATCCGCGGGCCGTTTGCCGGAAACCGAATTTGTATCACCCCACGAGTTAGAAGCGCCCGGACTTCCGGTGCGGCTTGAGGATATCCGGCTGGATGATCTGCCCATTTGAGGCATTTTTTTCGGCATTTGACAATGAACCGGCTATTTTGCTAAACTTAATTTTGTATTGTGAATTTTATCAATAGACCTACTGCACAAAGATTTTCGTCACGAAATTTAAGAATTTCGAGGCAAAATCGCTGAACAAACTTTGCGGCCTATCGCTTAGATAAGCCAAAAAGTAATGTGCGGGTATATAAAAGAAAATATGGCAGAAGCCAAAAAATTCGAGCGGACCAAGCCGCATTTAAACGTGGGTACCATAGGGCATGTGGACCATGGTAAAACCACCCTAACCGCGGCCATAACCAAAGTATTGAGTTTAAAAGGACTTCCTTCGCGCGTGGAGTCGGTGGATCAGATTGATAATGCTCCCGAAGAAAAAGCGCGTGGAATCACGATCGCGCTTCATCATTCCGAATACGAATCGGAAAAGCGGCATTACGCCCATATTGATGCCCCCGGACACGCCGACTATATTAAAAACATGATTACCGGCGCTGCCCAGATGGACGGCGCTATTCTGGTCGTGTCCGCAACTGACGGCCCCATGCCGCAAACCCGCGAGCACATACTTCTTGCTCGCCAAGTAGGAGTGCCGGCTGTTGTGGTGTTTTTGAACAAATGCGATGCCGTGGAAGATAAAGAACTGATTGATTTGGTTGAAGCCGAAGTTCGCGAACTTTTAAAAAAATATGAATTCCCAGGAGATCAGACTCCCATTATACGCGGCTCGGCATTAAAAGCCCTGGACGCAAAATCAGCCGATGATGAATGGGCCAAACCGATAATAGAACTGGTTAGTGTGCTTGATTCTTATGTTCCGGAGCCTGTGCGCGAAGTTGACAGGCCGTTCCTCATGCCGGCCGAAGACGTTTTTTCAATCGAGGGCCGCGGTACGGTGGTTACCGGCAGGATTGAGCGCGGCAAAGTTAAATTGAATGAAGAAGTAGAAATTATCGGTATGCGCGATACGCAAAAGACGATTGTTACCGGAATTGAAATGTTTAATAAATCGCTGGATGAAGGTATTGCGGGAGATAATGCCGGCATACTTTTGCGCGGACTCAAAAAAGAAGATGTGGAGCGCGGACAAGTGCTTGCCAAGCCGGGATCCGTAACGCCGCACACGGATTTTGAATCAGAGGTCTATATTTTGACCAAAGAAGAAGGAGGACGCCATACCCCGTTTTTCTCGGGATATAAGCCGCAATTTTATATCCGCACCACCGATGTTACGGGGGAGGTTACGCTTGCCCAGGGAACCGAAATGGTAATGCCCGGAGATACTGTTAAATTCATAGTAAAACTCATTGTGCCGGTGGCTTTAGAGGAAAAACAGCGTTTCGCCATCCGGGAGGGAGGGAAAACAGTTGGAGCCGGAGTGGTTACGAAAATAGTGAAGTAATAAGCAGTGATGCTAATCCGATGCGAATTTAATGCCAATTTAGCGAATTGCGAATGCGTTATCATTAGCAATTTGTAGATTGGCATAAGATTTGTAGATTGGCATCATATGTGGTTCCTTGGCATCTAAAAAAACAGAAGAAATTAAAACCCGTTTGCGCATCAGAGTTCGGGCTTATGACGCGAAGATTATTGATAATTCCGTAAAGCAAATTGTGGAGACCGCGATCCGGAATGGCGCGGAGATCGTGGGTCCGGTGCCGCTGCCTACCGAGACCCATAAATATACCGTAAACCGTTCAAGTTTCGTGCATAAAAACGCGCGCGAGCAGTTTGAGATGCGGGTGCACAAGCGCATGATAGATATTATGAATCCCACACCGCGGACGATTAATGCGCTTACGAATCTGAATTTGCCGGCGGGAGTGGATATTGAAATAAAAATGATGTGATTTCCGCTCGCTGATGCGGTTTCTGCCATTTCATTTTTTCCAAGGCTTCGGCCGCTCCTGCGGCGGCCTGCAGGGTCGGCGAGACACTCGCGCGTTTCGCGCGAGACCAAGCTGTCTCGCCTCCCATTGCAAAAAATGAAATGCAAAAACCGTTTTGGCTCGCTTAGGGGTTTTTAGCGTAGCGCTTCGTCGAGCCAAGTTCGATTTCGCGCCGTTTACGTTAATAAGATGTAATAAACATGAATTTAGCCAAATGTGATAGATGTAAAAAAGTAATCCGAAAGCCTTTGGAAAAAGGAAACATTTCAGTGCGGACTTACGGTATTCAGTGGGAAGGTGTAGATCTGTGTTCTCGCTGTTCTCCCGCATTTTTGCGATTTTTTAATAAATATGCTAAGGTAAAAAAATAGAAGCAAAGGTCGCAAGAAAATATAATTTTTCAAAAATATGCCAGGAGAAGGAGCACCGAAAAAATCAAAACAGGATTTACTTGATGAATATCGTATATTGATGGAGGTGTTATTAAAAGATCAGCCTGGAGCAGATTATCATCCTCTCGATGTTTATGAATTGACGGCTCGACAAGCTGAGTTGCAGAAAGAATTAGGAGAGGAGGCGCGTCCTATAGATGAGGAGTTTGCTGCCAAGAGAAGTGCGTTTATTGAAACTCTTTCTAAAGAAGGTGAGAAATGATTTTGTTGAAGATCTGAATCTTTCAAGCCGTGTCCATTTAGAAGTGGGCATCCTTGAGCGATTCACTCCACATATAACTTTCGTTGAATCTTGCGTACGAAAAATCGGCAATAACGAAAATTATGTGTGGGGTTCAAATCGTTCACTCCCAAGTTGTCAGGGATAGCTTTAGTTGTAAAGCATGGAATTAAATACTTTTTAGTCCTTTCGTTAAAAAATTTAATCCCATTTCGGTGCAGACCGGGGGATCCGGTTTTTGTTTACCTTTACCCCGTTAGAACGCCGCCGACTCCTGCTCGCCTCGCTAAAGCTACGGCGAAGCGGGTCGGTGGTAACGAACGATAGAGATAGCCAATGGGAGTGTAATGCTCCCATTGGCGGATCGTGAAGCGCCCGTTCTAACGGGGTTTACGAAATACTAATTGTTACGAATATACGAATCCAAATCGGTTTTATTAGTAAATTCGTACTGATTCGTATTTCGTAAAGTTTATGAAGTTTATCTTAGGTGAAAAAATAGAAATGTCGCAGATTTTTGATAAAGACGGCAATGTGGTACCGGTAACTTTGGTGCGGGCAACTCCTAATGTGGTTTTGCGGGTAAAAACCAAAGAAAAAGACGGATATGAAGCGATGCAGGTTGGGTTTGGAATTAGAAAAGCGAAGAATATAAAAAAATCACAGCTCGGGCATTTCAAAGATTTAGGAAATTTCAGATATGTTCGTGAATTTCGAAAGCTACCAGCTACAAGCTACCAGCTGCCAGCTCGCGGGGAAAAGATTGATATCTCTATATTTCAAGAGGGAGATAGCGTAAAGGTGAGTGGTATTTCCAAGGGCAAAGGATTCCAGGGCGTGATGAAACGGCACGGATTTCATGGGGCTCCGGCGTCGCACGGAACCAAGCATGCGCATCGCGAGCCGGGGTCCATTGGTGGTGCCGGGCGCGCCGGAGGAAGGGTTGCTAAAGGAATGCGAATGGCGGGACGTATGGGAAGCGATAGGGTTACGGTGAGAAATTTGAAAATCGCGAAAATTGATTTAGAGAATAATATGTTGGCGATAAAAGGGGCAATTCCCGGAAGAAGAGGAACATTGTTGGAAATTAGAGGGTAAAACAATAGATTACCACAGATTAATATACAGATTATCACAGATCACAGATTTACGTCGTAACGTATTTTTTATCATCTGTGATCGGTGTATATCTGTGAGATATCTGTGAAAATCTGTTGGTAAGGATGAAAATCAAAGTTTACAACCAAGAAGGAAAAGAAGCAGGAACTGCGGATTTGCCGGACGGTGTGTTTGGGTTGAAGTGGAACGCGGATTTGGTGCATCAGGTGGTAACTGGCCAGGCCGCGAATTTGCGTAGAGGCACGGCGCATGCTAAAGGCAGAAGTGAAGTTCGCGGAGGCGGGAGAAAACCCTGGCGGCAAAAAGGCACCGGTCGCGCGCGCCATGGCTCTATCCGTTCTCCCATTTGGATCGGAGGAGGGGTTACGCATGGCCCCTTGAAAGAAAAAAGTTATCATAAAAAAATCAACAAAAAGATGGCAAAAAAAGCCCTTTTTACGGCACTTTCCGCCAAAGCGCGGGACAATGAAATTGTTATTTTGGAGGACTTGAAATTCTCGGAAGCTAAAACCAGGTATGCCGCAGAAATTTTCAGGAATTTATCGCAAGTTGACGCGCTCAAAGACATTGTAAAAGCCAAAACTCTGCTTGCGTTTCCGGAAAAAAGCCATGATTTAAAGCGCGCATTTCGTAATTTGCCGCGAGTCGGCATGGACGAGGCCAGGAATTTGAATGCGCATGAAGTATTGCAGTACCGTTATATTCTTATGTCCAAAGCTGTGTTAGGAATATTTAAGCAGTGATGCCAATCCTATGCGAATTTAATGCCAATCTGGCGAATTGCCAATAAATATTCTTCGAGTGAAATCGAGATGATACCTTAATGTATATTCTCGACAAGCTCGAATAGTAACGATTCGTAATTTGTAGATTAGCACTTCATTTGTAGATTCGCATCATATTGATGTCTTTACTCAATTTATTAAAAAGAAAAAAGGAGCCCGTAGTTAAAGAGAAAGAAGATAAATCTTTCGCTAAGCCAGTTTTAGTTGAACCAAAAGATTCTGTTCAGGATGAAACGGTAGAAAAAAAATCCGGGAAAGCGGTTTGGGGAGTTATAATCCGCCCGCATGTGACTGAGAAATCTTCCGATGCCGGAGGAGAAAATAAATATATGTTTATTGTGTCGCAAGGATCAAATAAGCGCTCAATTAAACAGGCGGTAGAGGGGCGTTATGGCGTCTCTGTTAAAAAGGTCGGGGTTCTAACCATGCCGGAAAAGAAACGCATGCGTGGACGGCAAACCGGGTGGAGGCAGGGATTCAAGAAAGCAGTGGTAACGCTGAAAGAAGGGCAAGCCATAGAATTGCAGTGATGCCAATCCAATGCGAATTTAATGCCAATCTGGCGAATTGCGAATACGTTATCATTAGCAATTTGTAGATTAGCATAAGATTTGTAGATTGGCATCATGTTGTGCGAAGCACGATATGAAAAAGTACAATCCCACATCATCCGCGCGGCGGCAAATGGAGACAGCGGAATATAAATCCGTACTTACCCGTACGGAGCCGTTGAAATCGCTTGCATACGGAAGGAAGCGGGATGTGGGCAGGAATTCGTTTGGCCGCATAACCACGCGCCATAAAGGCGGCGGCGAGAAGCGTCTTTGGCGCGAAGTAGATTTTTTATATGATAAGCGCGATGTCCCGGCGAATGTAGAATCAATTGAATACGATCCGAATCGCTCGGCTTTTATTGCACTGCTTTCGTATCGCGACGGTGAAAAGCGTTATATTCTTGCTCCGCAGAATTTGCGTGTCGGAAATAAAGTCATAACATCCGAGCGCGCGCCGGTTGAAGTCGGGAATCGCATGCCTTTGAAGAATATACCCGTAGGAACATTCGTATATAATGTTGAACTTGCTGAAGGTCGCGGAGCGCAATTAGTTCGTTCGGCCGGCGCGTATGCAACCGTTCTTGCCCAAGAGGGAGAATATACCCACCTTTCATTTCCGTCCAAGGAAATTAGAATGGTGCGAAGCGGCAATTGGGCTTCTGTCGGCGCGCTTTCCAATGAAGAGCATGGCAAAGTGATCTGGGGCAAAGCCGGAAGAATGCGCCATAAGGGGGTGCGGCCAACCGTACGGGGATCGGCCATGAATCCGGTGGATCATCCGCATGGCGGAGGCGAGGGCCGGACGCTGATCGGGCGCAGGCGAGGCCCGGCAACTCCGTGGGGAAAACCGGCTAGGGGTGTGAAAACCCGTAAGAGAAACAAGAAGTCGAGTAAATTTATTTTACATAAAAGAAGGAAGTAGCCACAGATTATCACAGATTTCACTACAGATTGCCACAGATCACAGATAAGATTTCATTCTTCCGTTCCATCATCTGTGATCTGTGGACATCTGTGTAGCATCTGTGCGCATCTGTTGGAATTATGTCAAGATCATTAAAGAAGGGTCCATACGTTCATCCGTCTATATTAAAACATATGTCCCGCATCCGAGCGGGTTCTAAAACCGTAATTAAAACCTGGGCTCGTGATTCTACGATTACCCCCGATATGGTGGGATATCTTTTTGGAGTACATAATGGTAGAAATTTTGTGGAATTTTACGTGTCCGAAGATATGGTCGGACATCACCTTGGAGAATTTTCTCCCACCCGGAAATTTGTCCGCCATGGCGGAAGGATGCAAAAAGAGATGGAACAAAAAGCCGCAACGGCCGAAGCGGAAAAGGCTAAAGCAGCCACCGAGAAGAAATAGAGCAGTGATGCCAATCCCATGCGAATTTAATGCCAATCTACCAATTGCGAATATTCACATAATTCGCAATTCGCCAGATTAGCATTTCATTTGTAGATTTGCATCATTGCAGTGCGAAGCACGATATGGAGATAAAAGCCAGTTTAAAAAATTTACATATTGCTCCGCGGAAAGTCCGGCTGGTTGCGGGACTGATAAAAGGCAAGGATATCGGACGCGCCGAAGTGGAACTTGTTAATCTTGTGAAGCGATCTTCCAATCCGATTTTAAAACTTTTACGGTCCGCCGCTGCGAACGCCGCGCACAATTTTGGATTACCCCGAGAATCATTGTATATCAAAGAAATAAAAGTAGATGCCGGACAAGTGTTTAAACGCTTTCGTGCTCGAGCTTTCGGCCGCGCCGCCCCTATACGAAAGCGAACAAGTCATGTATCATTAATTCTTGAATCTCGCGAGCACAACACTGCTCGTAAGCCAGGGCCCCGGTCAAATAGCGGGGCTGAGTTCCAAGGAGGCGTGGCAGAGCGGGAAATTTCGGCGGCACCTGAAAAAGAACGTAAATATGAGCGGGATTTAGGCGCAAGAAGGGGCCGGCCTTGGAAAACCAAACCGTTGAATTTTGTGAGAAGAGTGTTTAATAGAAAAGCAATTTAACGAGAACTTAGAACTTAGAACTTAGAACTTAGAAAATTTACTAAGTTCTAAACGCTAAGTTCTAAGATCTTTTGCGGAGCAAGCGTGACTCATCGAGTTCATCCATACATATTTCGGATTGGGCATACGACGAATTGGAAGTCGCGTTGGTTTAGGGCGCATAAATTTTCTGAATATTTGCGTGAAGATGCCATATTGCGCGAGTTGCTGGAGAAAAAATTGCGCAAGAATCATATTGAGGCGATTGAAATTGAACGAGCTCCCAATGTTGTGCGGATATTTGTAAGAACTGCGCGCCCCGGAATGATTATAGGACGCGGAGGAGAGGGATCCGAAAAATTAAAAAATGAGATTACCGCATATCTTGCCAAAATACGTAAGAGATTCAATAGCCCCGTGGTTCAAAAAGAGGATCTGAAGCTTACCATTGAAGAGGTGCGCGCTCCGGAGACCCATGCCCTAATCGCAGGGCAGATGATCGCAGATGAGATTGAAAAGCGTATTCCATTTCGCCGCGTGTTAAAACAGGCCGTTGAGAGGATTTTTGGATCAAAGGGCGTTGAGGGCGTTAAAATAATGATAAAAGGGCGTCTGGACGGCAATGAAATTGCGCGCACCGAATGGCTGAAAAGAGGACGGATTCCGCTGCAAACCATTCGTGCCAACATAGATTTTGCGCATCGTACTGCCTATACCACATATGGGACGATTGGGATAAAAGTATGGATTTATAAAGGAGATATATTTGATAAGAACTTAGATCTTAGAACTAAGAACTTAGACAAGCATTTAGAACTTAGAACCAAGAACTTAGAAAATTAAACTATTTACTAAGTTCTAAACGCTAAGTTCTGAGATCTTTTGCGAAGCAAACATGTTTCAGCCCAAAAAAGTAAAACATAGGAAGTGGCATAAAGGCAGGACCAAAGGCCTTGAATATAGATCCAATAATATAGCGTTTGGATCTTACGGTCTAAAAGGGCTTGAGGCCCGTTGGATTACTGCGCGTCAGATTGAGGCGGCGCGCCGCGCCATGACGCGATATGTCGAGCGCGGGGGAAAAATTTGGATCCGTATTTTTCCGGATAAGCCGGTTACTAAAAAACCCCCCGAGGTGACGCTGGGAGGAGGAAAAGGCGCGGTGGATCATTATGTGGTTCCGGTGCGGCCCGGCAAAATACTTTTTGAAATAGACGGCGTGTTACCGGATATTGCGGAGGAGGCATTGCGTTTGGCTGCTCATAAGATGCCGATAAAGACAAAGATTATAAGGAAATAAACCCTGTACACAAATCCACAAATGAGCACACAAATCCACAAATGGAATAAGTATTCGTGATTCGTGGATTGGTGTAAACATTCGTTGATTAGTGTGTTTTATGAAAATTGCAGAACTGCGTCAAAAAACAAAGGAGGAGTTACAGGAGCTGTTGCACGAGAAGTGCGCCCGGATTGATGAATTAAGGCCGCTTTTGCATCAAAAAAAGGTGAAAAATGTTAAAGAATTATCCAGAGTTAAAAAAGATATAGCGAGAATAATGACATTATTACATTTGTGATATCAACGAATAACGAATCTTGCGCGAATTTACGAATAAACGAATTTATGGTGAGTAGAGTCGAACCATTCGTATATTCGTAATAAATTCGTTATTCGATGATAGAGCGAAGCGATCATGAGGAAACTTAAAGGTATTGTCACATCCGATAAGATGCAAAAGACCGTCGGAGTGCGAGTAGATCGGTTAAAAAAACACCCAAAATACGGGAAATATTTTCGTACAACGCAAAAGTTTAAAGCACATGACGAAAAAGGGGAATATAAAATTGGCGATCTGGTTATTATTCAGGAAACAAGGCCGCTGTCCAAAGATAAAAGATGGCGTGCAGTTTCTTTAGTAAAACGCGGGATTGTGGAAACAGATGAGAAGGAAGAAAGCAGTGATGCCAATCCGATGCGAATTTAATGCCAATCTGGCGAATTGCCAATAATTATTCTTCGAGTGTAATCGAGAAGTACCTTAGGGTATTATTCTCGACAAGCTCGAATGATAACCGATTCGCAATTTGTAGATTAGCATAAGATTTGTAGATTGGCATCATATTAAAATGATCCAGCTTCGTTCTATGGTAAAAGTGGCAGATAATTCTGGGGCTGTTTTGCTCCAAGTTTTTCAGGTATCGCGCGGATCCCGCCATCGTTATGCGCGTATTGGCGATATGGTTGTTGCTTCGGTAAAAATTGCCGAACCTGGCAAGGCGGTTAAGAAAAAAGACGTTGTACACGCAGTGATTGTGCGAACGCGATCCCCGTATCGTCGCAAGGATGGGACCTATGTGCGTTTTGATGATAATGCCGCAGTAATACTTGACGGGACAGAACCCAAAGGAGGAAGGATTTTTGGTCCGGTAGCCCGGGAATTGCGCGATAGAGGATTTACAAAAATTGTTTCATTGGCGTCAGAAGTCGTATAAAGCAGTGATGCCAATCCTATGCGAATTTAATGCCAATCCGGCGAATTGCCAATAATTATTCTTCGAGTGAAATCGAGATGATACCTTAATGTATATTCTCGACAAGCTCGAATAGTAACGATTCGTAATTTGTAGATTAGCATAAGATTTGTAGATTGGCATCATATTAGAATGAAAATAAAAAAAGGCGACACCGTAAAAATAACTTCGGGTAATGATAAAGGGAAGACCGGCAAGGTCATCCGGGCTTTCGGGAATGCAGGAAAAATCGTAGTGGAGGGTGTGAATATCCGCAAGAAACACGTCCGTCCGAAGCGCCAGGGACAGAAAGGAGAAATAGTCCGAATCCCGGCGCCATTTTTAGTATCAAGGGCCATGTTGCTTTGTCCCAAATGTGGGAAGCTCATTCGTCCGGGGATGATATTGCATGAAGACTCCGTAAAGGTCCGTATATGCAAAAAATGCAGTGCGGAGATTTAAATTTTAAATTATGCCGATCCAATCTTTACAAGAGCGATATAATAAAGACATTGTGCCGGCAATGGTGAAGCGATTCGGATATAAAAATATAATGGCCGTTCCACGGATCCAAAAGGTTGTTTTGAATTGCGGAGTTGGGAAATTGCGCGACGAGAAACAGCGGGAAGAAGTGATCAAGTTTTTGACTTTAATTGCCGGTCAAAAGCCTTCGCCGCGCTCTGCGAAAAAAGCCATAGCGTCATTTAAAACGCGTAAAGGTCTTGTTATAGGATATCAAGTGACATTACGGGGAAGGCGCATGTATGATTTCATTTCCAGGTTCACAGATATAGCGCTCCCGCGCACCCGTGATTTTAGGGGAATTGATGCAAAATCGTTTGATAGCGGCGGGAATTTGACAATTGGAATTAAAGAGCATATAGTATTTCCTGAAATGATCGGAGAGGATTACCATTTTTTGTTCGGCCTTGAAGTTACGATAGTGACCACGGCTCCAAGGCGAGAAGAGGGGGTTGAATTATTAAAGTTGATGGGATTCCCAATAAAGCAGTGATGCCAATCCGATGCGAATTTAATGCCAATCTGGCGAATTGCGAATACCAAATAAAGGAGTTTATTAGCAATTTGTAGATTAGCATAAGATTTGTAGATTGGCATCATATTGATGGCTAAACAATCTGTCATAGCAAGGGCCCTAAAAAAACCCAAATACAAATCCCGCTTAGTGCGCCGGTGTTTCCGTTGTGGCCGTAAACGCGGATATATGAGGGCGTTTGACGCGTGCCGGATTTGTTTCAGAGAAATGGCAAACAGAGGGGAAATACCCGGAATAAAGAAAAGCAGCTGGTAACTGATAACTTTACGAAATACGAATCATTACGAATGTACGAATACATTTTATCAGATTATTCGTAAATTCGTATATATTAGTATTTCGTAAAGATAAAGATTATGGATCCTATTTCAGATATGTTCATCCGCATAAAAAATGCGCAAAAAGCGGGGCATGAAACTGCCTCCGTTCCTTATTCTAAATTCAAGTTTGAATTGATTAAAGTTCTTGAGCGAAGCGGATATATAAATAGTGCGGAACGTCGCGGGAAACGTATAAAACGTTTTATAGAAGTTGGTTTAAAGTACCATAACGGATCTCCTGCTGTTTCCGGAATCCGTCTGCTTTCACGCCCGAGCAGGCGCGTATATGCAAGCGCCAAAGAACTGTTGGGAATTGCGCGTCACGGCGGGGTTGTAGCGGTGAGTACTTCTAAGGGCGTTATGTCCCATAAAGATGCGTTGAAGGGAAAGGTCGGAGGACAGCTGATAGCGGAAATATGGTGAGATCTCTCGTTGCAGCGTTTTTAGATATTTTGCTTTCTCGACAAGTCCTCGGCCGCTCCTGCGGCGGCCTGCGGGGTCGGGCAAACACCGAGCACTGAATTTGTTCTAAAAATAGTTCCAGAGTTTGTCGAGGGACTACCTTGAAAGAAATCGGCATTGTATTGTGGGTTGAGTGCTCGGACCAAGCTGTTTGTCCTCCCATTGTCTCGAAAGTAAAATATCCAAAACGCATATATACTCAATTAATAAGTTTAATATAATGTATGAGTAGAATCGGTAAAAAACCAATTTTAATACCGCCTGGCGTTGAGGTGTCAATTCGTGATAATGTAGTTACGGTTAAGGGGCCCAAAGGAGAACTTTCACGGATATTACATTCGGAAATTTCAGCCGATATAAATGATAAAACTATAGTTGTTTCTACGGCTGGAGTTAGTAAAAAATCATCTGCACTTTGGGGTCTTTCTCGATCGCTGATAGCCAATATGGTTGAAGGAGTAACTAACGCCTTTCGAAAAAAACTGGATTTTGAGGGTATTGGATTCAGGGCGAGTATTGATGGCGGCGCTTTGCAGATGCAACTTGGTTTCTCGCATCCGGTGCGAATCGAACCGCCTGAAGGCATTGCGTTTTTAGTTGAAAAAAACGTGATTACTATTTTAGGAATTGATAAGGAGGCGGTAGGTAATACGGCGGCGCGCATTAGGCGGCTGAAGCCAGTAGAGCCGTATAAAGGGAAGGGCATTAAGTATCAAGGGGAGATAGTGAAAAGAAAAGCCGGAAAAAAAGCGGTCGCGTCTGCATAATGCGAGATTTTAGAACTTAGAACCAAGAACTTAGACAAGCATTTAGAACTTAGAACCAAGAACTTAGAAAATTAAACTATTTACTAAGTTCTAAGATCTAAGATCTAAGTTCTCGTGCGAGATCAAATTTATGGGATTGAAACAGGAAAAAAGAGATCGTCGACACAAGCGTGTACGAAGTCGAATCCGAGGAACGAGCACGCGGCCGCGCCTTTCGGTCTTTCGCTCTAACCGCCATATTGCGGCCCAGCTTATTGATGATGAAGCCGGCAGGACGCTTTTATCCGTTAGCGATATGGATATCGGTACGGGCAAGAAAAAAAATTCCCAATCCGGATCATTATACGTCCGCGCCGAAAAAGTCGGTACTCTGCTGGCAGAAAAAGCTCAGAAACTTTCTATGGCGTCGGTTGTGTTTGACCGCGGGGGATATGCGTATCATGGCGCCGTTAAAGCCTTGGCGGATGGAGCAAGGAAAGGAGGATTACAATTTTAATTGATTTTACGAAATACGAATCATTACAAATATACGAATACGTTTTGGTAAGTTGATTCGTAAATTCGTACCTATTCGTATTTCGTAAAGGCATGGCAAGACCCCGAGAGCGAAAATTGAATTCGGAGTTTGAACGTGAGCGGTCGGAATTCGACCAGCGCGTTTTAGATATCAGGCGGACGGCCCGTGTGGTTGCGGGCGGCCGGCGTTTTAGTTTTCGGGCAGCCGTCATTGTGGGTAATCGCAAGGGCCGAATCGGGTTTGGGATGGGAAAGGGAATTGATGTATCCGCTGCCGTGGAAAAAGCCGTTCATCGGGCCAAAAAAGAATTGATAAATATTCCGCTCACCAAGAGCTTTTCAATACCTCACGGAGTCAGCGGCAAGGCGGCCGCCGCTCGGGTAATTTTGAAGCCGGCGGTTGAAGGCCGGGGACTTGTGGCTGGCGGCCCGGTACGGGCGATCGCGGACCTCGCAGGGATTAAGAATCTTACCGCCAAAATTCTTGGCCGTACTCCGAATAAATTGAACAATGCTAAAGCGGTGATAGAAGCGTTAAAACACTTGAAGAATTTAGAACAGAGAACTTAATTGATTTTACGAAATACGAATCATTACAAATATACGAATACGTTTTGGTAAGTTGATTCGTAAATTCGTACCTATTCGTATTTCGTAAAGGTATGCAACTTCACCAACTTTCATCCAAAACAAAATCACATCGCGAACGGCGCATTGGCCGGGGCGGTAAGCGCGGCACCTATTCGGGTCGCGGCATTAAAGGCCAGGGCGCGCGAGCGGGCGCCAAATTTCGTCCGGCCGAACGCGAAATTTTAAAAAAGATACCCAAACTCCGCGGTCGCGGGAAGCACTCTTTTAAATCCTTTCGTTTGAAACCGGTCGTTGTCAATCTGGGTCATATTGAAAAAAGATTTAAGAGCGGAGATACAGTAACCCCGGAAAGTTTGTTAAAATCCGGATTAATTACTAAAATAAAGGGGAGAATGCCTAAAGTGAAGATTTTGGGACAGGGAGAATTAAAAAAGAATTTGATATTTAAAGACGTGCAGTTTTCGAAATCCGCAGCGGTCAAGTTAAAACACTAACAATCCGAACAGTATTTATAGATTTGTGCCGAAGGCACACACCTTAAAAAATTGCTAAAGTGAGTATACACGCGGTTTCGGCAATATGGTTTTGAAAAAGCTACCAAGTGAGTGACTGCGTTTTCGTATATTGTAATTTCAGATAATGGGAGGACGCGAAATAAGATATTCGCCGCAGGCGGATTCAATAAGAAAATTCTCCAAGCGAGTCACAGGCGGAATTTAGCATTTTGCTTTTGAGGCAATGGGAGGATAAACAGCTTGGTCTTCCGCGAGGCGGAAGTGTTTATCCGACCCCGCAGGCCGCCGCCGGAGCGGCCGAGGACTTGCCGAAAAAGTAAAATACTAAAGTCCGCTATGATGAGTAATCATGTTTAATAAATTATCATTATTATTCACTATCCCCGATCTTCGCAAGAAGGTGATTTTTGTATTGGCGATGCTGGTGGTGTTTCGTCTGGCGTCTTCCATACCCGTGCCCGGCGTGGACGCGGAACGTCTGCGCGCATTTATCGGCGGAAATCAGTTTTTCGGCCTTTTGAATATCTTCTCGGGTGGCGCGCTTGATAATCTTTCGGTTGTAATGCTGGGTGTCGGTCCTTATATTACGGCAACAATTATAATGCAGCTTTTAACCATGATTTTTCCGCGCCTTAAAGAGATGTATCAGGAGGAGGGTGAAGCCGGCCGAACGAGGTTTAACCAATATGCGCGTATTCTTACGATTCCCCTGGCGCTTTTGCAGTCATATGGCCTTTTGGTGTTGCTGGCGCGGCAACAAGTGCTTCCCGAACTTACCGCATTTGGATTTACGGTGAATATGATAGTGGCCACAGCCGGATCTTTGCTTTTAATGTGGATCGGTGAGCTTATTACTGAAAAAGGCATAGGAAATGGCGTATCTTTAATGATTTTTGCCGGAATTGTGGCTGGTTTGCCAACCTCCATACGCCAGGAGTTTTTTACGTTTAGCGTGGACAAATTGCCCAATTATTTGTTGTTTATCGCGGTGGGTATTTTGGTTATCGCCGGAGTAATTATCATATCCGAGGGCCAGCGCAATGTTCCGGTATCATATGCCAAACGCATACGAGGCGGCAGAGTTTATGGCGGAGTATCCACGCATCTTCCTTTGCGGGTAAATCAAGCCGGGGTGATTCCGATTATTTTTGCCATATCCATAATTCTTTTCCCCGGCCTTATCGGAAGTTTTCTGGCAGGTGTTCCCAATACTTACGTTCAGTATCTCTCACAATTTCTTATCTCGCTTTTTAATAACCAGCTTATATACGGCATCATTTATTTTCTTTTGGTATTTATTTTTACTTATTTTTACACCGCAGTTACTTTTGATCCGCAGGCGATTGCCGATAATATCCAGAAACAGGGTGGATTTATTTTGGGGATAAGGCCCGGACGCCCTACCTCCGAGTTTTTATACAAAATCCTAAATAGGATTACGCTGGCGGGAGGATTGTTTTTGGGAGCGGTTGCGGTTTTGCCGCTTATTGTGCAGGGCGCGTTGGGGGTGCAAGCGCTCACTATCGGAGGAACTGCGCTTTTGATCGCGGTGTCGGTGGTGCTTGAGACCATGAAGCAGATAGAGGCGCAGTTGGTGATGCGGGAATATGAGAATATTTGACTCATTGATGCGCCTTTTGCTCAAGAGTTACGGCGCGGAAAAAATAGAGCCAAAAATGCCATAGGATTCCTCCGCGTTCTCCGCTATCATTCTTTACCAACCCCTTATTATCCCTTTAAAAAAGTCATTCTGAACTCTGTGAAGAATCCCGTTATGTATGGGGCGGAGCCGCGGTTTCCTTTATGGCATTTTTTCACCATTTTTTATCCGCGCCTCCACAATTTCGCAAATAGGCGCATCAACTCGTCTTTAAAAGAGAAAGTGCATCACATGTTTTAAGGGAAGAGTTTTAAATGTATCCGCCATCGGCGGCTTTTGTTTTATAAAAAAGTGTAGTATTATAATAAAATAATGAACGAACCTATTTCATCAAAAAATAAATTTGCTATTAGTGTAATGGGTCCGCCGGGCTCCGGAAAAGGAACACAGGCGCAGATACTTGCCGGCGGACTTGAGGCCTTTCATTTTGTCACGAGTGTCGAGGGCAAAAAATATATTGCCGCCCATGACGATCCCGAAACAAAACGTCAAGAAGTCAGATATAAAAAAGGACTGCTTTTTGAATCTCCCTGGACACTCCGCGTGGTACAAGAAAAAACGCAGCGTGTTTTTGAGGACGGGCTGAGTATTGTTTATGACGGTTCACCGCGTACCCCGCTTGAAGCAGAAAAACTGATCCCGTTTCTCATTAAACTTTTCGGCAAAGAGTGTGTCGTGGCCGTGGAACTTAAAGTCGGTGAAGCCGAATTGAGATCGCGTCTTTCCAAAAGGCGGGTATGCAGTCTTGATCATTCCCACGCTTTTATTGACTCGGAAAATCATCATATTGGAGATTTATGTCCCAAGATGGATGGGGGAGTGTTGCAAAAAAGGGAGATTGACGAATCGGCGCTTTTTGAAACACGCATGGGAGAATTTAGAAATTTGACTATACCGGCCATTGAATTTTTTCATAAGGAGGACGTGCTTATTGTTATCAATGGCGAGCAGTCGATTGAAAATGTGCGGCGCGATATTGATGAGGCGTTTGCCAAAAGATTCGGTAAGCGGTGGCCCCGTGGAGTATGATTACGATTAAAACTACAGAAGAAATTGCTATATTGCGAGAAGGAGGCAGACGGCTCGCAGAAATTTTGCAAAAGCTGGTTGAGGCGTCTTGTCCCGGCGTATCGGATTTTGAGCTTGATGTTCTGGCGGAGGAACTTATTTTAGCATGCGGAGGAAAACCGGCATTTAAGGGATACAGGATCAAGGAAACGCGCGTTGCGTTTCCCGCTTCCATTTGCGTGTCGATTAATGACGAGGTGGTGCACGGGATCCCGCGCAAAAACCGGATCTTAAAAGATGGTGATATTGTCGGGATTGATATAGGAATGCAGTGGCCGAATCAAGAACTTAGAACTAAGAACTTAGAACTTAGAAATATAAGAGGAATGTATACGGATATGGCGGTAACTATCGGGGTGGGTAAAATTTCGGCAGAAGCCGAACGGCTGATTCAAACAACCCGATCTGCATTAGATGTCGGTATTCGGACGGTACGTCCGGGTGCGCATGTCGGAGATATAGGATGCGCCGTGGAGGAGGTTCTAAAACGCGAAAAACTCGGGATTATAAGGGATCTTGCCGGACACGGCGTGGGGCATGATCTTCATGAAGAGCCGCTTATTCCGAATTACGGAATGCGCGGCGCCGGAGTAGAATTAAAAGAGGGCATGGTTATTGCTATTGAACCCATGGCAACTTTGGGGGGATGGCGGATTAAGCTTGATCGAGATGAGTGGACGATCCGTACCGCTGATCGGAGTTTGGCGGCGCATTTTGAGCATACTTTAGTTGTTACAAAAAGCGGAGCGGAGATATTGACGAAATAGTTGTTTGGTGAATTGTGTGTTATTATTATGAGGTAGATGCAATATTAAACGCCACTGTTACGCAAAATTAGACGCAAATTGCGTTTAGATATTGCGTAAATTAGTTTGCGTTTGAAGTTGCTTCTAAAATATGAAATACATGGGTCTTGATTATGGAGAAAGGCGGATCGGGGTTGCGGTTTCTGACGCCCAAGGCCGGGTGGCTTTTCCAAAGAAATTGGTTTTTAACCGGGGCAATTCCCAGATGATGGAGCAATTGCAGGCCGTGGTTAAGGATGAGCATATTTCCCGGATCGTAGTGGGTCTTCCGGTAGGATTGGATGGCAATGAAACGGCGCAAACATCAGCCACGCGTGAATTTGCCGATGCGCTCCGTAATGTTACTGGAGTTGCGGTAGAGTTTGAAAATGAGATGCTGACAACGCACATGGTGCAGGGCCTGGGAGTTCCCCGCGAGCATACGGACGAGGCCGCGGCAGCCGTGATTTTACAATCATACCTTGATAAAATAAATCACTAATTTACACGAATTTGGTCACGAATTTCACGAATTACGTAAATTTATTCGTGATATCTGTGTTCAAATTTGTGAATATTCGCGAAAATGTTTTTAAGTTGGATCATCCCCGCCTATAACGAAGAAAAGCGTATCGAAAAAACTCTTTTTGAAGTGGATGCTTATTTGATGTCCAAAAATTTTCCCGGCGGATATGAAATTATAGTGGTTGATTCGTCCTCAACTGATAACACGGCGGATTTGGTGAGGAAACTTTCATCGCGCATACCCCGGTTATCGCTTAGGATAGTAGATAATAAAGGCAAGGGCTGGGCTGTGCATGAGGGAATGTTAAATTCCTCCGGGGATATGCGTATTTTTTCCGATGCGGATAACTCCGTATCGCCGGATCAGCTTAATGGCTTCATTCCGTTTTTGTGTGCCGGCGCCAAGAAAGACACGTGTTTTGACGTGGTCATCGGTTCTATCGAGGCGGGTGGAGCGACTATTGAAGAAAATGCCCAATGGTATCGGCGGGCTCTCGGCAGGATATCAAAACTAATTATACGCATTGTTTCCGGTCTTTGGGAAATTCGCGATACCCAGCGCGGATTCAAGTTATTTTCAAAACGAGCGGCTGAGGCGGTTTTTACGCGCCAAACCATTTTTGCCTGGGGCTTTGATATTGAGGTACTGCTCGTTGCCAAGCGGCGCAATTTTGCCATAAAAGAAGTGCCGGTAAAATGGATAAATGCCGGTGATTCCAAAGTGAGTATTGGCGCTTATGTCAGCACATTCAAGGAATTATTGCAGATAAAATGGAACGATACCCGTGGAAAATATAAATAAATTGTTAAAAAACTCATAAAACCCAGATATGCACAAAACCCAAACAGCGGCCTCAATTCCTAATTGCCTAATTGTCTAATTTCTAATAAAATGCCCAATAAAGAAATTAAGAATTAAGGCCTTAGAAATTTTATTAGGTTCACCCCGTTAGAAAGAAACAGAAGGTATTTTTAGTGCAGAAATTATCTATTTTTATGAATAAAAACGAGTTGCAGTTGCTACTATATTTGTTTATTTCTAACGGGGTAAATTAGGAATTAGGTGAATTTGGAATTTTAGTTCTTGCTCGCGTTTGGTTCCTGTGTTTTGTGTGTTTATATGGCGATTATAGTACTGGTTTACTAGGGATATGTTTTACGAAGCATCTGACAATGATCATAAGCATGGTTCTTTTTCCGAGGTCCGGCAGGATCTGGTATCCGGCGACTGGGTGGTTATTGCAACCGGGCGCGCCAAGCGTCCGCACGATTTTTTGCAGGAGGGGAAAAAGGCATTCCGTCAGCCGAAACGCACTTGTCCTTTTGAGAATCTGCATGAAAATGCGTTACTCTCTTTATCACTTGGCGCAGAGCGCGGGAAAAATATCAAACCATGGGTAAAAGTTGTTGTGAATAAATTTCCGGCTTTTCAACGCGGGGTTTGCAGTATATTTCACAAAACCGGGCCATATCAGTGGACTGATGGCGTTGGACAGCATGAGGTTGTTATAACACGCGACCACGAACGCTCTCTTGGTCAGATGGCGGATTTGGAGGCGGAATTGGCGGTGCGGGCGTATCAAGAACGGTATCGCGCCATTAAACAGGATGAATGCGTGCGCTATATTTCAATTTTTCATAATCACGGTCGGGGATCCGGCGCTACGCTTTCTCATCCGCACTCGCAAATTATCGGGATTCCCGTAATACCGTCTGATATTGCCCGCAGCATCCGCGGATCAGCCGTTTATTATGAGGAACACAAGGAATGCGTTCATTGCGTGATGCTGAAATTCGAGAAAAATGATAAAAAGCGTTTGATTTACGAAAATGACCATTTTTTGGTTTTTGCGCCGTTTGCTTCTCGCCTGGCGTTTGAGATAAGAATTTATCCCAAAAATCACGTTTCACATTTTGAAGATGCGTCCGAGGCAGAAATTGTTTCTGTGGCCAATGCCCTGCGCGTTTCCCTCGGCAAGATTTTTAAGGGCCTGAATAATCCCGATTACAACTTTTTTTTGCATACGTCCCCAATTGATAAATTAAACAGTTTCCGGCATTATCACTGGCATTTTGAAATTCTGCCTAAGACCTCTATTTGGGCCGGGTTTGAAATCGGAACGGGTATTGAGATTTCCACCATCACGCCCGAGAATGCGGCAGAGTTTTTGAGAAATATAAAAGTATAGGTTGATTTTACGAAATACGAATCATTACGAATGTACGAATATGGCATGGCAAATTAATTCGTAAATTCGTATATATTCGTATTTCGTAAAGATATGCATAGGCCCTTAATTATCGCTAATTGGAAATCAAATCCTTTAACGCTGAAAGAGGCGCTGGATTTGGCGCGCGGAGCCGAAGAAGCCGCGCGGCGTTTTCGCGGTGCGGAAATTGTTGTGGCGCCACCGTTTCTTTTTGCGATAGAGGTTTCTAAATTATTGAAATATGCAAAACTCGGAGCGCAAGACGCATTCTGGTCCGATGGCCCTTATACCGGCGAGGTTTCATGGCGGCAGCTTAAAAAAATTGGCGTGTGTTATGTAATTCTGGGACATTCTTCGCGGCGCGCGGAGTTGGGAGAAACGGATGACGTGGTGAATAAAAAATTAAAGGCGGTTCTGGGCGGCGGATTGTTGCCGGTTTTATGCATCGGAGAGTTCAGGCGTAAAGGGAATACTGTTCCGCCGATAGTAGGTCTGCAATTAAAAAAAGCCCTTAAAGGCATTAAAAAATCGCAATTGAAAAATCTGGTTATTGCTTATGAGCCGGTTTGGGCAATTTCCACCATGCCGGGCGCCCGGGCCGATACGCCCCAGAGCGCGGAACGCGCCATAAAATATCTAAGGGATGCGATTTCTCGCATCTATGGACGTAAAGCGGCGCATGAGATACGGATGTTATACGGAGGGTCGGTGAGTTCAAAAAACGCCCGCGATTTTTTATCGCATCCTGGAATAGACGGCGCGTTGGTCGGCGGCGCCAGTTTGCGTCCGCAAGAATTCGGAGAAATTATTTCGCGGGCGTTTAAGGGCTAGCAAAATTCGCAGGTATTATCTTTTTTGTCTTGATGTTCTCCGGTTCTCGGATCGCCACAACACTCTTTACAGCAAAAAGTAGTTCCTTCAAGAACGTAGACCCCGTCTTTGTGCCTTTTTTCTTTACCGCATTTTGTGCATTTGAATAATTTTTATACTATTATACCATGTGCGCAACGCTTTATGAATCGGCAGGATAAAAAGAAAATAGCGAAGTTCTATAAGCTCCTTGGCAATCCAACCGAATATTCCGGAGAAGTGTATGATAATAAGATCGGCAATCGCGTATTTTTTACCCACTGCCAGAATAAAAGGATAGTGCGCGAGGGGAGTAAATTTTTTGGGCGGTTTTCCCTCTATGGCGCGGATTATATTTCGGGCCGCAAGCCTGCCTTCAGTTTTGGCTATTGGAACACTCCCGGGGAGCGCTTTCCCCGTTTTTGGATTTATAAACATAGCATTATCGCCTACGGCAAAGATATTTTCAAAATCTATTGTTTGCAGGCATTGGTTTACTTCAGCCGAGTTTTTTTCGGATAGCGTTAGCCCCGATTTTTTAAGTATAGTGGGTCCGACAACGCCACCGGTCCAGATTAGGACGTCAAATTTTTCTTTATGTCCGTTTTGAAGCGTCGCCTCATTTTTTTGTACACCAATGATTGGCGATCCGGTTAAAATTTGTACGCCGAGAGCCCGCAGTCTAATCCCGGATTTTTTAATTATGGAGGCGGAAAATCCAGGGAGAATTTGCGGCGACGCTTCGATCAGAACCAGTTCCATTTCGCAGACGCGCTTTTTTGTGAATTTTTCCGCTATATGGCAGATGAACCCCACAAATTCGGCGGCAAGTTCCACTCCGCTTGCTCCGCCGCCTCCAATCGTAATTTTAATTGAGGACTTGGTTTTGAAGTTTTCCTCAATTACATTGCGCAGGCGCAGGGCGTCATCAAAGGTCTTTAAGGGAAAACTGTATTCTTTCAGTCCGGGTATATCATAGTAGGCGGTTTCGGCGCCAAGCGCCAGTACGAGAAATTCATATGGGAGTTGTCCGAATGAGCGTAGCGCCAGTTTTTTATTATGAAACTCAAATCCTATTATTTCGTCGGTTATGAGGAGCACCGGTTTGTTTTTGAATATGTCGGCCAGGGGAATAAGTATGGATGATTTAAGGGAGGAGGTAGTGGCATCTTCTAAGGCGATTGCGGCGATCTGATATAGAGACGGGGTATAGAGCTGGTGATGATGACGGTCAATCAGGATGATTTCGTGCGTGTCGCGATGCGGCCCGATGCGTTTGGCAAGTGTTAAGGCGGCGGTTATGCCGCCAAATCCCGCGCCCGAAATAACTATATTTTTTTTCGAATTAGACATAGCCATCTCTACATTATACTATAGAATAATGCGGATAAAAACATTATCAGATGTGCGGATTTCTCGCGGCACGCGAGTTCTTCTGCGGGGTGATTTTGACGTTGCGGTACGCGCTGGGAAAATTAAGGATGATTTTCGTCTGCGGGCGATTATTCCCACCATTGAATTTATCATCGGGCACGGAGGATGCCCGCGCCTAATGGGGCATATGGGACGACCGCACGGAAAAAAAACGGCACAGGCCTCTCTTAAGCCGGTGGCTGAATATATTTCTCGGGCGTTGAGGCGCAGGGTCCTTTTTGTCGGCGATCCCCGGATATTTGATAAAAATATGGATGGCCGGCAGGAAATTCTTTTTTTTGAAAATCTTAGATTTTTCAAGGGCGAAGAAGAAAACAGCTCTTTGTTTGCGCGGCGTTTGTCCCGGTGGGGGGATTTATATATTGATGATGCGTTTGCCAATGCGCATCGCGCGCATGCTTCGGTAGATAAGATTGCGCGTTTGTTGCCATCCGCCGCCGGTCTAAGATTTATCGAGGAAGTAAAAGCCCTGGGGCGCCTGCTTCAAGGTCCGCGCCGTCCCGCGGTTGCGGTTTTGGGCGGAGCCAAACTTGAAACCAAGCTGCCGCTGATTGAAAGGTTTTTAAAAATAGGATATGAGGTGTTGGTGGGCGGGGCTTTGGTTAATCCTGCCCTTCCATTTATTATTAACAAGCGTAATCTTTCTCCGTTACGCCGAATTATTTCAAGCCCGCGTTTGCATCTCCCGGTTGATCTTCGGGTCGCACGCAGTGTCAGGTCTCGTACGCGGATATCCGGAATAGGTGCGGTTAGAGCAGGTGAAATTAATTATGATATTGGACCGGAAACCATCCAAAGTTTTTGCGCATCAATCCGCCGCGCCAAAACAATTGTATGGAACGGGCCGCTTGGGTTTGCCGAATATCGTAAATTCGCAAAAGGCACGGTTGCTATTGCGCGCGCGATTGCCGGTAGCGGCACATTTAGCGTTATGGGGGGAGGGGATACGATTGCCCTTCTTTCGCAATACGGAGTACTTAAAGGATTTTCGCATATATCCATAGGCGGAGGAGCAATGTTGGAATTTTTGGCGGGGAAGAAACTGCCCGGAGTGGAGGTGTTGAGAAAATGACGTATGATGAATTTAAATAACTGAAAGTATAAAACTCAAACATGTACAAAACCCATTAAGATAAATTTCTAATTACCTAATTGCCTAATTTCTAATAAAATGTCCAATAAAGAAATTAAGAATTTAGGCCTTAGAAATTTTATTAGGTGAATTAGAAATTAGGTGAATTTGGAATTTTAGTGCTTGTTTGTGCTCTGGTTTATGTGCTTTGCATTTTTTACTTATGCGTTATAAAGATATTAATCATTTCAAATCTGAATGCGGTTATGAAGTCAACGGAGCATGGCTGCCGCGAGTTACCAAGATTCTGGATATAAAGGCTAAACCCGGCCTGGATATTTTTTTTAAAGAAGTCGGGGATTATTCGTCTGCCGAAGACATTAAAAATAAGTCAGCGGAAGAAGGAACCAAACTTCATCGGGCGATCCAGGGCCTTTTTACCGGCAATACCGATCCTATTCCAGGGGAGGTGCGGCCGGCTGTAGATGCTTTTCAAGAGTTTAATGAAGCAAGAAAAATAGAATTGCATCCGGAATTTGTGGAGCGGCTTATTTGGTCCGGGCGGTATAAATATGCCGGAACCGTGGATGCGCTGGCCGTGGTTGATGGGAAATTCGGCGTGCTGGATATAAAAACCTCAACCGGATTTTGGCCGGAATATAATTTGCAAACCGCGGCTTACATTTCGGCTTTGCAGGAGTTTGAGATTAAAAAAACATTAGCTCTTCCGCAGGATGTCCAGACGCGTTGGATTTTAAGAATAGATCAGAATAAAATATGTAAACGCTGTAAAGCCGTGCTTCGTGAAAAAGGAGGAAGGGCAAAGGTCCGTAATGGTAAGTCGGGCGGCGTCGCGCCTTGTCCCGCAGATCTGCATGAATGGGGAGAATTACGGGGCGAGGTAGAAATTCGGGAATTCCCGTATTTTTATAACGACACCCGGGCCTTTATAGCTGCCAAGATATTGTGGGAATGGGAAAATGGATATTGGTTAAGGCAAATCGGATATTTGAAATAAATCCTGTACACAAATCCACTAATGAGCACACAAATCCACAAATGGGATAAGTAGTCGTGATTCGTGGATTGGTGTATCAATTCGTGGATTGGTGTATCAATTCGTGGATTGGTGTGTTTGTTTTTATGGAAAAAATAATTGTCTATACCGATGGCGGCGCCCGGGGAAATCCTGGTCCGGCGGCTATCGGGGTTGTTATTAAGGATTTAAATGGCCATACTATTAAAAGTTATGGCGAAGCAATTGGGAATACGACTAATAATGAAGCGGAATACCGGGCGGTGGTTTTGGCATTGCAGAAACTTAAACTTATTTTTGGCGGAAAGAAAACAGAAAAACTATCGGTAGAGTTTCGAATGGACAGCGAACTGGTGGCGTGCCAGCTTAAGGGAGAATATAAGATTGAAGAAGAGCGCCTGTTTCCGCACTTCATAAAAATATGGAATCTAAAGATGGATTTTCGCGAAATTGTATTTAATCACATCCCCCGGGAAAAAAATAAAGAGGCAGACCGGTTAGTGAATGAGGCGCTGGATAAAGAGCAGGAAAAATTATTTTAACAAAAACCCGCGTAGGCGGATTTTTGTTATCCTTGATGCATCTATAAGCCGAATTCTGTTCCGCATTTTTTTATATTTTTGCGGAGATGATCATTTATCTAGGCCAAAGATTTCTCATTTGGCTCAAGCGGATTTTCCGCAATTGCGGATTACCTTGCACCGGATAGGAGTTTTTCACCGCGTATTGTTGCCAGTACGCGCTGTGAGCTTTTACTTTTACCTCGCCGAAGCGAAGCTTATCCCGCGCGAAGGCGGGCTCACTCTTTTCACCCTTACCTCCTCCACCATAAAAACCTTTAGAGTTTTTTTGATGACGATCGGCGGTATTGTTTCTGTGACACTTTCCCGGTCATGGCGGCCGTTAGCCGCTATCTCTAACGCTGCATAGCAGCGTAGAACTTAGAACCAAGATCTTAGAACTTAGAAAAACGACTAAGATCTAAGTTCTAATACTCTAAGTTCTGCGTTGCTATGCAACGCTGGTGTTCGGACTTTCCTCCCCCCAGTAATGTTTTGCATTAATGGGAGCGATCATCCAATGCATCAAGGTACGTTTATAATAATACTCCTAAAAAATTAAAATGTCAACCCCGTTAGAGAGAAACAGGGATTCTCATTTATTTTCAAATATCTCTGTGTTTATAAAAACCTTTTGTGTGCAAATCACCGTGTTTGTTTCTTTCTAACGGGGTCAAATAAAAATCGTCCTGATTAGTTCGGGACGATTTCAGTATAAAATCTCCATCAAGCGAGCCCGATATGCGTTTCTACGAAATTAGTGGAGGCGAAAATTCCAAGGGCGAGGTAATGCTGTTTTGAGACAATGGGAGGCGAGATTTGCTTGGTTCCGACGTCAGTCGGAAAATTTCGTCGACCCTTAGCGAGCGCGCCGCCGGAGCGCGCGAGTCGTGTCTCAAAACAGCATTGCCGAGTAAGTATTATTTGTCTCTGCCGTAACTTTTGAGTGGAGCGTGTATCGGGCAAGCGATTTTATACCACCATTGATATATCTATTTTTTTTCCGCTACGGCGGTTTTTTGAATTTTCTATTTTACGCAAGAAAAGTTCAATTTGATCCAGGCGATAAACCCGGTAATTATTTACCGGATTGCGATATGCGGAAAGCGTCCCTTTCTTGTCCCAATTGCGGAGTGTCAAGGGGGTGACACTTAAAATTTCGGCGGCTTGCTGTATGGTAAGGTATTTTTTCTCCATATTATAACATATATAAACCTTAATAATTTATCGCATAGTACTATTAAAGTTTATCAAATGATACATATCATTATCAATGCGTTTTTTATCCTGTATTTATTTTGTTCTATCGCGGTTGTATCGTCAACGCGGGGTTATCCACATTTATCTCAATAAATATCAACATGTCATGCTAAACTTAATAATAGGTTATCCCCAGCATCCGATATGCTATTGGATGCATCCGATACCGCACAAGTATTAAAAAAATCGGGCGAAAATTTTTACAAGACCGTTGATTGGTTATCAAAAATATTTTGTTTTAGCGGAGCAAAATGTAATCGAGAACAAATTCGGGCGGATAAAAAAATTTTCCTGTCGGTCGGCAAGTAGATCGACTTCGCCCAGCCGAGTGCGGTTTTACCCGGAGAATAATTCAGCTTCTTTTTCATGGACAACCCTGAAAAAAATTATATAACGCTTGCCGAGGCATCGGAAGGCACTCCTTACTCCCAGGAGTATTTGAGTTTGCTTGCGCGTAAGGGGAAACTGTCGGCAAAAAAAATCGGCAGAAATTGGTACACCACCCGCCGGGTGATGCTTGATTACATTGAAACGCAGTCGCAGGCGCTTCGTCAGGAATTTGAGAAGAAAAACGGGAATGCGCCCATTATTCCACCCCATACCATATCGGATGCGACCCGATACGCTTCCGTGCCGCAAAATAAGGGTTTTTTAGATGAGGCGTTATCGGTTCCGGAGCCAGTTGTTGATTCGCGTCCGGAGCATCCGGTAACCAGACGCGAATTTTTGCGGGGCGCAAAGGCGTTATTGCATATTTCCAAATGGCTGCCGTTGCGGTTAATAGACAGTTCACTCCTGCGTATTTTTGTTTCCGGTTTTGCGGCACTGGCAGTATTTTTTGTTCTGGGAACCTATCTTATGGTTTTGTCGCAGGAGTATAGATTCTATCGGATGCAGACGCAATTTATATTGCCTAATGCCGGAGTATATGCAAGATCGTTTGAAAAATCATACGCGGCAATTGAAGGAAGCCTGCGGCAGTTATTTTCTCAAGCCGCTCCGGCTTCTCCAGCGCCTCCGGCTGCGTTTCCGCTGTCTCCCGATGAAATTTCAGCCGGAGTTGCGATTCCGGTGTCAGTTGCCGAATCCGATGCGGAGGACGGCGACATAATAAGTTTTTATGACAGCGGTTATCGTTTGAGTAAGGAGGGCTATGATCCGGGGATGGTCGGCGTAGTAAGTCAAAAAGCGGCTATTGTGGTTAACGCCGGTTCCGAGGGTTTTATTCCGGTTATTTCTTCCGGCAAAGCATTGGTGAGGGTTTCCGCCCTGAATGGACCGATCCGCGGCGGCGATTTGATCACAACTTCAATAATTCCCGGTATCGGCGTAAAAGCCACCGGGTTTGGACAGGTGCTCGGAGTGGCGCTTGCGGACTATAACGAGGCCGATCAGGAAAAAATAGGGAAAATTCCGTTGCTGGTTGGTGTGCGGATTTCAAGTCCGCTTACGTTCTTCACCACTTCTCCCCAACGCACGCTTCGTTATCTCCTGGCTTTTATAATTGCAGCCGGTTCGGTTGTCATAGGATTTACTTATTTCGGAAAAGTGGCGCGCAGCGGAGTCGAGGCCGTGGGTCGGAATCCTTTGGCCGCGCGCCTTATTGAATTCAGCGTATTTTTAAATCTATTTTTGACCCTCGGAATAATAGCGGTCGGTGCGATCATAGCTTATATAATTATTGTATTTTAAGCAGTGATGCCAATCCGATGCGAATTTAATGCCAATCTGGCGAATTGCGAATAATTATTCTTCGAGTGAAATCGAGAAGATACCTTAAATGTATATTCTCGACCCGCTTCGCTCTCGCTACAGCGAGGCGAGCAGGCTTGTAGATTGGCATCACACCTATGTTTTTCGAAACCCCATCATTCATCGTTTCCCCCTATCTTTTTATTTTAGTAATTTTGGTAAACATTGGTTTGCTTTCGTTTTTGATTTTATGGGGAACCAGATTTTTCAGGCGGACTTTCCAGTCCCGGGATCAGGCGCGTTTGCGCCTGGAGCGCGCGGAGCGCGAGGCGGAGGAAATTGTAAACCGGGCCCGCCAAGAGTCGCTTGCCATAATCGGAAAGGCCCATGAGTCATCTGCCGAAATTATGAAGGAGGCCGCCGTGTCGCGTGGGGATTTTCAAAAAGAATTTGAAAAAGTCATGAGGGAATTTTCGAGGGGAGAAACCGAGCGGCTTTTGAAAATATCCGAAGGATTTTTGAAATCGTATCAGGCCTACACCGAGGAGGCGCGCAAGACCTATCTGAAAAATCTGGACGCGCTTTATCAGCATTTAACTGATCGCGCGCGGGAAGGCGCGGGGCGATTTGAAAAATTCATGCAGGATGAAGTCGGGCAGTTTGAGGGCATTGCCAAATCCCAGTTTGAGCGCCTGCAATCCAGCGTGGTCCTGGAGGTAGAAGCATATAAACAGGATTTGATAAAACGCGTGGAGCGCTCCATATTTCGCATTATTTATCTTGTTTCAACCAATGTTTTGGGTAAAACCATTGATTTGGAGGGTCATCGGGAGCTGGTTTTGAAAGCGTTGGAAGAAGCCAAGCGGGAAGGATTCTTTGATTAAATCCTGTACACGAATCCACTAATGAGCACACTAATCCACAAATAACTAAAAAGTATTCATGATTCGTGGATTAGGGTAAACATTCGTTGATTAGTGTGTTTAATTGTTATGCAAGAAAAAAATTCTATCAATGAAATAATCAAACAGATTCGGACGCAGGAAGACGCAGGTGCGTTTAGCGAAGGCGCGGATATTTTGGAGGAAGGGATATATTATCGTGATCCTTCGGCGTTGCGCGATAAATTGCGAAGCCGCCTGCCGCAAAGGATTGATCTTGCGTTAGGGGGCGAGGCGGACAAATTTTTGTCTAAAAAGGATGCGGACGGCTTAAGATCGTTCATAGCGTCTCTCCGCGGGGCCATCAAGAATTTGCGGATTTTGCGTCTTGAGCTTGCGTTTGATCCGACCGGAGAAACAATCGATTACATAAGTTCATGGGTAAAACGCGAGATAGGGCCGGATATGATTTTGGACTTAGGGCGCGACCTCTCGATTCGCGGCGGCGCGCGCATCATATTTCACGGAAAATTGGTGGAAAAAAGCCTGGGAACGATGATCGCATCCTGGATTGAGCGCGACAGAGAAAAAATAAAAGAGTCGTTGCGGCACGCCGTAACCGTGAGAAACCAGTAAACGAGAACTTAGAACCAAGAACTAAGAACTTAGAAAATTAAACTACTCGCTAAGTTCTAAGATCTATATGCTAAGTTCTTTTGCGAAGCAAACGTGGAGGATTTCAATTTCTATCTCAATCGTATCGGTGAAATCGGCTTTGTAAAAAAAGTCGTGCCGCCGATCATATATGCCGAGGGTTTGCCGGGCGCCACGCCGGAAGAGGTTGTTTTAACCGAATCCGGCGAGATCTCCACCGTTACCGCCATACGTGAGGATGCGGTGGAGCTTTTAAGTTTTTCACGAACGCCTTTACGGGTGGGCACGCGCTTGGCGCGAAGCGCTGCGCGCTTTGAAATTCCCCTGGGTCCCGAACTTCTGGGGTCAATTATTGACCCCCTGGGGCATTCGCTTGATCCATCGCATCCCCTGCCGCTTCGCGGCGAGCGCCGTCCGGTGGATATTGTTCCATCCGGAATCCAGTCGCGGGCGCGCATACGCCGGCCGTGCGAAACCGGCAGCACCGCCATTGATCTTATGATCCCTTTGGGAAAGGGCCAGCGGGAACTTGTGATCGGCGATCAAAAAACCGGGAAATCAAGATTTCTTTTGCGCTCGTTACTCACGCAGGTTCGTCAGGGCGCGATTGGAGTATATGCGGCTATTGGGAAACCGCAAATCACGGTCAAACAAGTTGAGGGGTTTTTGCGGGAGAATAAGATATTTGAAAAAGCAGTTATGGTTGTTTCCGAATCGGACGATCCGGCAAGTTTGGCGTACCTGACGCCTTATGTCGCCATGACCATTGCGGAGTATTTTCGGGATGCGGGGAATGATGTTTTTCTTGTGCTGGACGATTTGTCTCTTCACGCCAAGGCCTATCGCGAGATTTCTCTTCTGGGGCGCAGATATCCCGGCAGAAATTCATATCCGGGCGATATATTTTACGCGCATGCGCGTTTGCTTGAGCGTGCCGGAAATTTTAAGCACGCGCGCGGTGAGCGGGCGATAACCTGCCTTCCGGTGATTGAAACCGTGGAGGGGGATTTGACCGGGTACATTCAAACTAACCTCATGTCTATGACCGATGGCCATCTTTTTTTCGATCACCGCCTATTTGTGGAAGGGCGGCGGCCAGCCGTGGATCCATTTTTATCGGTAACCCGCGTGGGGCATCAGGTACAATCCGCATTGAAACTTGAAATCGGCCGGGCGCTTATATCATTTTTGCGCGAGGCCAATGCGCTGCATAATTTTGCGAGTTTCGGCGCAGAGCTCGGGGAGCATGTCAGAAAAATTTTTGCCAAAGAAGAACGCGTTATGCAGTTTCTCGATCAGACCGTATACGATTCTCTCGCATCCAATTTGCAGCTTCTGTTATTCGGCATGGCTTGGGGCGATATGTGGGAAAATATGTCTTCCCTGGAGATGCGTTCCACAATTCAGAAAAACGTTTTTTTACATGAGACCAACCGGGATTTTCGTAATCGCGTTGAGCAGGTAATCGGCGGCGCAAATAGCCTGCCGGCGCTCTTGGAAAGAGTAAGGGATTTTGGCGTATCGGTCTCGCCAGTAGAGGCTAAACCTCGATAGTTTACTATCGAGGTTTAGCCTCAATGGCACAAACCGCATGATTCGAAGAAACATTTTTGAAGAAACAGAGCGTCTTTCAGTACTTCGTATTCTTATCGAAACGTATGAGGGCATTGCCGCCATGACCATACGCCGAATTCGAAATTCAGTTCTGCAAAACCGCGAATTTTATGCCGGCCTGTCTGATCTTTTTGCCGAAATAAAATCAGCTTACGCAAAAGATCTGCGCTCCCTTATGGTCAAGCGGGGAATAAAACAGGCGTTGGCCGACGGAGCTAAAGCCAAATCTTTATCGCTGATCCGGAGAAACGGCAAAACCGTTTATGTCCTGCTTTCGTCTAACACCGGACTTTACGGGGAAATTATCGGCAAGACATTCGCTTTATTTGTTAAGAACATCCGCTGGAGCGATGCGGATTGCGTGATAGTCGGCAGGGTGGGCAGGATGTTATTTGAATCCGCCATGCCGCAAAAGAAATTTTCGTATTTTGATTTTCCCGACACCCATGTTTCGCGCGCCGATTTGGAGGAAATTACAAAATTTCTCCATCAGTATGAGAATGTCGTGGTATTTCACGGAGCATTTCGCAGTTTTATTGATCAGCATCCGGCATTATCGCGTGTTTCGGGGGACGAGCGTCTGTTGGGGGAAGAGGCTTCGGGGTCGGTGTCCTACATCTTTGAGCCATCGCTTGAGGATATAATGGTTTTTTTCGAAAGTGAGATTTTTGCATCGCTTCTGGGGCAGGTTTTTTATGAGTCGCGTCTTGCTAAAGTGGCAAGCCGTTTAATGGTACTTGATCGCGCATCCACAAATGTTGATGATGCCTTGCGCCGCTCGTTTTTTAAGCAGCGTCAAGCCGGACATCAGCTTTCCAATAAAAAGCAGATAAATGCCATGAGCGGCGTAGCTCTTTGGGGGTAACATCAGCGAATAACGAATCCTTCGCGAATTTACGAATACTGGAATTCGTAATTCGTATATTCGTACGAGATTCGTTATTCGACGATGTTTTACCGTTATTCGTTGATAAATTTAATCATGAATCCCGTTAGAAGTTTATGTCTAAATATTTCACGGGATTGGTTAATAGTCAAAGTTCTCAATTTCAAATTTGATTTTGGAGTTAAAGGACTTCTAACGGGATGAATACAAATTACGGGACAATTATAGGCGTTGAGGGGCAGATCGCGGAAGTCGAATTTTTGACTGCCAAGCCGTCTTTGCATGACATTCTGGTTTTGGAGGACGATCCCTCGGTTCGTCTGGAAGTCCGCGTTTCATCCCGCGAAGATGCTTATTTTTGTTTTGTATTCGGATCTTCTTTAAAGTTGCGCCGCGGCGCGCGAGCCCTTAATTCCGGAGAGCAGTTGTCCATTCCGGTGGGGCGCGGCTTTTTGGGAAGAGTATTTGATATGTTTGGAAATCCGCTGGATGGCGGACCGCCCCCCTCGCTTGAGGGCCGTAATCCGGTTTATCGCGAGGGCCCCCCCTATGTTGAGATTTCGGCTAAGCAGGAAATAATGGAAACCGGAATTAAAATTATTGATCTTTTCTGCCCTTTTCTGAAAGGAGGCAAGATCGGCCTCCTGGGAGGCGCCGGAGTCGGTAAAACCGTTATGCTTACCGAACTCATACATAATATCGTGGTTTTGAAAAAAGCCAGCGGAGTTGTTTCGGTGTTCGCGGGGGTGGGCGAACGCACTCGCGAGGGGCATGAACTTGTGGAGGTCTTGACTGAAAAAAATGTTCTGGATTCGGTTGCGGTTATTTTAGGGCCCATGGGCGCGCCGCCGGCGCTTCGTTCTCTCGCCGCTTATTCCGCGCTTACCACCGCTGAATATTTTCTGAATGCATTGCAGACCGACGTTCTGTTTTTTATGGATAACATATTCAGGTTTGCGCAGGCGGGCAATGAACTTGCGGTGGTTATGCGGACTATTCCGTCTGAAGACGGATATCAGCCCACGCTTACTTCTGAAATGGCCGCATTTCATGCGCGGTTGGCATCAAACGTTTCGCATTCTATAAGCGCGGTTGAGACCGTGTATATTCCGAATGACGACATAACCGATGCCGCGGTCCAGTCGGTATTTACGCACCTTGATTCGGCGGTGGTGTTTTCCCGAGATCTGTATCAGCAAAATCTGCTTCCGGCCGTAGATCCTCTGGCTTCATTTTCATCCGCCCTCTCGCCCCAAACCGCCGGAGAACTTCATTACCAGACCGCGCGTTCTTCCCAGGCGCTTCTGAAAAAAGCGCTTTCTTTGGACCGGGTGGTTTCTTTAGTCGGGGAGGCGGAACTTTCCGTGGAAGATCGCACCGCTTATCAGCGTTCTAAGAAATTGAGGAATTTTCTTACTCAGCAGCTTTTTGTAGCCGAGGACCAGACCGGCGGGAAAGGACAATATATTCCGCTGAAAACCGCCATTAGTGAAGTTAACGAAATTCTGGCCGGCAAATATGACGATGTTCCGGCTGATAAATTTCTTTATGTGGGAAGTATTAAACAAATAAGATAAATTCACCTAATTCCTAATTCACCTAATTTCTAATAAAATGCCCAACAACGAGAATCCAAAGAAATATGATCTTGAAGAAAGAACTGCAAAGTTCGGGGAAGATATCATTTATTTTGCTAAAAAATTACCCCGAAATGACATTACACAGCGCATTATTCCTCAACTGGTAGGAGCGGGAACCGCTGTAGGCTCTAATTACTGTGAAGCTGATTGCGCCGAAAGCAACAAGGATTTTATGCACAAAATGGCGATTGCCAATAAAGAGGCCAAGGAATCAAAACATTTCCTGCGTATGTCTGTTGTAGCATCGCCGGAATCCGCCGCAGAAGCTCGAAAACTTTGGAAAGAAGCGCATGAATTGAACTTGATTTTCACTACAATTATCAAAAAATCCAAAGAGACAGAAGCGAAGAAAAAATTAGAGAATTAGGCATTGAGAATTTTATTAGGTGAATTAGGAATTAGGTGAATTAGGAATTTTAGTCCTGGTTTGTATTCTGGTTTCTGTGTTTTGTGCGTCTTTTAATGCATATGAATAACTCAATAAACAAAAATAATCTTAATCTCTCCGTCACGGTTCGCGATCGCGAAGGAATTTTATTTCAGGGAAATGCCGAGGCCGTATCTTCTTTCAATGAAAAAGGCCCTTTTGACGTCCTGCCCCTGCATGCCAATTTTATTTCGTTGATAAGAAATTCAGTTGTTTTGAAAATTCCTGGCTCGCCTTTAAAAGAAATTCCGCTAAATTCCGGCGTGTTGAAGGTTAAAGAAAATAAAGTGGAAGTATATGCGGGAATTTTACGCTAAATGCAAAATCCAACTCAAAAATCTAAGTTAGAATATCTAAATTTGAAACAAATTCAAAGCTCTAATTTTCAAAAACAAAATCGTTTAAGATTTGGAATTTTGGATTTGGATATTGTTTCGGATTTCGGATTTCGGATTTCGGATTTTAAAACATTTATTTCCATTTTGTTATGTCTTGTATTTTTATTTTCTCTAGCTCCGGTGGCCAATGCTTCTATTTTTTCAAACGAGATCCCGCCGAATGAGAGAGTCGCGCAAGAAGAAAGGATTTCGGCTCCATCCCGTTCCTTTTTGGCGGCGATTATGGAAGAAAGCGTTTCATTTTTTCAGCGTCTGTTCGGACGCGGAAGCGCGCCGGAAAAAACTGCGGCGCTTGACGGCCAGGCCATACGAAATAAAAACCGTTCGGTTGAATCTTTGCCCTCATCATCTGTCGCGCCGGGAGTAACGATTGCGGCTCCGAGCCTTTTCCGGCGGCAAGCGGAATTTTCCAGCGAAATCACTGTCAGGGGAATTTTGCGGGGAACCGACATTGATTTGGGGCAGGGCACGATTATCGCCTCTAACATTGTATATAATGTATCCGCGGGAGACGGGATACTTGTGACAGGTGATCCCCAGCGCCCGGTAATTTCCCAGGAGTTTTGGGCCCGTAGCGGAGATCGGATTGTTACGCGTGATCCGGAGCTTTCGCTGGAAATCGGAGGCGGGATTTTCCTCGGCACGCCGTCCAGCTCTGTGCTTACTTTTAACGGGCCGGCTGCCCTTAATTTTGCTTCCACAAGTTCTTTTCTTCTTTCATCCGATCTTGCCAATGCTTGGACCATTTCACCCTCCGCCACCGGAAGTCCGATTGTTATTATTTCTACCCGGGGCGAGGGCGCAGTTGGTATTGGAACTACTTCCGTATCCGCCCGTTTTGCGGTGGCGGCCTCTTCCGACGCGGCGCAAAATATTTTTGAAGCGCAGAATGCGAGCGGTTCTGCTAAATTTGTAATTACCGGCGGAGGATCAGTGGGAATCGGCACCTCGGCCCCGCCTGCTTTATTTTCCGTAGTGGGAAGTTCCAGTTTGGCTGGACGCGTGGATGTGGACGGGATCTTGGATGTATCCGGAGATACCTTCATTTCCGGGAATGCGCTTGTTTCCGGAAAAATGGATGTGTTCGGCACCTCAACTTTTGACGGAACGATTACGGCAAGCACGTCCGTGTATTTGGCCGCGAAATCCGGACGGGTTGGAATCGGCACCCTGAATCCTTCAGAACTTCTTTCGGTGAACGGGGCGTTTGGAGTCACGGGTGATGCAAAATTTGCCGCCGCAACTTTGTTGCAAACCATCATTGATTGTTCCGGTTCCGGGGTTTTGGAAACCGATCCGGCCGGAAGAATTGTTTGCGGTCAGGATGCGGTGGGATCAGCGGGCGGATCAGGAGTGGTAATGCCGGGAGGCGGGGGACAGCTTGCTTATTATACGTCCGGAGCCGATATCGTGGATAATGCATATAACCTTTTCTTTGTTGGAGGAAATTTGGGCGTTGGCACGTCTTCTCCCGCCACTACCACATCTGTTGGAGGAGATATATATCTTACCGGAGGTCTTGGTATTGGAAGAGCAACATCGGCTCCGGGAGTAATTGAAACCACCGGTGTAATTAGCGTACAAGGATTAGGAACATCTACGTTTGCCAATGGTATACAAATTGCGGATGGTTGTTTTCGTTTGCCGGGAGGCCAATGCGCCGGTGCGATTGGCTCCGGCGGAGGAGTTAACATTGGAACTACTAATCGTCTTGCATATTATTCCGCTCCGGCCGTGATTGATCCTATTGATTTTCTCGCAGTTGATCCGGTCAATAGCCGTTTCGGTATCGGTACTTCATCCCCCGGAGCCAAACTCACCGTAGGCGGAGAAACATTCCTCGGCGGAAATCTCACTGCCACTGGAACTCTAATAAGGTTTGACGGCACAACCACTGAATTCAGAATTGCGGGACAATCCACCTCTACCATATTAAACACCGCCTCCACTTCCTTTACTTTCGCCACCTCCACCACGGCCACCGGAACATTCGCGTTGTTATCTTTTAACACTCTGGCTACCACTCCTCTGGGATCCGGAGCCGTAGGCATCGGAACCTCCACCTTCGGAGATCTGATAACACCTGTGCTGCCAACGCCGGAGCAGGTGGCGCTGCTTCCGGCTGGATTGATGATGGAACAGCGGTGCGTCTCTTAACTGCCGGAGACCAGGTAGCTATCGGACAATCCACTCCATTCTCTCCGGCCGGATTAAGTGTTCTGGCAACTTCCACTTCAGCCACAGCCGCTATCTTCAGATCCGGCGGAGGAACCAGCGCTAATATATTTGACGTTCAAAGAGCGGACGGAAATTCATTCCTCTCGGTCTCTGCCACCGGATCAGCCATCCTCTCCCAGGGACTATTGCACGTAGGAACCACCACCGGAACATCTACGATTCAAGCTAATCTGCAGATCGGAACTAATCTCGGCATTACCCAGAATCTGGCTGTTACCGAGAATTTCTCGGCTTTGGGTTCATCTTTGAATCTTGGAAACAATGCGGCAGACGCTTTTAACGTAAACGCC
>JACPBG010000009.1 GCA_016180435.1 Candidatus Sungiibacteriota bacterium
CATATCGCATGGATTTATCACCGTCATATTCGAGATCGGACGCATAATGGCAATATCTTCAATCGCCTGATGCGTGGCGCCGTCCGGGCCAACGGAAACTCCGGCGTGCGAGCCTGCAATTTTTACGGGAACATTGTTATAGCAAATTGTCGTCCTTATCTGCTCCCAATTTCTTCCCGGAGAAAACATGGCGTAACTGGAAATAAAAGGAATTTTTCCGTAACTCGCAAGTCCCGAAGCAACTGCGGCCATATTTTGTTCAGCCACACCCATTTCAATAAATCTTTGCGGAAATTTTTTAGCGAAAAGATGCATTTGGGTGGACTCTGTCAAATCCGCGCACAAAGCCACCACGCGCGAATCTTTCTCCCCCGCTTCCAGCAAACCCTCACCGTATCCCTTCCGCGTCGGCGCCTGCTCGACTTTAGCGAGATCTAACACATCAGGAACTAAATTTATTTTAGGGTTAATAGGCATAAAAATATTTTTTCACCCTCCTAACTAATTTTTGTTTTGGATTTATGGGCATGTTATTTTATAAATTTAAATGTTGAGATCATGCCGCGCAAAATATCCAGACACCCGGGAGTATCGGCCTCACCCTCAATGCTGATTCTTCGCAGGGTGTCGGAAAAAAGATAATACCGGAATTTTTTCAAATCAGACCACTGATCGCCAAGCTCCAGGACCGCAATACTGAAAGGATTTACCGTCTCATTAGTTTGATTTTTTACCGTAAAATCAATTTCTCTGCCTAGTACCCCTACCAAAAGCTTACAATGCCCGGACCTGGACGAAAAACTTGAATATTCATTACTTTCCGCAAGCGCAAAACTCCCGGGGTATCGCAATTCATATCTTGGCAAAGCAAGCGATTGACGGCCGGCATTCAAATACGCCTTCCAGGCAGACATATCAATATTCTCCCCCATTCCTCCGCGCAAAAGCTGTCTTCGCAGAATAAAATTTTGTGAATTATCAAGCGCTTCAATATCCGCAACGCTTTCCTGGCCCTTGCTTACGACAAATACGGCGGCTGCCACCGCAAACGCTAAAAATAAAATAAAGTGCTTTATCGAGCGTTCGGCCTGAAACAAATTTTTAAGCGAGTCACCCATATTTTTACT
>JACPBG010000010.1 GCA_016180435.1 Candidatus Sungiibacteriota bacterium
TTAGTATGAGTAAAGATAGCGCAAAATCAAAAACGAATTGTTAAATGGTTAAATTGCTACATTGTTTTTCAACAATTTAACAATAAGCGAGCGTAGCGAACGGTAATAATTTAACAATTTTTGCATTGTTGTTTTACGCTTTGCGCTACGAGCGACTTGACAAGTAAATGGCGTTAAACTATATTAAAAAGCGTTCCTGATATTATAAGTAATATAGTAAGGCATATGGCAGAATCATATACTGACCAGGCATTTCTAGAATACGTGGTGAAAGCGTTGGTATCAAAGCCGGAAGCCGTTCGCGTCAACCGTGTTGTTGACGAGATGGGCGTCCTTTTAACACTTGATGTAGATGCGGTTGACATGGGCACCGTGATTGGCCAGAGTGGGAACACCGCAAAGGCAATCCGCACGCTTCTCCGCGTCGTGGGTCTCCGGAATCACGCGCGCGTGAACTTGAAGATTAACGAGCCAGTCGGCGGCAAGCGAAGCATGGCGCAAGCGGTTGACGAAGAGTTTAAGCTCTAAACTGGAATTTGGAATTTAGAATTTAGCCCGCCGGAGGCGGGTCCTCCTTCGGAGGAAAAATAGAATAAAAAAGAGCGAACCCCTCATTCGCACCCCGACTCGCTCGGGTTGGATGAGGGGTTCGTTGTTTCGTATATAGAAAAAAAATTGTTAAATGGTTAAATTGCTACATGTCATTCCTGAACCCGCGCGATTTTACGCGTGATAAACACCGCATTACCGACGACAAGGCATACGGCGGCGGCCCGGGAATGGTCATGAAAGCGGAACCAATTCTCAAAGCGGTGTTCGCCGCTTTGAGAAGAATTAAGAATAAAGAATCAAGAATCAAGCGAACAAAAATTCTCTTGTTATCCCCTAGAGGGGAACAATTCACGCAAGAACACGCACTGGAATTGTCAAAATACGATACCATTATTCTTATCGCAGGACATTATGAAGGAATTGACGCGCGTGTGTTATCCGTGATTCATGATTCAAGATTCATGATTCAGGAAATTTCTGTCGGTCCCTATGTTCTCTCCGGAGGTGAGTTGCCGGCGATGGTCGTCGTTGACGCGGTGACGCGGCAGATACCCGGAGTTCTTGGAAAAAGCGAATCGCTTGAAGAATCGCGGGCGGCATCTCCCGAGGTGTATACGCGCCCTGAATCGTTTACCTACAAAAAAAAGACCTACCGCGTTCCCGAAGTACTGCGCTCCGGAGACCATAAGAAGATAGAGGAGTGGAGAAAGTCACGAACGCAAAATCAACGCAAAAATTGTTAAATTGCTATCGCTCGCTAAACCCCCACACCAATCAGCGCATTGTTTTGCGCTGAAGGAAAAACCATAGAGACAAAATTGAGTGTGGCGAGGCGCTTTCCTTCATATGGTGGATTACGGCAAAACAGTGAGATGCGCTGATTGGTGTGGGGGTAAAACGCTCGCTTATTGTTAAATTGTTACGTTGTTTTTTCAACAATTTAACAATTTAACCATTTAACAATTCGTTT
>JACPBG010000004.1 GCA_016180435.1 Candidatus Sungiibacteriota bacterium
CGAGACATCGTCCGCCTTCGCTAAAGCTTCGGCGAGACATCGTCCGCCTTCGCTAAAGCTTCGGCGAGACATCAGCCTGTCTTTATCTAAATAATCTCCGCATTGTAACAGGCCTCGCAATAAACTATCTCCTGTCTCTCCGGAGCATAAGATGTCTCAAACTCATTGGGGCAAAGACTTGGTCCGTGGGAATGCTCGGTTGTATTTATATATTGGTTTGGTCCTTTAGCTTTTGACTTTTGACCCTCGCATTCACAGGTACGGTGCCCCAGTTTTAGGGGGTTTCTTTGCTTGATTCTCTGATAATGACGGCAGTTGGGGCATAAACGGGGTAGCGGGAGGTTCATTTTACGGTAGAACTCCAGTTCGGGTTTGATTATCTTGAAGGCCTGGGTACACTGCTCATTACACTTGGAAACTAAGTTTCCAAGTGGCCAATGGTCACATTGGATGATCTCTTTGAGAATAGAATCATTGACGTCCTTAATGTGATCAGGGATGTCTTCAGTTTTGAGGGTTATCTGATAGTTTCGGGGTTCGGGGTCTTTCCAGGAGTAACCCTGATCTTGGGCTTGTTCCTTGGTTAAAGGGAAGTATTCCTGGGCTATGGTTTCGTTATATGCGAATGGGGAGAGTTCCGGAGGGAAAAATTCTCCGTATTTATAGACAATCTTTCGGATTTCGGATTTAGAATTTCGGATTTCTGAAATATAGGGCATGGAGTTCATATGCTCTATGATGCGAGGAACCAACTTCTCATACTCTTCCTTGGTGTATTGCTTGTTGAGGATGCAGTAGGATTTCGAGCGCAGACCAATACAAGCGAAGAGGGAGGAAGAGCCAACACAAAAGTCAGAATGAGAAGAAAAATTTGATTCTCCTAGAGTATTGGTAAATTTTACACTATTATTTTTCCAGTACCCGATATGCTCGTAACATAATTCTGGATATTCGCAATAGTTGGTATCATAAATATCCTTAGCGCTAATTATACGTACACAATATTTGCTGTCCTCCAAATCTTTTACATCGAAACAAAACTGGGATTTTTTCGAATTAACAATGTGATCTCCTGAAACTTTGTGTGACTGCAGAATAGTAGAGTACTTATGTGGAAATTCCAGTTTAAATCTGGCGAATTTCTTTTCTATTTCCTCAAAGCCCTTTGTTCCCGAACCAAATATTTTCTCTTTCTTTTTGTTATACTCTTCTTTCGAATAAGATTGATTAAAAATGTGGTAGGACTTATTGCGTAAGCCAACGCACCCGATACATTCCTGGCAATTTTTACAATCGAAACAATATAATAAGTTTATCGAGTTCGAGCAATCTTGCGTGTGAAAACACCGATATAATTTATCTCCGTCTATACTCTGATAACAAAGCTCGCTTTCTCTAACTAAATGAGTGTCAACGCAATCTTTTGACTGATAAGGAGAGCCATACAAACAATTTTCAACTTCTATCGACCCAAAACACAGATAGCAATTTCTGCCGTCGGCAAAATAGTTACAATAGTCGCAATTGACAGCATTTGAAAAAATTAGATTGGGTCGTGGAACTTTTTCTAATAATTCCCTAAATTGCTTAAAGAATGTTTTATTCCAATCGTATTCAGTCTGATATTCGGCCGCATCCCATTTATCTGACCACCAGCAATCCTTACAATAAACCGGGAATGGCTTACCAGCGGAATACATTGATATAATGTCCTTCTTGCATAGATCACACACTCGTTTATATAAACTTCTTTCGTTACGAACGCTCATTCTTCTCTGGAACCTGCACTCCGGGCACCAGGTCGGCGGCGGGACTTTTATTTTTTCGTAGAACGAAAAATCCTCGGGTTCGATAGTGAACTCGTTTTTACAATTTTGGCATGCTTTTTGTTCTGCATGAGGCATTATTTCACGTCCACCGAGACCCTGATTCGCGCATTAAGCGCGCCAGCAATTTTATACAGAAATCCGAGGCTTGGGTTATAGATTCCCGATTCAAAACGGGAAATAGAGGCCTGTTTTGTACCGATCCTCCGCGCAAGATCTTTTTGAGTTAATCCCCGTTGAAGCCGTTTTCTAATAAGAAGCGTGATCATTTCAAATTCCGGATTTAACGTATTATAGTGACTCCGCAATGCCCTATTTTTGAGGAGTCGCTGTTTAAATTGTGTGTAGTTTTTCATATAATCCCAATATAACGTATATGTTATGCTTCGTCAAGCGTACCAAGTTTTTGTCGCGCCAATGCCATAACTTTTGGAGGAATACGTCTAGATTTCTTTATAAATCCGTGCAACAAAACCGCCCCGCCCCCATGAAATGTATAAATAATCCTTACTTCTTCTTTTCCCCTGACTCGAAGTTCAAAGAGATGGTCGCCAATTTTTTTGCTGTGGGGCAGTCCCAGCTGATTTCCAAATGTTTCCAGCAAATCAATCGTCCGCAACGTTTTGGCGGCAACAGCTGGCTCAAGGGATTCAATAAATTTTTCAATTTTTGAATCAAAAAGGCGAATGATCATAAAATTTCGTTCAAATAACACTCCTTGCAATATATTTTGGGCGCATCCTCAACGCGGTAATTTGTCCTGAAATTCTTTCCGCATTTATCACATATGCGCTCCACTAGATTCATTTGCCAGACCCAGCGTTTAACTTTTTCTTCAATACGGCAAAAGGGGCAGCGGCGCGGAAGCGGAAAATTATGATGACGCAGGAATTGGAGTTCCTGCTTGGTGATTTTATATCCGCGCGGGCACGTTTCGCACCGAATCGCGTCATCCAAAATTTCATCCCCGGCGTCCCGAATATGATCCGGCAAATCCTTGGCGTCTTTAGTCGTCTTATAATCGCTCGCAAGGTCATCAACCCAAGTAAGTCCCGCTGCCATCGCCTCATCTTTTTTTAACGGCCGGAACATGTGCGCAAACGTATCATTGTAATCGTGCGGGGACAATTCCATCGGAAAAAATTCTCCGTACTTGTATATCCTGCCCGCCTGATCAATATACGGCCGCTCTGTCATCTGATCAATTATTCTTTTGCGCATTTTTTCAAAGTCGGCCTTTTCGTATTTTTTGTTGAAAATACAATAATCTTTATTCCGCAACCCGATGCATCCCAAAAGATTGGAACTTGCCATACAGCTTTTGGAATATTCCACATGATGACTGTAGTGGATATCCTGGCTGAATCGCACATCCATCACGCCGTTACCCACAGTAATGCCTTCATAAATTCTTTCCGCCCCCTCTCCCCAATCGGTATAGTCATAGCTGTCTTTAACTTGCGGGGCTTTAATAAGCATTACATACTTTGAATCCTCGCAATATGCAGAATCGTAACATTCCTTACAATTTTTGGATTGAAAAACATAGCTACCGGTACAATTCTCATTAAACATATAATCATAACAAGGGAGCGGAGGAGAGTTCTTCCAAACATCCTCGGATTTTGCCTTCATTTCCTGATATGTTTTATATGAACCCAGATCAATTTTACTTAACTTCTCTTTATATTCTTCTTCCGTCAACTGTTGGTTAAAAAGGACATATTTGCTGTTGCGTAGATTGCACGATCCGAAACAGTTTTGCGCTCCTTTTGCATCCTTAATAAAATAACAGTCAACCGAGGTATGCACATTACCGCGTGATCCGTGCACCTGATAATTTCGAAATCCATTCATACTGTCGTAGCACTGCTCACACTCCCAAATAATACTGCAATCCAGCAACGACTTGTCCCGAGTAAGATAAAAACCATATTGCACGTCTTCGCAATAATCCGAGTAAAAAATAAGATAACAATTTTTGGAATGGTCACAGTGATTTGTATAAGGCGATAATTCGGTAACTGTTTTTGAAATGGCGAGTCCCATCAATGGCACTTTATGCATGTGTTCGTTAAATTGCTCAAAAAATGGACGGGAAAAGTCATATTCGCGCGCATAATCCATCGCGTCCCATTTATCCGACCACCAGCACTCGTTGCAATATATGGTATGTGGCGCATCCGCACGGTACATAGAAATTTTATCTTTTTTACAAAGATCACATTTTCGTTTATAAAGACGAAACGCCTTGAACCAAGCAAGCCGGCGTATTAAACGACACCGCGGACAAAACGTCGGCGGCGGGACATGGATTTTCTCATAAAACAAAAAATCCGAAGCGTCTATGATGAATGGCGTCTTGCAATTCTGGCAAATCTTTGTTTCTGAATCAGACATGATGTTGAGTACAAACAAGCGAAGTCCGGCACCGAGCTTTGCTCTGGTGCTGTGGCTCCGGTTCAATGACGAACGGATTTTTACAATTCTGGCAAATTCGCGTTTCCTGCACCATAATTCCTAATTCATAATTCTTAATTCAAAAGCGTTTGCTCGCCCCAACTCTTCCCGGCTTTTACGTCCACAACAAGCGGTGCTTTTAATTTCACAACATTCTCCATTGTTTCTTTTATTTGCGGGGCGTATTTTTTGACCGCCTCATTTTTTATCTCAAACAAAAGTTCGTCATGCACCTGTAAAAGCATACGGACTTCGCCTTCCAGTTTCTCCTTACGGACCCGCGCATCAATCTTTATCATGGCCATTTTTATAATATCGCCGGTGGCGGTTCCTTGAACCGGCATATTCACGGCCATGCGCTCGGCCTCGCGCTTCATCTGCCAATTCGGAGATAAAATTTCGGGAATATAACGGCGTCTGCCGAAAATTGTTTCAACATAACCGCGCTCCTCCGCAAACCGCTTGGTTTGTTCGATATACGCGGCAATTCCGGAAAAATTATGGAAATAGGCGCGGATAAATTCTTTGGCTTTTTCAGGCGACATGCCGGTTGCCTCGCTAAACGCCTGCGGCCCCATGCCGTAAAGCACGCCGAAATTAAGGGTTTTGGCGGCGCGCCGCAATTCCGGCGTAACCCTATCTAATGGAATATTATAAATTTCGGCGGCGGTCATTTTATGAATATCAAACCCCTTTAAAAAGGCCTCGATCATCTTTTTGTCATTGGCAATATGGGCGGCAACTCGCAACTCGATCTGGGAATAGTCGAATGAAACCAGCAAATATCCTTCTTCGGCGACAAACGCTTTACGGATCTCTTTGCCGTATTCGGACATTATCGGGATATTTTGTAAATTCGGATTTTGAGAAGACAAGCGCCCCGTAGCGGTGCCGGTCTGATTGAATGTGGTATGCAAACGGCCGGTTTTAGTATCAACTAAAGCGGGCAACGTATCAACGTAAGTTGTTTTTAATTTCATAAGTTCGCGGTAATCCAGAACTTTTGGGATGATTTTGTGTTTGTCCTTTAATTTCTCAAGTTCCGACTCACGAGTAGAAACAACTCCTCCTTTGTCGGTTTTACGCAGCCCTTTGGTTGCCAAAAGCAGTTTGTCAAAAAGAATTCGCGATAATTGCTGGGAAGAATTTATATTGAATTGTTCTCCGGCGTCCTTGTAAATTTCTTTAGTGATCCGGTCCAGCCCTGATTCTATTTTTTGAGAAAGCCCGGCCAGGAATTTTTTATCAAGCCGAATTCCTTTCTCTTCCATGTCGGCTAAAATTGGAATTAGCGGCATTTCTACATCAGAAAAAACACTGCGGACTTTACCCTCGTTTAATTTTTCATCCAGTGAAGCGGCAACTTCAAAAAAATGAGAAAATTCTTCCCGCGGATCCTGCGCCACCATTCTCCCGAGTTCTCTTGAACAAATCCCGAGATAGGAAAAATCCCGCAGAAACTGGCTTGTCAAATATGCGGCAAGCGCGGTATCAAAATAAATCCCTTGAATCACCAAGCCTCGGGCTCTTAAAAACCGGAGAACTGTCTTGCCATCATGTGCGTACCACCCGGGGTGTTTCTCTAAAATATTTCTTGCTTGTTTATCACGAAAAATAGATGGGTCGAAGGAGGCCACCGCACCGGCCTTCTCCGCAACCATAAAAAGGACTCCTTCATGCAAAAGTAATCCTGCGTTTTGCGGCTTGGATCTATTAAAAAAATCTTCCAGGTCCGCCGGGGTTTTTAAAACACGAATGCCTGTCCCTGTTTTTCCCGCGATCTCAAGAAGTTCACCCTGTTGAGCTGTCTTCTTTTTTTCGAACATGATCACAGTCATATCTTTGGCATCACCCAGACGCTTAAGTAAACTGAAAAAACCGAACTTCCGAAACAACTCGCGAACCGCGAGGCCCGAAACATCGCCTCCCCACGACAAATCCCCAAGCTTGAATTCAATTGGAACATCCGAATGGATTCGGGCAAGTTCCTTGGAAAATCGGGCTTCTTCCTCGCCTGCTTTCAATTTCTCGGCAATTGATTCGGAAATTTTTTTGTCTTGCCTTTTAAGCGCTTTATAAACGCCCTCTATTGAATCAAACTTTTTAAGGAGTTCGGTCGCGGTTTTCTCGCCGATTCCCTTAACGCCCGGAATATTGTCCGACGGATCGCCGCGTAATCCTTTATAATCAATAAGTTGTGCCGGCTCGAACCCAAATCGTTCGCGCACCGCCACTTCATCATAAATTACGGTATCGGTTATGCCCTTGCGCATGGAATACACTTTCAAATTTTTTCGCACAAGCTGAAATGCGTCCGCATCTCCGGTCACAATAATTACTTCCACTTTTTTGTCTTTCTTAAGTTGGGCTGAAATCGTCCCAATAATATCATCAGCCTCATATCCGGCTTTCTCAAAATACGGAATTTGAAATGCGTTCAGAACTTCCCGAACTTTAGAAAATTGGCTTGTTAAATCCGAGGGCGTTTCGGGCCGCGTAGCTTTATATCGTTCGTACGCAACATGCCGGAAAGTGGGTCCGGGCATATCAAAAGCCGCCGTGATGTAATCCGGTTTTAACTCGCGTAAAATCCGCAAAAGAATCATGGTGAATCCGTAAACTGCGTTTATCGGCTCCCCGGCCGGAGTCGTCAAGGACGGCAGGGCATGGAATGCCCGATGGATTATGGCATGAGCATCAATTAAAATTAATTTTTTCATGGTTTAGGCGCATTTATGGCATCTATGTTGCTTGTTGCCGCGCGCACAGGGCTAATCTTTCAAATATCCAACCCTTCTGAATAATTTATTTGTGGGGGGATTAAGTTCATATTCTCCGAGTTTTTCTATATCTACCCATTCGAGATGAAATATACCGGGCCCTGGTTTTAATTCTCCGGAAATGTATTCGCAAAGCGTATCCAGATAAATATAAAATGTTTCTACTTCTTGCTCACTGGGTTTAACCTCTGTATCCCAACCAAGTCTTTGCGTCATTTTTACATCAATACCTGCCTGCTCTTTTATAGTTCTCTGGATTACTTCTTCGGGTGCCTCTTTTTCGAGTTCTATCTTGCCACCAAATAAATACCACGGCTCCTTATAGGGGCCTACTCCTGGTGGTTTCTTTCGGAGAAGCACCTGATTACTCTTTTTAACAACGCCTATTATTAGAATTGTTGTATTCATAATCTCTATTTTATCTTATACTCTACACCCCTTGACGCCTTTTATGTTTCTTGCCCCTGCCGAATGGATATTGTCCTAACCGAAGGCAGTTTTCCGTGACGAAACTTGATCCAAAAAATATTTTTTGTAGGAATAATTTTTTTGATCCTGTCGGCCCATTCAATAAGAATTATGGCGTCTTTATCCTTCAGTAAATCTTTGAATCCAAGATGCAATAAATCTTGGGGTGAATCAAGGCGATAGCAATCAATGTGAATCAGGTGTTTTGGATAACACCTGACACCTGACATCTGACACCCAACTTTATAAACTTTCATTAAAACAAAAGTGGGGCTTAGTACATTTTCTTTAACGCCAAGGGCACGCGCGAAGCCCTGCACAAACGTGGTTTTGCCCGCGCCCAGATCTCCCTCAAGCGCAACAACAGCCGCCGAATTACGCTTCAAGTCCGTAACAACTTTTTCAGCAAAGTCCGCCGCCAATCGCTTGGTATCTTTTGCGCTTTCGGTACGAATCTGCATGCGATAACCATACCGCATTTTTTCTTAAAAATGAAGTGTTTTGCCGGAAAATATTCCGACATTTATTCGGTGTCTTGTGGATAACTATTTTAGTTGACGTATACGCGCCAACGCGCTACGAATACTACATTAAGAACGCTTTATAAGTGAGTGATGCGGTCGAGTACGTTTTCAATTTTAGACAATGGGAGGACGCGAAAGCTCGGTCCGAGCACTCAACCCTTTAGGACAATTGCATCCCTCTAAAAGTAGTCCCTCGACAAGCTCGGGAACTATTTATTGAGAAATTGAGTGCTCGGTTTCGCGTCCGACCTTTAGCGAGTCAACCGCAGGAGTTGACGAGTCGTGTCTAAAATTGAAAATGTACGAGAAACCGCATAAACAAGCGACCATGGATATTCAAAAAGCCATTCAGCTGATAGAGCACGGAAATCATATAGCGTTTATTCTTCCTCCAGGGCCGTCTTTTGATTGTCTGGCCTCCGCCGAAATTCTCGCGCATGCGCTTACGGCCCGCGGAAAACGGGTGGGGTTTGTTATGTCCCACAATAGTTCTTCGGCGCTTTCGGCCGAAACATTCCCAATCGTTTCCTCCGCAACGCCGCTTTTAAGAGAATTTATTGTATCGCTCAATACGGACGGATCGCCCGTCGCCGAATTACGCTATGAGAAGCGCGACAATGGCATTGATGTGATATTCGCGCCCAAATCCGCTCCCATCTCCGAAAACCTGATCTCGTTTCAAAACGGAAAACCTCTTTGCCATGCAGCCATAACATTTGGCATATCGCGAATTGACGAGATTGAACACAATTCGGCTCTTACTCCGGATTTTTTCACAGAAACCCCGCTAATTACAATTAACATCTCAAAGGATGATCATACGAATTATGGCGAGGCCAACCTTATTGATCCCGGCCGCGCGTCGCTTTCTGAAATCGCTTATCTTTTTGTGTCTTCGCTTTCGGAATCGCCTCTTGATGCCGAACATGCAACTTTAGCATTGGCCGGGATACTTTCGGCGACCAATGAACTTCGAAGCGTTGCGGCGGGGGCCGACACGCTTCTTTCCGCGTCCGAACTTCTGCGGCTCGGGGCTGATAGGATTCGCGCTCAACATCTGCTGTCCGGCCCAAAGACACATGACCTTAATCCGCTTCTCGGACGAGCCCTGGTACGCTCCAGACAGGATGAAAGCGGAGTATTCTGGTCAATACTTACCGGGGAGGACTTTGAAAAAAGTGGAAAGTCCTCCCGGGACATAACGCCGCTGATGCCTTCCCTAGAAAAAAATTCCGACCCCTCAAAAATCATATCCCTTCTCTGGCAAAATCCCTCTACTCAAAAAATCCATGCGACCCTAGCCGGACCGCGCGAGAAACTTGAAGCCATAAAAGAATCCTCGGCCGGAGAATTTCAGAGTCCGTACCTCGCGCTTTCAACCACATTTTCGTCTTTCCGAGACGCAGAAACATATATTTCTGGCATCATCCATCGCGTATCGGCCTAAGGGGTCTGTTGCCGAATGCCATTTCTACTGCAATTTCAGAATTCCGGTCAAAATCATCTCAAAATTTCTTGGCTTATCTTTCAGATAAACCGCAAAATTTGTTCAATGATTTTGCCTCGAAATTCTGAAATTTCGCGACAAAAGCGCATTTGGCAACAAACCCCTAAGGTCTTATGGCTCCGTCTGGAATATCAAAACAGCGCCTGGGGACACGCCTAATTAATCAAGGGCGTTCTTCGTGGTAAAATAAATGCATGATGATGTTCTCCGAAGAAAAAGTGGAGCAGAAATATGAAGCGCTCAAACGCAAGGAGGAAGAGGAAAGCACTAAACTACTTTCCCAAAAATATAAACTTCCCTATATTGATCTTTTTATCTTTCCGATTGAGGCAGATGCCATAAATACCCTGCCCGAAGACAGGGCTCGAGCCGGTAATTTGGCCGTATTTCAACGCACCGGAAAAAATCTGAAAATTGGGGTTAGGAGTCCGGAAAAAGACGAGACCAAAGCCGTTTTAAAACATCTTGAATCCGACCGATTTTCCTGCGAACTTTTTCTTATATCGGAGCACAGTTTGGGACACGCCTGGAATTTTTATAAAACCGTACCGGAAGCATATCAGAAACGCGCCGGTACTATTGAAATCGCTCACGAACGGATTACCGAGCTTCGCCAGGAAATAACAAATCTGACAGAGATCCGAAACAGAATAGAGGCAACTTTTTACTCCCGCGCCACGGACGCCCTTGAAATAATCCTCGCCGGAGCCATTGCGGTGGACGCATCCGACGTGCATCTTGAGCCGCAGCAAGACGCCTGCCGCATACGATACCGGCTTGATGGCGTATTAATAGACATAATCAATATTCCCCTCAAACTTTACCAGCTTATCCTCTCGCGCATTAAACTGATCTCGGAATTAAAACTCAATGTGCATGAAAAAGCGCAGGACGGGCGATTCACCATACATGATTCGATAGATATTGAGGTGCGAACATCAACTTTACCGGGGCCCTCCGGAGAAAATATAGTTCTTAGAATTCTGAATCCAAAAACCATAGCCGTGCCCTTTGAAGATCTTGGCATGCAGCCCTGGGTGGTTGAAATCATGCAAAGAGAGCTGAATAAACCAAATGGCATGATTTTAACCACGGGCCCGACGGGGTCCGGTAAAACCACAACACTATATGCTTTTTTAAGAAAAATTCACACTCCGGATATCAAGATCATTACGCTGGAAGACCCGATTGAATATCGTCTCGCAGGAATTGAGCAAACGCAGGTTGATGCCAAAAAGGGATATGATTTTGCCGCGGGCCTCCGTTCAATCCTGCGCCACGATCCGGATGTTATATTGGTCGGAGAGGTGCGCGATCTTGAGACAGCCGAGACCGCAATGCACGCCTCGCTTACCGGACACTTGGTGTTCTCGACTCTGCATACCAATAATGCCGCAGGCACCGTTCCGCGCCTGATAGACCTGGGGGTACGCCCGTCTATAATTGCGCCGGCTATCAATGTTTCTATGGCGCAGCGCCTAATGCGCAAATTATGCGCTGACTGCGGGACGGAGACGAAGATGGACAAAAAAACGGTCTCAAACCTGAAAAAAGAACTGTCCTTATTTCCCAAAGGCGTCCCGCTGCCGTCCCAAGATAATTGGAAAATACGCGGTGCCGCAGAAAATGGATGCCCAAAATGCAATAATACCGGCTACAAAGGGCGAATCGGGATTTATGAAATAATCCTGATTGACGAAAACGTGGAGCATTTGATCCTAAAGGAGCCGTCGGAATATGAAATAAAAAAACTGGCCGCGAGCCAGGGACAAATAAGCATGCGGCAAGACGGAATATTAAAAATATTATCGGGAGTTACGGATTTTAAGGAATTGGAGCGCGTGGCCGGAGAGTGAACCAGTTACCGGTTACTGGTAACTAGTAACTGGTAACTGGTAACTGGTAACTGATTTTACTCCCCTCGGGCCGTGGGCAATTACTCCGGTTTAGGAACGCGGAGGCTAGGATTTTTGCCAGGTATGAACCAGTAACTGGTTACTAATAATTACTAGTAACTGGTAACTAGTTACTGGTAACTTATGCAGTAACCAGCAACCAGTTCACCCTGGTATAAAAATCCCCTTAAGGTTGATGGTCTCTTCCTTAATTGCCCACGATCTGAAGGGATTAAGACCTTATTGTTTGCGATTATATACAAAAAAGGGGCCTTGTTACCCCCCCTTATGCTCCAATTATAGCAAAATGTTAAAGATATGTCAACCATGACACCAAAACCGAAATCCGAAGCCAGCGATCAAACACTGGACCTGGCTCTTCGCCCCAAACACTGGGACGAATTTATAGGCCAAGAGCGCCTTAAAAAAAACGTCCGCATCTTGATTGACGCGGCCAGAAAACGCGAAGAGGCTATGGAACATATTCTTTTATCGGGTCCGGCGGGTCTGGGTAAAACAACCATGGCGTATCTGGTGGCACATGAATTGAATACAAACATTCGTATAACTTCCGGTCCGGCAATTGAGCGCGTAGGAGACCTGGCCTCAATCCTAACCAACCTTATGCCCAACGACGTTTTATTCGTGGATGAAGCGCACCGCCTGAATAAAATGATAGAGGAGGTCCTTTATCCTGCCATGGAATCGCGGAGTTTGGATATAATTATAGGCAAAGGTCCCTCGGCCCGAACAATTCAAATTGAATTGCCGCCATTTACCTTAATTGCCGCGACTACGCGGATCGGGCTTCTATCCGGCCCCCTGCGCTCGCGTTTCGGAGCTGCATTCCGTTTAGGATTTTATCTGCCCGCAGATATCGAGAAAATTATTTCCCGTTCCGCCGCAATGCTCGGGGTATCGTGCGACAAACAGGCGGTTACGCGCATTGCGGAGGCCTCGCGTTCAACCCCTCGCGTTGCCAACCGCCTATTAAAACGCTGTCGGGATTACGCCCAGGTTCACGGCACGGGGGCCATAACCGATGACATTGCAAAACGCGCCCTCGAACTCCTTGAAATAGATCCCCTGGGACTGGAGGCCATGGATCGGAAAATGCTTGAGGTTATGATCACAAAATTCAACGGCGGGCCGGTGGGATTACAAGCAATCGCCGCCGCCGCCTCCGAAGAAGAAGATACTATTGCGGAAGTTTATGAGCCCTATCTTATGCAGCTCGGATTTATTGAACGCACGCCCAGAGGCCGGGTTGCAACCGAACGAGCCTACCGACATCTTAACCTTCCGATTCCCGCGCAAAATCGGCTTATATAATAATTTGAGATCCATGTTTTACATAGCCACCGTCATTTTTATGATCTTTACCGCACTCTATGCCCTAGCCTCCTCCGCCGTGATATATCACCTTAAACAATACACCGTGCCTCAATACCATGCGCCGGGAATTATAATAACGTTTTTTATTCTTTTATCTCTTTCTTTTTGGCTTTCGGCGCTTTATTTTTTGATGCAAATTCCTTAATCGCTAACAGCACAAACAATAGCGAACAGCACTAACATCTGAATTGTCTATGGGTTTAAGTTGTAGATGCCCGTATAGTCATGAGGTTTTAGGTATAAGGCCTTAAAACTAATACCCCAAAACCAGACTGGCTTCTAAAACTTACACCCCATAACAATTCGGTTCGTGCTGTCCGTGATAGTAAATTGTTCGCGCTGTTCGTGTTTATGTTGACTCTTTCCGACAATGAAAAAGTTCTTATCGTGGTCCACAAACATTGGTTTGTAATGGTGGGCCCTATTATCACTTTTGCCGTACTCTTGTTCGCTCCCATTATAGTCCTTTTAGTTCTTCCTCTGATAACTAAAGATTTTAATCAGGTATTGGTGGCAATTTTCACAAACTTTTCGCTTTCCCTATACGTTATGATTCTCATTATATTTATGTTCCTTATTTGGATGGATTTTTATCTTGATATGTGGATCATAACGTCCAAACGCATTATTGATATTGAACAACGCGGCCTTTTTTCCAGGGAAATATCGGAGATTCCGCTTGTACATATACAAGATATTACCATGGATGTGAACGGCGTTATACGCACTTTTCTTAAATTCGGCACCATACGCCTGCAAACCGCGGGAGAGCGCGAGTTTGCTATCCGCGATATTCCTCATCTTTATAAAATTAAAGATTTAATTTTGAAATATTCACAAATAGAAAGAAGTTCCAAATAATTGAAACCTGCAAAAGCGAGGCACTATGCGTTTTTGCGAAATTTGCGCAGGCGCGGTTACAAATAAATGAGCGAGGCACCAAGGGAAGCCGCGAGCGGACGTAGCGGAGGGCTCCCCGTTGCCGAGCGAATATTATTTGTCCGCGCCGCAGCACTTGAGCAAAATGCATAGTGCCGAGCGGCATTTATGTCCGGACATTCCAAGTGGGCGCAAATTAAGCATAAAAAGGCCTCAACCGACGCCAAACGCGGCCGGGAGTTTTCCAAACTCGTGCGGGAAATTACGGTGGCGGCCAAAACAAGCGGCACCAGCGAGGATTCCAATCCGCGCCTGCGCGCGGCAATTGAACGGGCGCGATCCGTTGGCCTTCCCAAAGACAATATTGAACGCGCCCTGGCTAAAGCAAGCGGCGGAGAAAATGATGTTAAATTAGAAGAATTTTTATATGAGGCGACGGCACCGCATGGCTTATTTATGCTGGTGGAGGGAATTACCGACAACCGGAACCGGACGCTGGCCGAAATAAAAAAAATACTATTAGAAAATAACGGCAAGCTGGCTGATCCTGGTTCAATAATCTGGAATTTCACTAAAATTGGAATAATTGAACTATCGCTTGCTGACCAGCCAAAAGGCGCGGAAGACGTGGAAGATGCGATTATAGAGTCGGGGGCGCAAAACATGGAGCGTTTTGGCAATATATGGATGGTCGAGACGAAATTCGAAGAATATGAACTGGTTCGCAAAGAACTTGAAAGACGAAGAATTAAGATTAAGTCCTCGGGTCACGAATATAAAGCAGGATCTGCCGTATCTCTTACTGCAGAGGAAAAATCCTCTATTGAGCCGCTACTTGATCTGCTGACAGAACAGGATGACGTGCAGGAGGTGTACACCAACCTACAAGAGAGATCTTAGAACAAAGAACTTAGAACTTAGAAATATCATTTAGCTAAGTTCTAAGATCTAAGTTCTATGTGCTAATAACGTGATTATTCTTGGTATTGATCCCGGTACAACTTCAATCGGATATGCGATTCTTAAAACCAATCCGGCTCCGCACCTTGAAGATGCAGGACTTCTTACGGTAAAAAGCGCTGACACCGGGAGCCGACTAAAAGAGGTTCATCTTGGGGTTTCGGGCTTGATTCGCAATGAAAAGCCGGCTGTCTTTGCGGTCGAGCGCCTCTTCTTCACAAAAAACGCCAAGACAGCGCTTCTGGTCAGCGAGGCCCGCGGAGTCATCCTGTTAACAACTGCTCTTGCGGGGATTCCGACCTTTGAGTATACTCCGCTTGAAGTGAAAAAAGCGGTTACCGGAGACGGCAAGGCCGACAAAACACAGGTTCAAAAAATAATACAGATAACGCTGCCGGAAACCCGCACCCTAAAGGCGCGCGACGACGTTTTTGACGCTATCGCCGTAGCCCTTGCTTGTTTTTTCCGAGAACGTTATCATTTTAAAATTCAATCACCAAAGGTCGGAAAATCAGATAAATTCTATTAAATTATCTAACATGGCGGACGAACTATATCTCAACATGTCCGATGACGACTCCGACGACATGGATAATGACGCGGAACCGCTCGTCTCGGACGATGAATTGCTTGCCGATGAAAATGAGCTTGAAGAAGACGAATGGAAAGATGACAAAGACGAATAATGTGGATAAACCCCGTTACTTGACGAATCGCTATTTAGAGAACGATGCGATTAAAACTCTAAAGGACTTAAGTAGCGGAGTAAAAATCGTCCCGTTAGTGCGGGGCGATTTTTATTTTAAGAAATTTTTTCTTGCCTATGCGGAGCGTCGCATTATTATGCGGCGACAAACTCTCGTGTGGATCGCGAATAACCCGCCCATCCATCTCAATGGCGCCACTCTTAAATAATCGGCGGGCTTCGGATTTTGAGGAAACTCCTCCCGATAGCATCACTGCATCCATCACGGTGCGGTGTATATCAAGCAAAATCACCGCTGCATTCTGCGGCAACACTCTTTCCGAAAATGTTTTTTGAAATCTTTCTCTTTCTCGGATGGCCGTATCATTCCCGTGGTATCGTCTGACCACGGCCTCGGCCAAAAATGCCTTGGCATCCCGCGGATTGGAACCGGCCGCCACACTTTCGCCAATTTTCTTAATTTCAGCCGTCGAAACATCCGTATACGCCTCAAGATACGGTAAAATCAAGCTGTCGGGAATGCGCATAATTTTCCCGAATTTTTCGACAGGAGGATCTGAAATTCCAATATAATTCCCCAGTGACTTGGACATTTTCTCGCGCCCCTCGATTCCCGGAAGAATTTTTAGGGCCGCAATAACCTGGGGGCGCTGTCCTAATTTCTCCTGCAGAAATCTTCCCATGTGTTCGTTAAAAAGCTGGTCCGACCCTATAATAGTTAGGTCGGATTTTAGCATAACCGAATCGTATCCTTGTAAAATGGGGTAGACCATCTCGTGCATAAAAATCTCGCTTTTCTGCTCGATTCTTTTCTGAAACATATCGCGCTCAATCAGACGCGCTTGCGTACAATACGAAAGCAGAGTTAAAAACTCGCGCATTTTCATTTTTGAATACCACTCGGAGCTTTGCCGTAATTCCAGAACCGCCGGATCATTGAGTAGTATTTTTTGGACTTCTCGTTTTAATGAAACAATATTTTTCTTTATTTCCGCATCCGAAAGCCACGGCCGGGCTTTAGATTTCCCGGTAGGATCACCAATCGCGGTTGTAACGTCCCCCAGAAGAATTACGGCTTTATGTCCCGCCTCCTGCAGAGCGCGCAATTTCCACAAACTTGCCGCATGCCCCAAATGCAGATCCGGGGATGTGGCGTCAATGCCGTGCTTTATCCGAAGCCGCCTCTTTTCTTCAAAAAGTTTTTTTAATTCGTCCCGCGTAATAATATCTTCAACTGCCCGAGTAAAAATTTCCGAGTTAAATAGGTCTTTTTTCATATTCCTTAAGGCCCCGGCGTTATCGTAATCATATCATCCGGAAACCCTGCCGTAAACCCTCCCGCTGGAAAAAGTTGCTTTTTCCTGCTATTTTTAAGCTATGTCTATGATTTTTTCTCCGCGTAGAAAAAAAAGGGCACATCGCTTTGCTTGGTTTATATTGATTACTGCCGTAGGGCTTGCGCTTTTTGCTGCGCAAAAGACCATATCCTTGTTACAAAATATCCCGGGTCCGGAAAGCATAACGGAGCGCAACATTATAGAATCCACAAAAATTTTTGATCGCACCGGTAAAATTCTGCTTTACGAAATACATGGAGAAGAGAAACGCACCGTGGTCCCCTTTTCGGAGATTCCCGAACACGTCAAACAAGCCGCGCTGGCCGCCGAGGATCTATATTTTTATGAGCACGGCGGGCTGGACTGGCGCGCCATTGTCCGCGCCGCCGGAAAAAATATTCTGCGCGGAGAAATAACGCAGGGAGGATCCACCATAACCCAGCAGCTCGTAAAAAAAGCCCTGCTCTCGGATGAACGAACCTACTCACGCAAAATTAAAGAGGCTCTTCTTTCTATATTGGTTGAACGCCAATATTCCAAAGACGAGATATTTGAATGGTACTTAAATCAAATCCCGTACGGTTCAAATGCTTATGGCATTGCCGCGGCCGCCGAGACGTTTCTCGGTAAAGAGGTAAAAGACCTTAGCGCGGCTGAAGCCGCGCTACTGGCCGCGCTTCCCAAGGCGCCCACATATTACTCGCCGTACGGCTCACATAAAGAAGAGTTGAGTGCGCGCAAAAATTGGATAATCGAACGCATGGCCGAAGCAAAATTTATACCCCAAGAAGAGGTTGATAAACTAAAAAACGCCAAGCTGACCTTTCTGCCGCCGCGGCAATCTATCCGCGCCCCACACTTCACTTTATATGTGCGGGAATACCTAAACGAAAAATACGGCGAGGACTTTGTTGAACGGGGCGGACTGCGCGTTACCACAACGCTAGATTGGGCCATACAAGAAGAGGCCGAAAGGGCGGTTTTGGAAGGCGCGGAACAGAATGAAAAGGCGGTGCAGGCCGCCAATGCGACTTTAGTCGCCATAGACCCCCGCACCGGAGAAATCCTGGCCTTGGCCGGCTCAAAAGATTATTGGGGCAGCCCTTGGCCTGAAAAATGCAATCCTGGAATAAATTGCCGCTTTGACCCGCACGTAAATGTCGCTTTAAGGCCGCGGCAGCCGGGATCCGCATTCAAGCCATTTGTTTATGCAACTGCATTCCAAAAAGGATACACTCCCGAAACAGCGCTCTTTGACGTACCCACGGAATTTAACTCTTCCTGCCTGCCGGATGGAACAAAACCAGCGGGTTTGAGTGAAGAAATTCAGTGCTACCATCCGCGAAATTATGACGGCGGGTTCCGGGGACCGGTCACTCTGCGCCAATCTATTGCCCAAAGTTTAAACGTGCCGTCGGTAAAACTCTTGTATCTTGCCGGCGTAGAGGATTCCATTAAAACCGCGGAGGCGCTTGGCATATCCACGCTCGCCGATTCTTTGCGTTACGGACTGTCCCTGGTGCTGGGCGGCGCAGAAGTAACGCTCCTGGATATGACTTCGGCTTTCGGCGCGTTCGCCCGCGACGGAGAATTATATCCCAAAACAGCCATTCTGAAAATTGAAACAGCGGATGAGGCCATACTGGAAGAAAAGAAAGGCGAATCCCTCCGGGTCTTGGATGAAAACGTCGCGCGCACTATTAATGACGTTTTATCGGATAATGAGGCCCGTGTCCCGGTATTCAGCCCCCAAAGCTCTCTTTATTTCCCCACCCGCGCCGTTGCCGCCAAAACCGGAACCACCCAGGACTATCGCGACGCTTGGGTGATCGGATATACGCCCTCGCTGGTTGCCGGAGTATGGGTGGGAAATAACGATAATACTCCCATGCATCAATCCAGTATTTCCGTAATGGTGGCCGGCCCTATTTGGCATCGCTTTATGGAAAATGTTCTGGCCAAATCCGCGCCAGAACAGTTTCCGCGCCCCGAAAAAAAATCTCCGGAAAAACCCGCGCTTCGCGGAATTTATCGTGCCGGGGAGATCCTAAAGATCGACTCTATTTCAAAAAAACTTGCCACGGCGCTTACTCCTCCGGAATTCATACAAGAAATTGGAACCGGAGAAATAAAAACCATTCTTTCTTATATCCGAAAAGAAGATCCTTTGGGAAGCCCGCCGTCTGATCCGGCCAACGACCCCCAACGGAAAAACTGGCAAGAAGCTATAGATAAATGGCTCCTACAAAATCCTTTGACCATACCGATTATACCCATAGACTTTGACGACGTTCACATACCGGAGAAATCGCCTAAAATTATGGTACTGGCTCCCAATACCACCTTCCCACTGGCTGCTCCGCTTTATAAAATCAACATTCGTATAAGTGCCATGTTTCCGCTACAGGAAATTTCTCTTTTCATTGACGATAATCTGACCGAATCGCGCACCTCGCCTTTCGCGGCCGATGACATTGTTTTCACTCTGGCTTCCCCCTTAGAATTCGGAGAATATAAAATAAAAATAACCGCCTATGATGCGGTCGGAAACAAAGGATTATTAGAAACGAAACTTACTCTGCAAAGCGCGCCACCAGAGTAATTCACACTGTTAGAATGCCGCCGACTTTGTCGGTGGCATAAAGAGCAACAAATGATGGGCGTATAATGTTCCTAATAGCCGGTCGCGGATCGCCGGTTCTAACAGGGTTCACGTTAATCGGATCGGCATTAATACATACGAAAATGATCCATCTGTTTTGTTCCGCAAAAAAGACGGTTTATTCTCTCCGTTCAGCCCGAAAAAAAATTCTTCCTCGTGCAACGCATTCAGTCCATCCAAAAGATAACGATAATTAAAACTTATTAGGAGTTCTTTTCCGGTTACCGCCGCAGTTAAAGACGTTTTAAATTCTCCGATGTCGGAGTTGGCGGAAGATACCTCGGCCCCTTTGCTGTAAAAATTGAATGCGACATCCTGCAATTTCGAACTAAAAATGCTGGATGAACGCACTGCGTCTACTACCTCAAATTTTTTAAAGAACCCGGACGCTCCAAATTCTTTCGGTATTATAGCCCCGTATTCCGGAAAATTTCCCTCAATCAAACGGGATATTATTTTAATTCCTCTTACTTCAAACAACACCTGACTATCTCCAAGTGAAACCATGACATCTTCGCCGGTCGGTAAAACCCTGACCAGCTCCTGCGCGATGCGCGATGGCAATATAAAAGCGCAGCTGTCGCCCTTAATTTTATCATCCATCTCTATTTTTTTTTCAGCCAAGCGAAACGTATCGGTCGCCACCAAACATATTTCTTTTTGGGAAACCCGCATGTATATGCCGGTTAATTCGGGTTTAAATTCCGAGGTTGATACCGATGGCAATACTTTTGCCAACGCATCTTGTAGGGTTGCCGAGTCAATTGAAAAAACTGATGTTTTTTTTATCTTAGGGATCAGCGGAAAATCATCGGCCGAAACGCCATTTATGATGACCCGCCGCGTATCGGTGGTGACGACCAGATTGGCCTGTTTTTCTTCGAGTTCGATTTTATCGTCTCTTAACGACTGTACTAAAGAATTTATGACCTTGGCAGGAACACATGCTTTACCGGCCTTCCCGCTTTTTCCTGAAATTTCAGCTTGTATCGCATATTCAAGATTGGTCGCGCTGATTTTAAGATTCCCCCCGTCACATTCAAACAGTATATTTCCTAAAATCGGCAAAGTTAAATTTTTACCGATGAACCGTTCGGCTATCGACAATATTTTTTCCAGGTTTTCTTTAGTACAAGTAAAGCGCATTAATAAGAATCAATAATAAGGTATTTATAAATATAACTTTATTATTTTTATTATATGGAATAAGTCGGGGAAAAATCAACATAGTCACTGTCCGCTTAGAGTTTTCCGGTTTTCTGCATACGGAATAGGATGAGGAGAGGATGTGGACAAAACAGAGAATATTTTTCAGAAAAAGTTATCCCAAAAGAATCCTATCCTTGACCATACGGATTTCTTCCTCAAGTTCAGTGTTTGTTTTCAAGCTCTCCGCAATTTTTTCACAGGAATGGATTGCCGTAGTGTGGTCGCGTCCGCCGAATCTATCACCGATTGAAGGATAAGAAAATTTCAATTCTTCCCGCATAAGATACATGGCAATCTGTCTGGGTTTCACCACGTCTTTTTTTCTGGAGTGGGCCGTCAACTCTTTTTCGTCCAGATCGTAAAATTCCGATACAGCTTTAAGTATTTTTTTGGCGGTCAGGAATTTTTTAGGGGCGTTTACATGACTTGTAATAATTTTTTTGGCCGCATCTTCATCTATGGGAGCATTGGACAATTTAGCGGCCATTACAATACGGTTGAGGGCGCCCTCCAGTTCGCGGATATTGTTTTTGACGTTTTCTGCGATATATATAAGAACTTTTTCCGGAATTGTGATTTTTTTTGTCTCGGTTTTTGTTCGTAGGATCAAAAGGCGGGTTTCAAAGTCCGGAAGGCCGATATCGGCTATCATTCCTCCTTCAAAGCGCGAACGCAAACGTTCTTCCAGTGTAGCAATGGCCTGCGGCGGGCGGTCGGAGGAAATGATAATTTGGCGGTTTTTCTGGTACAAGGCATTAAACATGTGGAAAAATTCCTCCTGCATTTTTTCGGTCCGCGCAATAAATTGGATGTCATCTATTATAAGGCAGTCAATGGCTTTATATTTTTCTTTTAAAGAATTCATCTCCTGATTTTTCAAGGCATCTACCACCTCCGTCATATATTTTTCTGAGGGCACATATCGGACTTTTACTCCGGGCGTTTGGCGCAGCAGTTCATTTCCTATGGCTTGCACCAAATGGGTTTTTCCCAAACCAACTCCGCCATAAACAAAAAGCGGATTATATCCGGTACCCGGATTCTTAATCACCGACTGCGCTGCGGCGTGGGCCAGTTCATTAAAAGACCCCACAACAAAATGATCAAAGGTATAACGAGGATTTAGATTTGTTTCGGGGTCTACGGTCAGCTCTTTAATAGGCGCAGTGTCGTCATCAGGCGTATCGGTCAGGCCGAAGCGTTTTCTTTTTTGGGGCTGACGCAGGAGTGTCTGTATCGGAGAATTGTCCAATTTACCCACGGCATAAGTAATGTCCTTTACGTCAGTTGTGAGTTCGCGCAGAGCATGAAGTATGGTTTTGTGGTATTTGTTTTGCAGCCATTCTTTGGCGAAAATGTTTGGTACGAATACGGTTGCAATTCCGTCCTGGACTGCGGTTATTCCGGTGTCTTGGAACCAAGTGAGAAAACTGGGTTTGGAAACCGAAAGTTCTATTTTGGCAAGCGCCGCTTGCCAGAGTTCGTTGTTTTCCATGATTGATTCCTACGAAATTACCTGCCCGTCATATGCTTGTCTAATTAGTAAAGAGGATGTTTCAGTCCCCACAGAGTTTGGAGCTTTATCTTTACTCCTTGCACAGGCGTATGGCAGGCGGGCGAACAGATACGAAAATACGAAAAATATTCGTATTCGTGCTTTTATTTAAATCTTTCGTATTTTCGTACCATTTCGTACTTTCGTAGTAAACGCTTTCAAAAACAATAAATTCATTATACAATTAAGGGAATCCATGCCACAAATCATAGGTTTTGTGGATAGAATGGGGATATAGTGTTAATATGTCATTTACTTATCATCCGTCAAAAATTAAGCGAAAACGGACGCACGGATTCAGAAAACGCATGCAAAATCCTACCGGCAGGCGCGTAATTGCCAGGAGACGCCAAAAGGGGCGGCATAAATTATCCGTATGACACCCCCAATGCACGCTCTGCAAAAAGAAAATGATTTTGCGCGGCTTTTTCGGCGAGGAAAAAAGCACCACTTTCCCGCCTTTATGATCTCGGTTTTATCCAATCCCCATTCTTATAATAGGTTTGCGTTTATCGTATCGGCTTCAATCGAGAAAAGCGCCGTAAAAAGAAACCGGATGCGGCGCCGCGTGCGCGAATGGGTGAGAAAAAATCAGTTTAAATTTTGCCGGTCCTCCGACGTAGCCTTTCTTTTCCGCAAAGATGCTTTTAGGATGTCCCGCAAAAAAATATATGAAGAACTTGAGGAAGCAGTTAAAAAAATATTTAGTTGATTTTGTGTGTGTGGCAATTTATGCGTATCAGCGCACAATTTCACCGGATCACGGGATCTTCGGAGATTTTTTTGGATCGTATCGCTGCAAATTTTCTCCCTCGTGTTCAGCGTACGCGGCCTCCGCCATCCGTCAATATGGACTTTTAAACGGCTTTATGGCATCGTCCAAAAGAATTTTAAGATGCAATCCGTGGAGTTCCGGCGGATATGATCCGCCGTGAAAGTATAAAGAACTTAGAACTAAGAATTTAGTAAACAGTTTGTTTTTCTAAGTTCTAAGTTCTAAGTTCTAAGTTCTCGTGAATCCTTTTTTATTCATCTATACCGAGTTTCTTTGGAGGCCATTATTTAACCTCCTTATTTTTATTTATAACACGATTCCGGGGCATGATTTCGGGCTTGCGGTGGTGCTTTTTACCCTGATTATACGCGGAGTTTTGACGCCGATTCATGCCCGAGCTCAAAGGGCGCAGCGTGAACTTGCTGTTTTGCAGCCCGAAATTCAGAGGATTCAAAAAGAGCATAAAAATAACCGTGAAGCGCAATCTAAGACATTGATGTCACTTTATGCCGAGCATAAAGTTAATCCATTCTCCGGCTGCCTTTTAATGCTCGTTCAAGTCCCGGTTCTAATAACGCTCTTTAATATTTTTGGGAAAGGACTGGATCCGTCTTTGCTCTCCTATCTTTATTCTTTTGTGTTAAACCCCGGGGCGATTGATCCGATGAGTTTCGGAGTCCTTGATCTTTCGAAAGGAAATATTGTTCTGGGGGTTTTGGCGGCGGTAACGCAATTTTTTCAGACCAAACTTTCCATGCCTGTTCAGCCGCCATCCGCGTCTAAGAACGATTTTGCCCGCGCCATGCAGGCCCAAATGCAATATGTGTTTCCGGTACTTATTCTGGTGTGGTCCTACACCCTTCCCTCGGCCCTGACTCTTTACTGGACAGTCTTAAATTTAATTGGTATTGTGCAGGAAACCATGATGAAGAAAAAAATGTGATGCCAATCTACAAATTTTATGCAAATCTACAAATTGCGAATCGGTTATCATTCGAGCTTGTGGCTAGGCACTTTGGGCCGCCATCCCGGCCGACTTAGGTCGGCCTAGGGATCGAGAATATACATTAAGGTATCTTCTCGATTTCACTCGAAGAATAATTATTCGCAATTCGCTAAATTAGCATTAAATTTGCATCGGATTGGCATCATTGCAGAATGGACGCTGAAGCCATCAAAAACGAAATAAAAGCCGCACTGGAAGCAATGGGATTCGGGCCGGACCTGGAGGGCATTGAATCGCACGAGGGGATGACCAATCGTTTTTCAGTGCGTCTCCGCCATAGCGGAGGTGAATTTGACGTTGGAAAAGAGGGGGACGATGTGGAAAGCCGCGACGCCCAGCCGCGCCGAACTGACGGAGTCGGGATGCTTATTGGGGAGCAGGGCGGAAATCTATTGGCGTTGGAGCACATCTTAAAAAAAATATTAAAAAAGAAACTCGGAAATGAAATCCGGTTCACCCTTGATATTAATGATTATCGCATGAGGCGTTTGGAGGATTTGAAGCAGGACGTGAAAGAAGCGGCTAAAGAAGTGAGGATGTATCGAAAAGACGTTGCTTTGCGTCCCGCGTCCGCTTTTGAGCGGCGCATCATACATATGTTACTCGCCGAATATCCGGATATCACCACCGAATCCATTGGTATGGAGCCGTATCGGCGGGTGGTGATAAAACCATACCCTTGAGCTTTGCTCAAGGGTATGCATTGAGAACTTAGAACTAAGAACTTAGACCAGAACTTAGAACTTAGCAACTAAGTTCTAAACTCTAAGATCTAAATTCTCGCGCACGGCGCGCTAAGTCCTAAGATCTAAATACTAAGTTCTTGGAGAATAAAACTCCGATAGTTACTATTAAAGTTTTATTCTCCATAGCGTTCCATTATTCCGATCTATGAAGAAAAGAAATGAGCCGTCTTTGGAGGAGATAATATTTGATACATCAAATCCGCCCTCATCAAAAATAACACGGCTTTCTTTGGCATCCAGGTTGATTTGGATAATTCGATCCGAGCTGTTGAATTCGCCCATGAGGTAATCATCCGGGAGCATAACGTTTTCCGGAATGGAGCGCGGCACCGCGCAATAGGCATTTTTGGCGTCCAGCCATACGCATTTATCCGCCATAGCCGGCAGGCCGGTTTGGAATAGTTCTTTGCCTGCGGAATCATAAATTCCGAGGGTTAAGTTTTTTCCGACGCGATTGGTTTGGGATGTGAGCATTTTTGATCCGTCCGGCGCCCAAACCGCCTGCAGGCCGTTCCTCGGTCCCAGAATTTTATTAAATGAACCGCTGGAACGTGAATAAGTAAACACATATCCTTCGGCGCGGCCGGATGGCGCAGTTTGCAGGGCGATCAGATTGGACGCAATCCAGCGAATTGATGCGTCAAGAAGCGGGCTTGAGAACACTTCTTTGGGATTTTTGCCGGAAGAGTCGGCTACAACCAGCGCCGCCGCACCATTATTTTTTAATAGGGTGTAGGCAATGGATTTGCCATCCGGAGACCAGGAAAATCCGATAATGTCCGCGGGCAAGGTGGATACCGAAGACGTGCCGGAGTGTACGAACGATTTTAGTATATCGTTATCAAGAAATTGCACGATTGCGCGGTTGCGGGCGGGATTCCAAAACGCATCTAAAACCCCGAGAATGGTTATGTTGGAAATTTTATCCTGTTTTTGCCCGTTAAAATCCGAGGATAGCAAGTCCCCGCCCTCTTTTTTGTAGAATAAAATTTTATCCTCGGTTGCGTTTAACGACGGCCCCACAACGGAGAAATTGGTAAGTTGCAGTAATTTTTGTTCGGTGGGGGGCTGTTCCGGTTTTTTGTCTTCGGTTATAAGTTCGTCGCCGGGTTTTGCGCCGCCATCACCCGGAAGATCCGAAATCACGCCGCTTCCGCTCGAATCCCCGCTTTTAGCCGGCGTATTAATAGAGGAGGATAAATACCAGTATGCGCTAAAACCAAGCGCGCTTAAAATTATCAGTGCGATCATGCCGTAAATAATTTGTTTGGTGCGATTTAGTTCCATGTTTTGTTATTTTTGTTTAGCAATAACTTAAGGCCGTATTTTTCCGCCGCTTCCTTCAATTTTGTTTTTCCACTGATGTTATTTCCATATTTTTATTCTTGTGATTTGCCGCCGCCCACAAATTATTTGTTTGGTGCGGGACAGATTCATGGCCGATGGATTAACATTGAAGGCATTGTCGTCCAGTTGCTACAGTACGACATAAAATTTTTCCTGTATAATTCGCTGGACACGCCGATGCCGGAAGGTTTGCACATTGATATGAATTTGTTGAGTTGTAATAGTTCGCCACTTTTACATTTCCAGCAGGCGGGTCAGCGCAATTTGTGAGTGTTGGTCCGGCCAGTATTTGTTGCTTCTCCGCCGGCGAGTTGCTAGAAGTGTTTACGGGCTGTTCTGTGGTTTTATCTACCGGTTGTTGCATTCCGGTGGTGTTTGGATCATTTAATATGGACTGTTGTTCCTCCTTTTGTAAATTAGTCTCATATTGGACTTTAGAAAATTCGCTTTTTGATACAGAGTTCATTTTAATATTTTCTATTCCTGGTGCCTCGTTAATCTTGATTAAATTTGTCATCCAACCCGCTTTTTTAATCAAATCCGGATTTATCGTGTAAAGAATAAGCCACGACAAAAGCGCGAGCACCAGTCCAAAAATCGCATTTCCCATCCATTTTTTGGCTTCTCCGGCGCGTCCGGCATTATCCCCGGCGCTCATATACCACACCCCGGCAGCCACCAAAACCACAAGAGCCGATATCGCAACCAGGCCCATGCCAAACACGTAGATATTGGAGATTAATTGTCCAAAATCCGTGGTTGCCTTTAAAAATTCAAGTCCCGGTATGCCTTGTGCATAAGCGACTCCAGCCAGATTTACACAATAGCCGCCGGAGCCGCTTACGCATTCACTGGCCGCTTGGATAAAATGCGCAGGTAATAATAGGGGGATGGGCAGTATTTTTAACAATTTATGTAACATGGGTTTCGTAATATGATGTCAATTTACAAATTGTGAATCATTATCATTCGAGCCTGTCGAGAATAATACCTTAATGTACTTCTCGATTACACTCGAAGTATATTTATTCGCAATTAGTAGATTAGCATTAAATTCGCATCGGATTGGCATCACATTGTTACTGTATTTTTAATACCCCGCTTTTTATTGCCGGTGCGGTGAATATATCTCCATCATCCACGGCTACGGAAACCGGAATGTTCGAGGAGCGCGTTCCGCGGGTGTCAACACTTAAAATATAAGGATTTTCCGGAGTTCCGCCAGCACCCGATCCGCCAACATCCCAGGAAAAAGAAAAATTATTTCTTGATTTTCCGGCAAAAAAGAACGGTTCTGCCAGAAGATCAACCAACGCGTCTTTCATTACGGAAAAATTTGATACCGTGGAGCGCGGCTCTATCCCGCCTAGAGGAGAGAACGCATAAATCACTGCGCGGGGGTTTTGCGGGGCAATAAGAAGTTCCCCGGTTTTTCGGATGCGTTTTTGCGTATCCTCCACCGCAACTCTTATCCAATGCAGCCGGCTGGAGAATGCGCCGGTTTTGAAGCGAAACACGTTTACTCCTACTCCGGACAAGGCGCGTTCGGTGTTGTCAATGCTCCACTGGTATATAAGATTTTCCGGGCGGATTGCGGATCCGGCAAGTGAAATTTTGGGAAGCGCGGTTACGATGATTTCGGAATTGGATGATGGAAGCGCTTTGCCCTTGTACCACCTTGGAACATAGGTATCGGCTTGCCACACAAGGGCAAGATCAGATACATAAACCGCCAAAGAAGCGGTTTCTGTGTCTTTGCCCGGCGGAGTTGCGCGTACGTCAATTCTAAGGGCCGACCCGGCTTCTCCGGCCACAAGTTCAATGGTGTGTTTGCCGCGTCCGGAAAGATCAGAACGCGCTCTGCCGCTGACTGTCCAGGAGAAATTTACGGAATTGGCATCAGCCGATGGAATTTGCGCTTTTACGGTGAATTTCTCCTGCGGATTTGGGGAAGAGGGCGTTGCGGAAAGCGAGGTAAATTGAACTTGCGGTATAATGCCTCCAAAAAGCGAAGGATCAAGTCCTCCGGGCAGTCCTCCGGCGCCGCCTTGTTGCAATTGTTGAAATTGCTGTAGTTGCTGGAGAATCTGCGTCATGTCCGGCTGTTGCGGCGTTTGAGCGTGTGCAAGCGCCGTTACTGACAGCATTATTATTACAAGGGCAAATGATATTCTCATGGTTATATTATACTCCTTATAAATTATTTTCTGAAACTTACAAAACACAGGAACCAAAGTACAAGTAAAAATTAAAATTCACAATTCACCTAATTTCTAATTTACCCCGTTAGAAATAAACAAATATAGTAGCAACTGCAGCCCGTTTTTATTCATAGAAATAGATAATTTCCCCACTAAAAACGCCTTCTGTTTCTTTCTAACGGGGTGAACCTAATAAAATTTCTAAGGCCTAAATTCCTAATTTCTTTATTGGACATTTTATTAGAAATTAGACAATTAGGTAATTAGGAATTGAAACCGTTATCCGGGTTTTGTGCATATCAGGGTTTTATGCGTTTATTGTGCCTTTTGTTTAGTGTATTCCTCTTTGGCTTTTCTTATCATCAGCAATTGTTCCGGGTCCGAGGTTATAATCTGGTCCTCGGTGTAGGATGCCATGGTTTTTATGGCAACGTGTTTAAGTCCGGCAAAAAATATGCCTTCTCCCCGATCCGCTTCAAGCAGTAAAAATTTTTCCTCCTCGGTCAGATTAAAGGTTTGCTTTACCAGATCAATGGTGGCCGGCGCTTGCTTCATTAAAAGCTGCATGCTGGAGTTTGTAATAATCGGCCGGCCGTAAGGAGATGTCATAAAATCCCCCACATCCTGCGTGATGGTTGAAAGGCCAAGGTAATATTTGCGTCCGCGCTTGGCAATTCCGAAAAGAAATGAGGCGCCATCTTCGTTTTTCATCATCCACCACGCCTCATCCACCACCAGAAGACGCTTTTTCAGGGTGGTGCGTATGGAATTCCATATATAACGCAAAATTAAAAACATGCCCACGGGCCGTAATTCGTCTTCCATGTCGCGGATGGAGAAAACTACCAGGCGGTTATTCATTTCAAGGTTGGTCGGCTGGTTTATAAATCCGGCCCAGGTGCCTGTGGTATATTTGCGTAGTTTCATGGCCAGGTTTTCTCCTCCGGTCATGCTGGCCAGCACCAGTTCTAAATCCGATAGCGTGGGCGAGGCTACATTGGCAAAATCGGTTTCCGGGGTAATGTCGCGCGAGGCGTATGTCTCGGTAATTGCCTGGTCAAGTATGGCGTCTTCTTCCGGTGTAAGCCCCCCGAGCATTATGCGGAAAAGCCCGATCAGGTTGACTATATTTGAGCGCAGAACATCGGATGGTGATTCGTCCTCCCGCGCGATCGGAAGATCAAAAGGATTAATGTGGTGTTTGGAGGTGAGCGAAATATTTATGTATGATCCGCCCACGGTTTGCGCCAAATATTCGTATTCCTTTTCCGGATCAATGACTATTACATTCACATCCCACATAAGAGAGCGCATAATTTCAAGTTTCGCCGCGTATGACTTGCCAGCGCCCGCAACCGCAAAAGTTACGGAATTGTAATTTGGCAAAGAAAAGCGGTCAAAAAGCACCAAGCTGTTGTTGTGGCGGTTTATGCCGTATAAAATTCCCTTGTTGGAAGTAAGGTCAAAGGACGTGAAGGGAAAAGTGGATGACAACGGGGAGGTATTTAAATAAGTAAGCACTCCCAGGCGCTCGGTATTCAGAGGAAGCACGGACTGGAACCCTTCAATTTGCTGGAAAAGAGCCGGTTTGGTATAGACGATTTTGGCCTCCAGCATGGATTTGATTTCGGTTTCGGTTTTATTCAGTTCCTCCTCCGAAAGGCCGTAGATGGTCAGATACATGGCAAAATTAAAAATACGCTCGGTGGCTTGTTGAAGCTTGTCGCGCAAATCCTCAAGGTCCTGGTATGCGGTATCAAGTATCGGGTCGCGCACCAATCCTTTTTCCTGGCGGTCCGCGATTTGGGACTGGACTTGCGCAACTTTGCGCCGGAGCGTGCGTAGGACCGAGGCCGTATCCACCGGCTGGATGTGCAAGGACACGTCAAAGACCTTATCCAGATTGATAATGGGGCTGAACCAGTTGGTGTGGAGATATCGCGGATAGGAGAAGACAAAAATAGTTCGCGCAAATTTAGAGCCCAAGCGCACATAGGTTGGTTTTATCTCAAGGGCTGACGGGGACAGCACGTCTTTTAACGCCAGTTCCCCCTGCTGGTAAATTTCCTGGGGAAACACCGCAAACATTTGCGGATCAGTGGAGGTTTTTTGAGTTTTGGAGGCAAATAAAGCCATATTCACGAACAGCACTAACAGCTCCGCCGCCCTTGGCGGCCTGCGAACAGCGCGAACAGTCCTGTTGGTGCTGTTCGTTACTGTTCGTGCTGTTAGCGGTTAGTCTCGCCGGTGGGTGTTACGTTCTCAAACTCCGTGGGATTATAAAGCCCATAGAATAATTCAATCAATTCCTCGGTTTGCAGGGGCGCCGAACGGACCCCCAGGCCCTGGAGTCCGGCAACTACCGTATCCACTCTTTGCCAGAGCTGGTTTTTATGCTCTTCAAAAATATCTCCCCGTTCCTCCGGGACTTTTTTGCCAAGTCCGAATGTTACCATCACATCCCCTAAAAATCCGGATCGTTCAAGCGCCGGAGGCGTAAAAGGCACTACTGCATAAAATGTCTTGGCCATAATGTTGGTCATATCCACGAATGTTTTAACAAACTCCATATATTCATTTATCTGTATTTTCAAAAGTTCGTTGTCTTCTTCCTTTTGGCGTCCGGCCAATGTTTCAAGATAGGGCGCAATATTTAAGCGGCGCGAGTGGACAACGAATTGCACCGGGAAATCAAGGGAATTTAGAAAATTCTGGTATTGGAAAATAATCGCATCCTGTTCATCCGTGGATTTTAAGGCAAAATTCAGAGAAGAGCACATTAAGACAACCCGAAGTCCGCCCCCGCCTTTAAGGGTGATTACTCCGTCGCGTACGGTGTCTATGGCTAAAAAGTTTTGAGCCGGACTGGCTGTGACCATAATGTGATGCCAATCTACAAATTTTATGCTAATTTAGCGAATTGCGAATACGTCACTCTTTCGCTAATGAGTTAAGAACCCGTTTTGAGTGAAGAAATTTGTCTCTAAAATTTATCAACAATCCCAATTTTTTATTCAGTGCCACTAAATATCTTTTTAATTGATAATAGTCATGTTTTTCTAACATACGTTTGGCCTTGATTTCTAAAATGATTTTACCCTCAATTAAAAAATCTACTTTATTTCTTCCGGCATGTTCACCAATGAATGATATGGGTAGCACTTTTTCCCGCTCGTACTTTATTTTGTAAAGTTTAAGGTAATTTTCTATCGCGTCGCAATATTGCTGTTCATTTCGATAGCGGCCATTTTCGTTGTGTACGGCAAAAAGAATACCCCCAACTTTATAAGAAAGTTCTGCATAAATAGGTTTTTCTTTATAGGCCATATTGGCAATTTGCGGATTAGCATTAAATTCGCATCGGATTGGCATCACATTTATTGTTCGTGCTGTTCGCGTTTGATGTCTAAACTCCACGCCAGATCCGATAATTTGGACTCCGTTATTTTGGGTATGAAATTTACCGAGGTTTCGGGTTTGGGGTTTGTGTTTTCGGTTGATACGGCATGGGGCGGCGCCTGCTCCTTTTTCCACAAATATAGCCGCGGACGGATAAGATATATTATGGCGTTTTTCATTATTATAGGGAACGGCCGCTCGTTTATTTTCAAAAACGCCAGTCCCCCGCAAAACGCGGCGATTAAAACCGCGAGCGGCCAGAAAAAAAATGGCGCCAAGAATACGCGGATAAATACAATGATCATCGCGCCCGCGCCCAAATAAAGCGATTGGGCAATTGTCAAAGGCCCGATCACCCTATCTTCCACGGTAATAAATTGGGGAACTTGGTACTGGCGCATACAATAAGCACTTAGAACTTAGATCTTAGAACTTAGATTAATTTACTGACTTGTGGATTAAAGAAGACAACATAAGAATTATCTCATTAATTTCTTTTGAAAGACCCGGGTATGTTTCGCGCGGAATGTAGCCAAGATCAGTAGCTAGAAACAGCCAGTAGTCGGTTTCTGCTAAACTTCCACGTGACCGCTCAAGATATGAAATAAATTGTTTTCCTCTTCGGGTATAATACCCCTCCACGATATTTGCGGGTGCCGATGTTACTGATCTGGTGATTTGTCCTATGATTACTGCTGAAATCGCATCACGTTTTATGGTTTTGGTAAGTTCCAGAATGCGTTTGGCGAGCAGATGGCTTCTTTGCCACACCAAGAGGTCTTTATAACTTTTCGTGTATTCTCCCATGTGTCTAAGTTCTATGTTCTAAATTCCTTGTGCTAATCAATGGGTTCTTTATATTTATCTATTCCGGACGCTGATATTTTTTTCTCCAAAGGTTTTGGTATGGGGGCAGATTGAGGTTTGGGGGCCACGCCCGCTTCTTGAATAATATTTGGCGGAGGTGGTGGCGCGGCAGGGGTTTCGGGTCTCGGAACAGGGGGTGTCACTATTTCATTGCTAAGTTCTAAGTTCTTAGTTCTAAGTTCTCGTAAGTTGATTGGCGGAACTTTCGGAGATGACGGCGGCATCGTCGGCCTATATTGTGAGCGTAAATCAATCGGCGGAGATGACGGCGTCGCTGCCGCAGAACTTAGATCAGAGATCTTAGAACTTAGTGAATCGTTGTTTTTTTCTAAGTTCTCTGTTCTAGGATCTAAGTTCTTGTCCTGGTTCTTAGTTCTAAGTTCTAAGTTCTTGTCTGGTTCTAAGTTCTTGTCTGTTATCCATGACGGCATTGTACCCATTGGCGGCGCTGGCGCCTTTAGTACTTTCTCTATTTCGTTTTTCAGTTCTCCTCCGATCGGAGTCGTGGGTTTTATGGGCGTCGGCGACGGAACCAGCGGCTTGGGAACCGCGATGGGCGGTGTTGGCGGTTTTGGTATTGCTGGCAGCGCGGTTGTAGTAACGGGTTTCGGCCCCGTTCCTAATTCTTTATTCTTTATTCCTAATTCTTCATTCGTAAGCGGTTCCCGTCCTATCCGCATTTCCGATCCCCCTTTTTGTATCGTTTCCTCCGAAACATCAAACTGGTGCGTTGTTTTTAATGCCTCCCGTAAAGGTAAAAAAACAGCTTGATTTATGCGGCCTGCGATATCGCGCGCCTTGTCTGTATCTATGCTTAGCGACTCGGAAAGATTTTTTATAAAATCAGAGGGTTTGGAAAACCCCAGCGTAATATCCCCGGTTTCTTGCGCAAGCAATCCGATTTTATCCACCATAAGGCCGGCATTTCTTCCGATTTCGTAAATTTTTTCCGCGATATCCGCATCAAATAACGCTTCCCGTAAAACCGGTGGAAGTTTTTTTATCTGCGCCTGGACTTCTTGTTGTGAATAATTTTTTATCATACATTTTTGGTCTACAGCCGGTTTACAACTAAATTTAGTTTCTAACCGGAGTTAAGCGATTACTTCCGGAGCATCATACGGCTACGTATCCCTCGCCTCCGGCTATACCAGCATTTCCTTGAGGTGCTTGATTCCTCCATGCCTGATTTCTGATTTGATGCTCGCCCCAAACCCGACGAGCCTGTGTGCCCGCAAGATAATTATTAATCCTCTCTACTTTGACTGAACCAAGTTCTGCCTTAATTCGCGCCACTTCTTCTGTCGTCGCTTCATTAATGCGTTTTATCATGGCTACAGCGAGATCCGGTGTTTCTCCCATAATTCGTCCAAGTTCTTTCGGGCTCTTTAGATTGGACCAGGCCGCATTCAGAACGTCTTTATCCGCATAAGCATCTTTGCTGATTTTGGTTTTGTCCTCGGTCCTCTTCACTATTTTTTGTATGGCATCAGCGCGATTTTCTGCGCCTAGCACATATTGTTTGGCATTGGCATCAGTAATAAGATGCGGATTGGTTTTCAAAATATCCTCCTGCAAGCTGAATTTAGAAGCAAAGCGCAATGCGCGTTCTTTTTCTTCCGGCTTTAGGTCTTTCATCAGCTCCGGTTTTTGGCTCGCGGCGTACGCGGCTGCGGCCGCATCTTTGGCGTTCCATTTCTCCGGGGCGGTTCTTAGCATTCTGCCAAGTTCTGGGGCGGACATGTGTTCATATTGTTTGGCACGCTCCATGACTTCTTTGCGCTCACCTGCGTAATGTTCTGCGGTTTTACGCATCACCGGACGCATAGCGGTTCCAAGAATCGGTACCCGGCTTATTTTGTCCATTCCTCCCTCTACCGCCTCTTTCATGGCCGGACGGCGCATAATCGCTCCGGCGGCAAGCGTCGCTCCACCGGTGGCATATGTCAAGCCTGCGATGGCAGCAGTTTTACCTATTCCAATTACGGCATCACCTCCGCCACAGCCAAGCCACTTTCCGATTTTTAGGGATGCCACAAGAAAACCAAGAAAGATAAGAAGCGGTATCATGCGCATTAAATTTGCGAAAAAGAACCCTCCTGTATTTGAAACGGTGTCTGTTCCGGTCATAGCCATTAAAATTAAGAGTGAAAGGTAGAAAAGAAAGTAAAATGCGGGCAGTATGAACGCCCAACAGAACAGTTTTTGCAGCCAAGTATCCCATAACTTTGTAAGTTTCCCGCCGGGCACGACAAATGCTAAAAACGCAGCTGGGGCCAAAATAGCCAGAAACATCATAGCAATGATACGCTGTAGAAGTGTTACAGACATAACAGCAAAAGCAGCTATTACGACCAGAAGCAGAATATTAGTTATCCCCAGGCTTAGGGCTAATTTAAGGCCTATGGCTCCATCAGAAAAGCCCGATGCGAATCCATTGGCTGCTGTTTGAAAAAATGCCGCGGTCGCACTGGCGCTTACGCATCCTTGAGGCGACTTACTTGTATCGGCCATGAGTGAGGCAAGTATGCAATCGCTACTTGCAGCCGCGTTACTTATGTTGGTTGAAAGAGTGCTTAAACTCGCGGAAGATGGCGGACTCTCCAATACGGTTTGAAGTTTGACGCGATCAAGTATAAATCCGGCAATGTCATCGGGCATATTTTTTTTAAAAGGGAATGCAAGGGTATTGGCAAACCCAAACACCGCGCCGGTTATAGCCAAACTGAAATTTATGAGAAGCGCTATAATTATTACTCGAATTAAGAGTTTTTTCCCTCCAAGATTTTCAAGGTCAAAAATTATGGCAAGCGCTATCCAAAGCAGTATGAGGATAAAAAACGAATTGGCAATATCCCGCACAATTCCCCAGCCGTAAGCCACTGAAGTCATATTTATAGGATTCAGGTATACGTTAAATACAAAGAGATTATCAAGAAAAAACGAAACAATTCCCAAAATAGCCCAGAGTATCGTAAATAATATATAGTTAAGTGCAGCCCATATTAATATAGACGGTGTGGACAATAAACCTACGGCTGCCCCCCCCAACCACCCCCAAAAGCTTCCTGAACTAGTGCCCGCAGTGCTTCCTGGTGTGACCACCGTACTTTGGGCGAAAACAGCATGCAGATTAATTATAAAGACAGAAACTATAATAAATAGAATAAGTGCAGTTTTATATGAATGTTTTGAGTTGTTTAATTTGTGGGGGAAAAACATATTTTTTCGAATCTAGTCAGTGTTTTAGCTCGTTTAGCTTCACTACTTAAGATTTTATTGTATGCAGTTAGCTTCTTACTAAAATATCCCGGTCATCACTTTTTGTATTAAAGCGTTCAATATGGCATTTACCATTTCCTGTATTTCATGCACATTAACAAGTTGTTCAAACGGAGTATCAACGGCGGCTTTTTCAAGCGCACGCGCTACAGTAGCGCCCGGGGTGGTTGTTTTGCACCGGCTGTAATAAGTTGCGTTTCCTTCAAGATCCATATCTCCATCCGGAACTTGTTCGCATTCCTGAATACCAAGAAATCCTTTGCCCGCGAGGAAATTTTTATTTATTGATTCGGCGAGGCCGATTTGGTTAAGAATCAATTCATCTCGTGCAATGAAATACTGTCCGTAATAGTTATTCATTGGGTTAAGACCAATGTGGAAAAATGCCGGCCATCCGCCGTTGGCAAAATTTAAAAAGAAATTTTGTACATTGTTTACAATTCCGGATAAAGTACATCCTAACTTTTGACTTAATCTTCCTCCGCCCAACCCCAAACTTAAAGTTATGCCTAGTTGTGCTCCAATGCCTCCACAAAGATTAATTCCCGCCAGCCGGTTTAAAAATTCTCCGAGCCGTAAATCCAATTGTCTTCCCAATTCTTGCTCCAGATTCTGCACAAAATTTCCGCCGCCGCCCTGGATCCAGGAAACAACCGAGTTGGTCATGGCGCGCAGAATGGCATTGGACGCGGCCTTGATTAAAGTGTCCCCAATAGTTTCTTTAATACAGCCAAAATCAATAAGACAGGTTAATGGAAGTCTGGCTACGCTCACGGCTGCCACAACTGGGTTTGGCACAACCAGGATTGAGAGTGGAATAAAAAGTGAGGGAAGAAGCAATGAAAAAATAAGCAGACCGGAGAGGGGCTTCACAATTTTCAGTCCGGCGAATTTTTGTGCACTTGACATAATTAAGAAAATTGTTAGGTTTGATATATGGATAAAGTTACTATAGATAAATTGGCGGAAATGGTGTCAGTCGGATTTAATGATGTAAAAGGCGATATCAAACAGGTTAATGGACGTTTAGACAGCATGGATGGCCGTTTAGATAGTATAGATGGGCGGTTGGATCACATGGATGCTCGTCTTGGGAGATTGGAGGCCGATGTTCACGAAATGGCGGAAAATATCGTGTATCGCCATGAATTTGAAGATCTTTCCGGGCGCGTGAAATATCTTGAAAAACGTATGGGAATTGAAAGTGGAAAATAAATTTATTGTTTTTTATTAAGGCCGAATCTGCGGATAAAGCAGTACGGCTTTTTCGTTTTCAGTAAATGCGATGCCGCGCGCTTTTAGCCAATCAGGAATAATTTCCTGATGGAACTTGGTTGATTCCCGGCGCAATTTGAGGCGGGCCGACATAACCACCAGCGCGTATACCGCGTCTTTCGGGTTGGTTTTCTGGATCAAACCGATTTGCTCAATCCCTTTTTGCACATACCAAAGTTCTTGTTTGTGGAGAGAGATAATGTCGCGCGGCACAGCGAGTTTTTTTAAATCCTCGGCAATGCGGCTTACCGCATTAAACAGCGGAGTTATATTATCCAGCGGCTCCGGGCTTTCTTCGTCCAGTGCCGCGGCCAAAAACTCCAATTCATCCGCGCCCTGAAGCGGTAAAACATATTTTTCATAGATTCCGGCAACCGAGTTGAAATAATTTTTTATAGCCGCATCGTTTGAGTCAGGGCTTATGATGATTTCCGAATCCGGAATTGATTTTTCGGAAAACGGCTCATAAGGCGAAAGATTCTGCACGAAAGTTATGAATTCACTGCTGATTTTTTGATCCATTCCGGGCTCAAGTAATTTTTGTATTCCGTCCAGTCCCGCTCCGCCCAAAAAATTCTGTACGAAATAGTCGGTCAGGTTCACGTTTTTTTGCGCGGCTTCCTGCAGGAGTTCTTCGGCAGACATTTTGTCCGGAGATGGATTTTCCGAACCTCTTTCTTTTGGGATTGCAAGTTCGTCTCCGGGCCCGGGTTTTAAGGGATTGCGGTTTTTGGCAACCTCTTCTCCGTCAGGGGTCCCGTCGCCGTCCGAGTCCGCTTTTTGCGGGTCGGTTTTGTAAAAAATTTCTTCCCAGTCCTTTAGGCCGTCTCCATCCGAATCCCTGGAGAGCTTGACTGGATTTTCTGTCGGAACAGCGGAACCGCCATTTTTATTTGAAATATCAAGGGGAGGAGAAAAAAACCCAAAATCGTACATCCAGTAAATTCCTACGATTCCGATTACGAACACAATCAAAATCGCAAGTATCTTTCTTGCTTTTCTGCCCCTCCTTTTTGGCGGGTTGTCCACATATTCCACTTCTTTAATTATACTCCCTGCGCATTTTTAATAGGAGAAGTCCGGCTGTGGATAAGTATACGGGGTTCACTACCCTCTAAATTACGCTTATTATTAAGATAGAATTTAACTATTGAGGCTAAACCTCGCAACCTGGAATTTTGAGGTTTAGCCTCGCTGAAAATGATTACTAAACAAATTCTTGTTTTGGGAATAGGCGTTGTGGCGGTAATTGCCGTGATTTTCTTTATATTTATGCCATTTTTTAGAGATGGAAACGAGGAGGGACGGAATCTTGGGACGCTCCCCAGAACCGGGGAGCGTTCCGGAGTCGGTTCTCTGCCTCGTATGACGCCAACCACGTCTTTGCCGATTGATGCCTTAAAACCGCTTCCGGATATCATCCCCCTAACCACGCCGTCCGTGATGCCACGGGGAGAAGCCGGCAGTTCTTTGCTGGAAATCGGGGAAATAAAACCGCCGTCCGGAGTTATATCCGGGCCCGAAGCCGTACTAAAAATACAAGATATATATCAGAGAATTCAAAAAAGCGTAGGAAGCATTCCGCCGGGCGAGGGCAAACTTACCGAGAAACAAATTTTTGATATTCTTTGGCGGCCCGAATACATTCAAGAATTACGAAAGCTGGAAGGAGTTGAGATTCGGAACGGCATAATGACGGGCCTTATTCCTGTAACTGCTTCTCCTACAGATTCAAACATTGCTGAAATCAGCGAAAGCGAATTATCAAAAATTAATTGGTATATTCCGCCCATCATGCGAAGTTCGCTTCAGACCGATGATGATATATTTAAGTCACTTAAGAATTTACTTGGTGTGTTTCGACAAAACGGATGGATTAATGACAAGGATTATCCCATTTATCAGAAAGCGCTGGACGAAACCCTGCCCCAAATCATTAAGGAGGAGCGAAAAAATTTGCAGTCCGGCTTGCCGCAATCCCGCATTTTGCCCGGACAACAGCAAATTATCGTTGGCGGAAATCCGATGGTTCTTTCGGACAACATTTTGAGCGGACTTAAGTTTGTATTGGGGTCCGCGGAACCCGCTAATGCCGCGTGGTTTACCGGCCCGCCCGATTGTTATAAAGACGACGAGCCGGCGCTTCCCATACCCGGACCCAGCGTGCCTGCATTTTTTTGCAATGCCGGGATTGAATTTTCTTGGGCCGTGTATAAGGGAAAGTGGTATTGTTTGCCCAGTTTTAATCCGGATTGCGGACCCCATGATATAGATTGCATCATCGGCGCCTGTGCTCCGCCGGTTGGGTTAGGATGTTTAAATTCGCTGGCGAATTGTAAGGTTTGGCCTCAAGCCGTATGGGATGCGCCCTATGCGCTTCCTCCGCAAACGCTTATGTGCGGGTGTGGATGATTACAAGCGTACAAGAACTTAGAACTAAGAACTTAGAAAAACTAAACTATCTAAGTTCTAAACTCTAAGATCTAAGCCCTTGTGCTACTTCCGCCCATTGTCCCAATGAAAGTTCTTGGGGGCGGGAATCCGGGCTTATGTTTGCGGCGGAAAAGGCCCCCGCAATTTTTTGTTTGCCAAATTTTTTGCCAAGAACCGATAAAAGTTTTTTGCGTTTCTGGGAAAATCCAAAGCGCGCGATTTCAAAAAATCTTTCCGGCCGCAGATTATTTTTCTGGAAGAATTCGTCCGATATGTCCGATATGGATATTATGGCAGAATCAACTTTGGGCTTGGGGTAAAAACAACCGGCCGGAACGGTTTTTATTATTTTTGGATTTCCGAAGGCCTGAACCGAAAGCGCCAGAAGATTTATGTGAGGGGGTTTGGCTGCTAGGCGCTTGGCCACCTCTTTTTGGATGGTCAGCACAATCATATTTGGCCGCATTTTTGCCTCAAGCAGTAAACGGATTAATCGTGAAGTAAGATAATATGGTATATTTGCCACCACTTTGTAACTATTGAAGTCCGACTTCGATATATTGAAGTCGGACTTCAATAGGGACAGGACGTCTCCTATAATAATTTCAATGTTTTTGGTTTTATTTCTATCAAGTTGCTGTTTTAGTGCTTCGGCCAATCGCTCATCTTTTTCAACGGCAATAACATGACCGGCGCATTTAGCGAGTTCGTTGGTAAGTATTCCGGTTCCCGGACCAATTTCAAGAACGATGTCTTTGGAAGACACGTTTGCCGTTTTAATCAGGGTTGAAACAACCCAGCTGCACCCTAGGAAGTGCTGACCGAGAGATTTTTTTGGATGCATATAAGCATTTAGAACTTAGATCATAGAACTTAGAAATTTTGCTAAGATCTTAGTTCTAAGTTCTTGTGTGCTATATATTGATAATATCTTCTCCCTCTATTTCCATGAGATGTTCCGGGATTTCGCTTAAAAACCGCGAGGGGGGATTAATCTGGGTTTGTCCGAATTGAGTGCGCTCCAGCGCGTAGATCAGAAAAACCTCGTCTTTGGCGCGTGTTATGCCCACATAGCAAAGGCGCCGTTCTTCTTCAAGGTCCGTAGGGTTAAACAGCGTCCTGGAATGCGGCAATATGCCGTCTTCGCATCCTGCTATAAACACCACGGAAAATTCCAGGCCTTTGGCCGCGTGCAGCGTCATTAAATTTACTCCGTGCGTATTGGCGCCCGCGAGTTCTTCTTTATCGGATATAAGGGTTATATCCTCAAGCAGTTTTTCTATCCCGGCGGGCGGCGTTTCCTCTTCGTATTTTGCGGCAATGTTCAAAAATTCTTTGATATTTTCCCAGCGTTCCTCCATATTCAGGGCTGATTCCTGTAAATATTCTTTGTAATGTATAGAGGAAAGCAGTGATTTTAAAAACAGTATGGCCGGGCGTTCTCGCGCCTCCTTCCGCAGTTTTTCAATAAGGGCGTGAAAGTGTTCAAGTGGCGCCAGTCCTCCGGTTTTTTGTCCGCTGTTGGTCAAATAAAAAAGCAGTGCACTTTTTCCGATGCCGCGCGGTGGCACGTTTAAAACACGTTTCAAGCTAAGCAGATCGCGTTCATTCAGGATATAACGGAGGTATGCGATAACGTCTTTTATTTCCCGGCGCTGGTAGAATCTGATCCCGCCGGTTATTTTATATGGAATTTTTCGCAAAAGCATTTCTTCTTCTATGGCGCGGGATTGGGCGTTGGTGCGGTAAAGCACGGCGATTTCTTCGTGCGGCAGCCCGGTTTTTAATAGGTCCTCAATTCGCTCTCCGATAAATTCGGCTTCAGCGTGTTCGTGTTCTACCGCAATTATTTTCAGTTTTTCTCCTCCCCTGCGCTCGGTCCACAAATTCTTCTTTTTTTGCATAAGATTCCGGGAAATAACCCCCCGGGCCGCATCAAGTATGGTTTGGGTTGAACGGTAATTCTGGTCAAGGATTACGGTTTTTAAGCCGGGCCAGTCCTTTTCAAAATTCATGATATTTCGATAGTCGGCATTTCTCCACATGTATATTGATTGCGCATCATCTCCGACAACCGCTATATTTTTATATTTTTTAGCAAGTTCCGTGATCAGAACATATTGGGCGCGGTTGGTATCCTGCCATTCATCCACATGGATATAACGGAATCGTTCTTGGTATGCTTCAAGAATTCCGGGTTGTTCCACAAATAAGCGGCAGCACTGCATAAGAAGGTCGTCAAAATCCATAGAGTTTGAATCGTGCAGGCGTTTTTGGTATGCAATATATGTTTTGTGGACTGTTTTTGGGAAAAGTTCGGTAATGTCCTCGCGGGACGCGTATTCTTCCGGATGAATAAGTTCGCTTTTCAGTCCGGAAATCGTATTTAGAAGAACTGGCGCGGAAAATTGTTTGGGATTTATTCCCGCGTCTTTCATAACTTCCCTTAAGATTGACAGCGAATCGTCTTCGTCGCAAACCGTAAAATTCGGAAAATATCCCAATTTGGCAGGGTAATGCCGAAGGATGCGCAGGGCAAAGGAATGAAAAGTGCCTATGAACGGCAGTGAACTTCCGTTTAAGAACTTAGAACTTAGAGTATTAGAACTTAGCAGCTCGTTTTTATGTGCTAAGTTCTCGGTTCTAAGATCTAAGTTCTTGGCGAGAATATTTTTAATTCGAGCTGTCATTTCGCCGGCGGCTTTATTGGTGAAGGTTACGGCCAAGATATTTTCCGGCATAATCCCATTCTGGATAAGATATGCGATGCGGTGCGTAAGAACTTTGGTTTTTCCGGATCCCGGGCCGGCTAATATCAAAACCGGGCCTTCGGTGGCCTCCACCGCTTCACGCTGTTTCGGGTTGAGATTGTCCAAAAGAGGACCCCCAGGCTGTTTATTAGGCATATTTTGAATTTTGGGTTTAGAATTTGAGATTTGCCTGCCCCGTAGCGAACGCGGAGTGTTCTGCTACTGGGGTTTGAAAATTGTTAAATGAATGTGTTTGTGGATACTCTGTGCTTGACGTGGGTTTTTGGGGGGGGTATTGTAAGAGCGAGCCGAATAACGGTTTTTTATTTTAGGAGAAAAATCTAGTTTAATATAAAAAGTTCGATAGGTATGCTATTTATAAGAAAAAGTTGCTACCATTAGTACTAAATTAAGTCTAAAATCGCCTTTAACCGGCGTCAAATCACATAAATTTGTCATAAATAAGCCCTTTTTTAAAAAGGGACGGTCCCTTATTGGTGTAATAATATTTTGCATTATTTTAATAGCGGGATTTTCCAAGCAGGCAGAGGCCGGGCTTCTGGCTGATATCTGGAAATCCATTACAGGCGGGTATCGGGGTTATGGAGATGAGGAGCCCTTGAATGGCGGTCTTAGCGGCATCTCGCTTCCGTTTTTGGGAAGCAGAATTGTACAAGCCGCTCCTTCGGCCATGCCCCTGGGAAGCGGCGGGCCTAATGAGCAGGAAGAACCAGTGCCTCTTTCGGTGAGTCAGGAAAGCGCGCTTATTTCCACTAAGAATCCTTTGGGCACGCTCCCGAGTTCTTCGCCGGGGGCCATTATCATATATACGGTACAGCCCGGAGATGCGCCGGGCGTCATATCGGATTATTTTGGAATTTCTTTGAACACGCTTCTTTGGGCCAATAACATACGCAATCCAAATCTGATAAAAGTCGGGGATGAACTTATTATTTTGCCGGTTTCCGGCGTGCAATATGAGGTGGCGCGCGGCGATACGATTGAATCAATAGCCAAGAAATTCAAAGGCGACGCCGATGATATTTTGAGTTTTAATGGGCTGGCGCCGGGTGAGGCGCTGGCGGTGGGTCTGGTGCTTATTATTCCGGACGGTGAAATCATTGGTCCTGCGTCCTACCCCCCGCAGACAGCGCGTGCGCCATCCGGATCTTTGGGGCTTCCAGAATACAGCGGTTATTATATGCGTCCGATTTTTGGGGGAAGGAAATCGCGCGGCATTCACGGTTATAACGGAGTGGATTTGGCTAATTCTTGCGGACTGCCTGTTTTGGCCGCGGCCGAAGGCACAATTATTATTGTGCGAAATTCAGGCTGGAACGGCGGCTACGGGAAATATGTTGTAATTACTCATTCCAATGGCACGCAAACGCTTTATTCCCACTTACAATCCGTTCTTGGTTATGTGGGGCAGCGTTTGGCGCGGGGATCGCAATTTGCCACCATTGGATCTACCGGGAATTCAACCGGCTGTCATGTGCATTTTGAGGTGCGCGGAGCAAGAAATCCCTTTTGATTAGCATTTAGAACTTAGAACTTAGAACTAAGAACTTAGAACTAAGAACTTAGAGGTGCTAAGTTCTAATACTCTAAGTTCTAAGTTTCTTGTCTGGGGCGGTATTGCAGGGCCTCGGAAATATGATCCGTTATAATTTTTTCGGATCCAGCCAGATCGGCTACGGTTCGGGCAACTTTAAGCAGGCGGTGATAAGCGCGTGCCGAGAGTTGGTATCGCTCATGGGCCATGCGAAGCACGGGGCGCAGAGAATCGTCTACATGAATAAATCCTTTTATCTCTTTCAGGCCCATTTCGGAGTTGGTGGATATAGGGAGCGCGTTAAAGCGCTTTTTTTGTATGGCGCGCGCTTTTTCTACGCGTATTCTGACTTCCTCCGAGGACTCTCCTCCTCCGCCCTCCAGTTTTTCAAATGTCAGGGCAGGGACCTCAAGGTGCAGATCCATGCGGTCGCGCAACGGGCCCGATATTTTTTTGGTATAGCGAAGCGCGGCCCCGGGACTGCAGGCGCATTCGCGTGCCGGATTGCCAAAATTTCCGCAGGGACAGGGATTCATGGCGGCAACCAAAAGGAAATTTGCGGGAAAAGTGAGTGTGCCGTGCGCGCGGGATACGGTGATAGTGCGTTCTTCCAGGGGTTGGCGCAGAGCCTCAATTACGCGTCGGTCAAATTCCGGAAATTCATCCAGGAAAAGCACTCCGCGGTGCGCAAGTGTTGCTTCACCCGGTCGTGGCGACACCCCGCCGCCGATTACCGCAACATGCGAAGATGTATGGTGCGGGTTGCGGAAGGGACGGGAAGATATAAAGGGTTTGGTGCGGTTAAGCAATCCGGCTATGCTGTAAATTTTGGAGACCTCCAGCGCCTCGGAAAATGATAGAGGCGGAAGAATCGAGGCGATTGCGCGCGCAAGTATGGTTTTGCCCGTACCCGGAGGACCGGACATTAAAACATTATGTCCTCCGGCCGCCGCAATTTCAAGCGCTCGCTTGGCAGTTTCCTGTCCCTTAATGTCCTTTAAATCAAAATCCGCAGTTTTAGCTGTGAATATATTATCGGGCGCCGGAACCTTTTTGGGCGTACTCCGTCCGGAAAGGCATTCAATCGCTGCCGAAAGCGATTCAATCTCATATACGTTGAGTTCTTTGGCTAATGCGGCTTCCTCTCCGTTTCCTTTGGGAACGAAAAGCGCGGTGAATCCGGCGGTTTGCGCGGCAAGGGCCGAGGGAAGCACACCGGAAACGGGGCGTAGCGTGCCGTCCAGTCCAAGTTCGCCCAAAAATATCTTTCCCGAGGGGTCAAATGTAATTTGTCCGGATGCTAAAAGATACCCGAGCGCAATCGGCAAATCAAAAGCCGGCCCTTCTTTTTTAATGTCGGCCGGCGCCAGATTGACGATTACCCTCTGACTTTTTTTATGCGGAGCAAGCGCGCCGAGATTCCGGATGGCTGCGCTGATTCTTTCTCGCGATTCCTGTATTTCTTTATCTGCCAGCCCGACGATTGAGAAAATATGCAGTCCCGGGGAAATATCAACCTCTACGGAAATCGGCTGGGCATCCAGACCAACAACTTGGGCGGAATAGATTGTTACTGACATAGTAAATTTTTACTCCGCCCTCCACGAAGTTATATAAAAAATTATTCTAATTATTCTAATTAACCTAATTATTCTAAAAAATACACCACAAGAATTAGGTCAATTAGAACAATTAGGAATTAGGTTAATTTTTCGGAGAGTGTTCCATGCAAAATTCCGCAGCCGGATTGGCGCGCATGCGCTCCAGCGGAATTTCCTTTTTACAATTCAGACACATTCCGTATGTATTCCCTCGGATTCGGTGAAGCGCATGGGTGATTGATAACAGGCGTGACTCTAAACTGTGTTCGGCCTCCAGTCGTTCTTCGTATTCCTCCACCTCATCCGCCTCGGTTTCAAGAGATGAATGCGAACCGTATTCTTCGCGGTCGAATTTGGGGTACTTGGCAATCCAATTTCCCCGCATTTTCGGATCGGGGCGCGCGATTTCTTTCAGCTCCGCTACGAGCATGTCATGTTCTTTTTCAAGCGCCTGTTTTAGTTCGTGGACAGTTACTAAATCCATAATTTTGGATGTTGATAATATAAACTGAAAATTATTGCGCGTCAAGCAGTCGTGTTAATACTGCCTCCATTTCCGCCCGGCTGGTTGTGATGATCATAAGATCTTTGGCGGTGAATACCGAATAGGCCAGTCCCAGATCGGAGTTTTGCGATAAAGGGAGCCATCGCCAGTCAATATTTCTAAAAAGTTTATTCTCGAATGTGGGTTCGGCCGGGAACTGCAGGCGTTCGTTAAAAAATATAGGACGCACATCTTGCACCAGAGTGGGTTCCCACAAGATAAGATCGCGGAGCGTTCGAGCCGGATCGCGAGTGCGTGTCGCAAATCCAAGACGGTTTTCTTCGGGACCCATGTGGTAAAAAAATACCATTAACGGACCCTCAATTCGTTCCAGGAACGCGGGGGAGGGCGGCGCCAGCTCCATTAGCGGAAAAAAATCATGCAGGGTGAGAGAGCGGCTAATTGGCCCGTCTTGCAGGGTTATGGCGGTACGGGTAATAGTTTTGGTCCGGCCTCCTTCGCCGTAGATACTGCGCAGGGCGCGGCCGAGCGAATTTTTATCCGCGGTTGATGCAGATACGCCCCGCTCTTTTTCGGTAGAAAAATAGGGCCGTGGGGCATCCGATTTTTTTTCGTACTCGGATGCCGGAGAGATAAAAAGAGAAATAACACCCGCCGTAGCGAGCAGTATGAATAGCGCAAAAAGCCCGCGGATCGCCCATTTGGTTAAAATAATTTTTATTCCCGGTCGGGGCGGTTTAAGCGGAATATCGGAATGAGCCGCAATTTCTTGTCCGGCGATTTGCGCAAACGAAGATTTCTTTTTTTGTAGAAGCTCGGCCACGTCGGTCCGCATGGTGCGGATAGCGGGTTTGGTTTCGACAGCGCCCGCAAGTGACGGCCGCTGTTTCGGATCGGGTGAGTTTTCGGGATTTTCAGGCATAGGTCATTAAACGCACAAAACCCATTAAGATAAATCCCTAATTACCTAATTGTCTAATTCACCTAATTTCTAATAAAATGCCAAATTACAAAATTTTAATTTATGCCTTAGAAATTTTTATTAGGTGAATTAGGAATTAGGTGAATTTGAAATTTTTTGTCTTATTTGTGTTTTTGGCGTTTATATAATTTATCGGTGTTCTCTCCTCATTCCTCCTCTATGCGGTCTGGGACGCGATGGATCCTGAAAATCGCGCCGCTCTGTTTTCCCTCGTTCTACATCCTGATCATTATATGCCCCAGGCACGTCTTTGTAAGTAAGGTTAATTCTTCCCTGCTCATCTACATTTTTTACGCGTACCGAAACAATATCCCCTACATTCAGTATATCAGTGACTTTTTCAACCCGCCACGGGGCAAGTTCCGAAATATGCACAAGCCCTTCTTGTCTGGGTCCTACCTCCACCATGGCTCCGAATTCAAAAATTCGCGATACCCGTCCCTCCAGAAGCTCCCCCGGTTTTAATTCCCGCGTAATTTGTTTGATAAGTGACATGGCTTTTTTCATTCCGTCGGGATTGTCGGACGTAATGAAAACCGTGCCGTCGTCTTCAATATCTATTTCTGCTCCGGTTTGGGCGATGATGTCGTTAATTATTTTGCCCCCGGGCCCTATGAGCGCCCCAATTTTTTCCGGATTTATTTTTAGGATTTGCACGCGCGGCGCCCAAGGCGATAGTTCAGATCGGGGCTCTTTTATTACCGATTCAATCAAATCAAGTATTTTCATGCGCGCCGTATGCGCTTGTTTTAGAGTGTCGCGTATGACGGGCAGTGTCAGGCCCTCAATTTTTACGTCCAACTGCACCGCGGTTATGCCGTCGCGCGTTCCGGCAACTTTAAAATCCATATCGCCATGATGATCCTCTTGTCCCTGTAAATCGGTTAGAACCCGGTACTCGCCTTTTTCATTTTGCATAAGTCCCATAGCCGCTCCGGCCACCGGTTTTTTAATCGGGACTCCGCCATCCATAAGCGCCAGAGTTGATCCGGTGACCGATGCCATGGAAGTTGAACCGTTGGATGAAAGAATTTCTGAAACCAAGCGGATGGTATAGGGAAATTCGTCTTTGGACGGGATGACCGGAAGCAGCGCTTTTCCCGCCAGAGCGCCGTGTCCTATTTCGCGCCTTCCCGGGCCGCGCATGGGCTTGGTTTCTCCTGTGGAATAAGGCGGGAAATTATAATGATGCAAAAAGCGCTTTTTGGTGCGTATCTCCATGCCTTCTACTATTTGCTCGTCGCGCGGCGCACCCAGCGTCAGAGTTGATAAGGCATGCGTTTCTCCACGCATAAAAAGGCCGGATCCGTGTACGCGCGGCAGCACTCCAATGGATGCCGAGAGCGGACGTAATTCGTCGGGTTGGCGGCCGTCGGGCCGATCCCCGTCTTGAATTATTTTTTTGTGCACTATCTCATTGATTTCGTTTTCGCAGGCAAGGCAAGCTGTGGGGTGGTGATAGTCCTCGCCGAATTTTTCCTGGGCGCGGGAGAACCACTCAGCATGCACCGCATCCATTTTTTCGCGCATAACCGCTTTATTTTTTTGATAAAGCGCCATCTCAAACTTTTTGGAAAATTCTTCCTTAAGAAGTTTTTTCATTTCTGGCGGCACTTCTATCGTGGGCACCGACTTTTTGGGCTTGCCGTATTCCGAAATTATTTCACGCTGGAATTCAATGAATTCTTTTATAAACGGGAATCCCCATTCTACGGCGTTGCCAAATTCCTCCTCGGAAATTTCCGTAGCTCCGGCCTCCATCATGTTTATGCGTTCCGTATTCCCCGAAATAGCTATATCAAGATTAGCGGTTTCGCGATCTTCATAAGTCGGATTTAGAACAAACGCGCCCTCTTTTTTGCCGATGCGCACTCCGGCTACCGGGCCGTCCCAAGGTATATCGGAAAGCCCGAGCGCCAAAGATGCGGCAAGAATAGCGAGGATATCCGGATCGTTTTCTCCGTCTACGGAAAGCGCGGTGATCACCACCTGCACTTCGTTCCGCATGCCGAGGTTAAAGCGCGGGCGGATGGTGCGGTCCACTAGGCGCATTACAAGTATGGCTTCTTCGGTGGGGCGGGTTTCGCGCTTAATAAAACGCGACCCCAAAATTTTTCCGGTGGCGTAGTATTTTTCTTCATAGTCAACGGTAAGCGGGAAAAAGTCCGTTCCTTCTCTGGCTTTGGGACTTATGACTGCGGTTGATAGCACCACGGTATCGCCTACGCGCACCAAAACCGAACCGGAGGCCTGCTCCGCCCAATTATTCAATTCCACGGTAAAGGTTTTGCCCCCGACCGTGCGGGTATATTTTTTAATCTCCACGAATATATATACACATCAAGAATCGCAGGAGAAAAGAGTATTTTTCTAGTGGAGTATTCACGCATATGCAGTGATGCCAATCCGATGCGAATTTAATGCCAATCTGGCGAATTGCGAATCGTTACTATTCGAGCCTGTCGAGAATATCCATTAGTAATTTGTAGATTCGCATTTCATTTGTAGATTTGCATCATTGCCATACGTGACTACTCCAATTCTTCTTCTTTTGTTCCGTGCTTCTCCTTGTGTGTGATTAAATTTTGAAAATTATCTTATCCTCATTAGATATTTTTTGGGATTTTCGCCTAAGTCAATAAAGTCGTCCGCCGCTTCTTTAAGTTTTTGCGATGCCGAGCGCCCGAATGCCATGACTTCAACTCTCCTGCCGCGACCTTTCAGATATTCAAGCAATGGAATAAAATCCCCGTCTCCCGACACAACCACAATCGTATCCACAATATCTGCGGTGCGCACCGCATCTACGGTCATGCCCACGTCCCAATCCCCCTTTTTGGCGCCTCCGTAAAATTCCTGCAAATCCTTTATTCTCATCTCAATCCCTATTTTAGTCAGCGCCTCAAAAAACGGTTTTTCTTCCCCGGTTTTGGTGCGAACCACGTAGGCGAATGAGCGCAGGAGTTTTCTGCCGGCCACTGCATCTTTCACCACTTCGCCGAAATTCACCCGGGCGTTAAATAAATTCCGCGCCGAATGGTACATGTTTTGCACGTCAATGAATACCGCGACTCTTTGTTCTTTATGCTTGGTTACGCTCACTTCGTTCGCTTTTTTACGAAATACGAATCCATACAAATATACGAATTCGTAAATTCGTAAAAATTCGTATTTCGTAAAACTATCTTTTAAGGCCGAGTTTTTTAATCACTGCATTATACTTTCGCATATTTGTTTCTTTCAGATAATCCAGGAATTTCTTGCGTTTTGCCACCATGCCTAAAAGTCCGCGGCGCGAGTGGATGTCTTTGGGATGGATCTTCAGGTGTCCGGTAAGGCGCGCAATTTCTTCAGTCAGCAAAGCCACCTGGACATCGGCGGATCCAGTGTCTTTTTCATGGATTTTGAACTTATCCATGATTTTTGCCTTTTCTTTCGGGGTTAAGGCCATTAGAATAAAGATATCATGAAACCAATTTTTATGCAACGTCTACGGGTTATTATTGCTTTATTTACGCTGTTTTCATCGACAAATTTTGTGTCTGCCGCTGTGGTTCTTCCGGTGCCGTTTACAGTGCAGGCGCCGTTTGGAAACTGGTCTTCTCCCTGGCAGGATTTTTGCGAAGAGGCATCGGTAGTGATGGTTGCGCATTATTTATGGAAATTGCCTTTAACGCCGAAGTTTGCGGACGCAGAAATGCAGCTTATTAAAACGTATGAGACGTATGTTTTCGGGCGATATAAAGATACGAGCGCGGAGGAAACCACGCAAATTTTGCGAAATCTTTATGGATTTAAAGAAGCCCGCGTTTTATATGATCCAAGGCTTGCAGATATTAAGCGAGAATTATCAGGCGGTAATCCATTAATTGTTCCGGTCGCGGGACGTCTGCTCGGCAATCCTTATTTTCGTCCTCCCGGGCCGTTGTATCACATGTTGGTTATCAAAGGATTTGATGATGCGCGCGAGGTATTTATTACCAATGACCCCGGCACGCGCCGGGGTGAGAATTTAGAATATCCGCAAAAAAAGTTATTTGAGGCGATTCACGATTGGAATGGCGGAGATGTAACGCGGGGAAAACGAGCGATGATTGTGATAGGAAAGTGATTTGACATTTTTTCTTCCGCATGCAGCCATTTATTTGAGATCTTTGAATTCCGCGGTTTCGCTGCGATTAATTGCAAATCAAAATCCGGCATGCTACGTTTTTGACAGAACATTTAAATGAGATATAAAAATGCCGCGAATATTGATTTATGGCGTTGGGGCGTATGCGGCCGGAATTGGCAGAACGCTTGATCATGGCGCAGAGAACCGGATCACTTATTGGATGCCGGTAAATACATCCGGAGATGTGGAACTTTTTGTAAAACTTCTGCAGGATCCGGTCGTGGCCGGACAAAATATGCCGCATAAAATTCTGATGCCGCCTAGCGAATATACCGCAGATATTGGAACAATCCGAGAGGTAGATATTGCCATGGTGGCGGTTGCGGCAAAATACGCGGGAACAAAAAGCTGGCTATGCAAAAGAATTTGTGATTGGATCGTGTATTCCGATTGCAAACCCATTCTTGTTATGCTTTCCAAGGGTTTTGATGCGGATTCGAATATGCCATTAGGGATGGCCTGGGCAAAAAACCTGGAAGAACATACAAGCGGAAAAGCAAAATTCGCCGTGTTGTCTGGTCCGACATTTGCTCATGACTTGGCAGAAGGAAAACCGTGTGTGGCGTCAATTGCAAGCCGTGATCCGGCAGTGATTCGCGCCATAAAGCGCATATTTCGTAAAACAAATTTGCGCTTGATTGAAACAGGTGACGTCACTGGTGTTAGTTTGGGCGGATGTCTGAAAAATGTCGGGGCGATTGGTGATGGATATATGGACGTAGTTGCTCCTCCGGAAGAATCGTCGAAGTACCGGCGCATGTGGCTTTGCGAAATGAAAACAATCCTTGATTTTTTTGGAGCGGCAGAACGTACGCTTTATTCCCCGGCAGTAAAAGGAGATTTCTTGTACACGGTCTCAGGTCCCTCCCGTAACCGCGAATTTGGCAGATTTATTGCCGGAGCCAAAACGTATTTTAAGGAAGATGATGGAAAATTTCGGAGTTCGACCGAGATAAAAGAGGTTGCTCACGCTAATACCGTGGAGGGATTTGACTCTTTGAAGGGGTTGTATAAAATTGCGCAGGAAAATTCGCTTAGCACGCCCCTGCTTTATGGGATACACGCACTGGCTTGTCTTGGTACATGCCCACTCCGACTTTTTTATACGATTTGGTACCAAAATGCCAAAACCCGCTATTTAAACATAAAAAATAAAGAGGTTTAAACACCTCTTGTTTTAATAAACAAAAATAAAAAGAGGGTATGGCCTCTTTGTTGATATCAGGATAACATAAGCGCTCTTTTTGAAAATGGATGATCGCCGTCATACTCAAGGTCCTTTTCAGTTACGCCATAGTGTCTTTCATCGCAATCATTACTTACTTGCCCCAAAACAATTACAGGACGTTGTAACGGGTTAAATGTATAGTGAATCACGGTTTCGGAAACCTCTGTAACAGTTGCCACACCTTCTTTGGCGTTTAAGTACTGATTTCGAATTCTCTCATAGTCACGAAACGCCCGGTTTAGTTTTCGTTGTTCGTTTTTTGGAAATCTCGCGAAATGCGAATAAGTTAGGGTATGATTGCAGTTGAGAAAGATTGATCTATAAAGTGCGATATCTTTCATATAAATATTTTCCCAAAAAGTTTTATCTCCTTGCGCCTTCGTTACCCAGTGGTTGAAATGGAGCATGGGGGTATCAATAGAGGGAGGAGCGATGTATACCACGTGTTCAAGCTCGCCATTGGCAAGCGCTTGGCAAAAATCAATCATGCCGCCCTTGGTCAAACAGTAAATGGAACGGCCTCCGCGCGGCATAAGACCCTGAAATGAGCCGACTTCGCATAGGCGAAGACGCCTTTTGTTAGCCACGCCGTATTTTCGATTGACTCTCATTACGGCACGCAGCATACCAATGTGTCCCAACGCATTAACTCCAAATAGTTTTTGGATGCGTTCATACGGCAGTTCATCCACTGTTCCGAAATCATATATCCCGGCGTTATTGATCAGCGTACTGATGAAATCCGCTCCTAACTTTTTTAAGCCATTTTCCAATTTTCTCGCGATTCTGTCTTCAAACAGAACTTCTTGGTTGCCATGGATCTCAAATGGATTAAGATCTTCTTTGATAAATAGGCCGCGATCTTTTAGTAACCTTTTAAGCGATGGATTGGGAATTTTATCAAGCACGATCAGGGGGTCGGATTTCCATACACCGATTTCGTGTACTATGCCTTCGCCCAAAGAAAGAGGCGCCACGCCCGTTACAATTATGGCTCCAGCCATTTTATCACCATTTACAACGAACTGAAGTTAAGTTAAGACAAAAACATGGTTTTGTCAACACTTGATTTGCTAAAGAATTGTTATATTCTATAAATATGCCTTACATTTTAAAAAAGGATTACCAGCCATTTCAGGAGCCGATTCAGGCGCTGGTTAATAAGTTGGCCGAAGATACAGATTCGTTTGCAGACCGTAAAAAATTACGCAATATATTTAAATATGTTTATTATGAGGCGAATCGTAAAGCCATGCCCGCACTTCGCTATTGGACTCTTGCAGTTGCCGGAGGTGTTATGCATAATATTCCGGATGAAGTTCGGCGCCGGCTTAAACTTATCAAAGTGCCCAAGCTTCCTAAAAAATTCAAAAAATACGACTCTTTGATTGACAGCCTTGCGTCGGCTATTTCCAAAGTCGGAAACGATTATAACGAAACCGCCAATCCCCCTAAATCATATCCCGGGGCGTATGCCGGCATGGAAAATTTTTCCATTACCACGGTTTTTTTGCGAGTGATGTTTGAGATTGCGCGTCGGGAAGGGAACAAAGTGGACTTGCCGTTTTTGAGGACTTGCCTGAAGGACATGGATAAAATGACGCTGGCTTATTATTTTCACGTCGCCGGCCCTTATGAGGACGAGCAGATCAGGAAAGATACCAATGGCGACCTTCCCGAATATATAGAAATTCGACAGCTGCTTGGTATTACTGATTAATAATTCACACCATTTCCTCAAGTTATATTCAGGTCCTGCACTACGCAGGACTCTTTTAATAGATAAAAAGAGGTCGGACCTCGGTAAATTAGAGGTCCGACCTCGGGAAATTACCGTATTGATTACTGCAAAAAAACATGCCACGATTATGACATGAGAGAGGGCAAAGCCAAAGGATCGGAGCTTGTGATATATCCCGATGGGACGCTGTATCATATTGATTTGAAACGCGCGGACAATATTCCGCCTAGCATCTTTTTGGTAGGCGCGGCGGAACGGGTTGATTCATTTGCCAAGGCCTTTGATTCGGTTTTTTTTCAGCACCGCAATTCGGTACGTCCGGAGTTTTATACTGTTGCCGGCGTATATAAAGATATTCCAATGGCGGCGATTTCAACCGGAATCGGTCCGGACAATATTGAGATCGTGATGAATGAATTGCATGCGCTTTTTGAATATGATCATCAAAAATCAGAGTGGATAAATGTTTTGCCGCGCGTGAATATTATCCGTGTCGGAACTTGCGGCGCATCTTTGAAAGAAATTCCCGCCGGAGCGTTTGCAATTTCACGTTATTCCATCGGACTTGATAATCTGGGGGCGTATTACCCGGCAGTTAAGCGCGACGCAACCGCAAAAAAAATTGAGGACGAATTTCTTAAAACCATTGTCGGAAAAACAAATCCGTTTTCTTACGTATCGCCCGCATCCGCAGATGTTATTGCGGCTCTGGAAAAATCAGCTAAAGATGCCGGAGAAGAAGACCCCATGCTGATTTCCGGCATAACTACTACATCTCCCGGATTTTTTGCTCCGGAGGGCCGTAAAATTGGGCGTTTAAAAACAGCATTTTCGCTCGAACAATTTGTAGCCCTCATACAGAAATTCGAAGCCGAGGGATTAAAAATTATAAATCACGAGATGGAAACCAGTATTCTTTTCCGACTGTGCAATGAAATTTTGGGATATCGCGCCGGTGCAATTTGCGTGGTGCTGGATAATCTTTCGTCCGATGAATTTATTGATGCGGGCTTTGCCAAGGAACGGATAGGAAAATGCGTGAAAGTAGCGCTGGGAGCAATGGTAAAACTCACATAGCCAGGATTTTACGAAATACGAATTTCTACGAATATACGAATCTAAAAATATTCGTAAATTCGTACCGATTAGTATTTCGTAAAGAATATGTCCACGTACGAAATAAATGACGCCGTCCATAAATCCATTTCTTTCTCCGATCGCGAGAAGGCGGTAATTGATCATCCTTATTTACAGCGTTTGCGCTCCATCCGCCAGCTTGGATTTGTGCCTTTGGTATATCCCTCGGCAACGCATGACCGGTTTTCGCACGCTTTGGGAACCATGCATGTGGCCGGGCTTTTGGCGCGCCAATTTTTTTACAATGACTCATATTCCGCGATCGCCCGCGTTCTTAATGAAAAAGAGCGCGAATTTTTACTGCGCATCACACAGCTTGCCGGGCTTTTGCATGACGTCGGCCATGCGCCGTTTTCACATCCGGCTGAAGCGGTGATGCCCCCAATCCATAAATTGGATATTCCGCGATTGTGGCTCGCCAATCCCGAAGAAAAACGATCGGCTTCGCACGAGGATTATAGCGTACTTTTGCTTGTCGGCATGGCGCGCGGCAAGGATGCTGTGCTTGAACCCGAAGAAGCCGAAATTATATCATCTCTCATCCACCATAAAAAAATAAAAATTCCTTCTTCTTGGGCGAAACATTTTTCCAGGCGGGTTGACCCGCAGAATTTGCATTTACTGGCGCGATCCCTCGTGTCATCCAATATAGATGCGGACCGCCTGGATTATTTATTGCGTGATTCGCATTTTGCCGGAGTGTCCTACGGCCGGTATGATTTGCCGTGGCTTGTTTCAAATCTTGGCGTAATTGAGCATAAAGGCGAATACCTGATGGGGATTTCGGATAGTGGGATACATGCTCTGGAACACTATCTTTTTGCGCGGTATCACATGTATGTGCAGGTATATCTGCATAAAACCGTAAAATGCTTTGAACATTATTTTCATCAGGCCTTGCGTGAGCGCGAGACAACCTACGCCCTTCCTCCGGAGCGGGAGGCATACGTGGCGCTTCGCGACTCCACGCTCTCCGAACACATATTCAATGCGGCCCGCAAGAATCCGAAGTCCTGGTCGGCGCGGCTTATAAACCGCGTTCCGGCGCGGCGCCTTGCGCGCATCTGGAAGGGCCGCAGCGAAATTGAAAAATTGTTTGCGGCCATGCAAAACGAGTTTGAAAAAATCGGCGTGCATCCCTTTGTGGTATTTTCCCAGACCAAATTTTTGGATGTGCCGGACGCCAAGAAAGAAACGCATGGCAAGGGGCAGGGAGCATTACTTTTCGGCCTGGCCGCAATCCCCATGGTGGTTATTCGCAAGCAATTCGGAGTGGTGTCTGCCGCATCGCTGGACGACTCATCGTTTATTTTGAAACACTACCATCACGATATCTCAATCGGCGACATTTATGTTCTTCCCGAAGAATATCATGGGAATGAAAAAGACATTATCGCGATTACCCGCAAATATCGGACCTTTGGCCCGTCGGAGATAGAATTGAGGGAGGAATTATGATATTTTATGCGCTCAAATCATGTGTATAGATCACATGATTTTTTGTTGCATAGATTTTTTGGTCGTGATACCCTCGGAACAGCACATTTACGGAGAAATATGATGAGCGAAGCGGATATAGCACGAGGAGATATTGTGATCGCCTCGGCCGGCATGATATTGTATCGCTATACCAAAACAGGGAACATTGAAGTTCTTGTTGGGAAAAGATCCGGCGAGCCGTGGAAGGGATGCTATCTTTGTGTATTTGGTGGATTGGTTCAGCCGGAGGATAAAAACGTATTTACCGCAGCAATTCGGGAGGCAATGGAAGAAACCGGCGGGAAATTGTGTATTAAACCCCAGGGCATTCGAATTGGTACGTTCGGTCCAAAATCATTTCACCATCTTTTATCCCTTAACAAAAAAAATCAGGTTCAGGCGGTAAAAACCAACACTTTAATATCTATCCGCCATTCTTTCGCAATGACAGTTTATGCCGGTCTTGTTGTTTCAGGAAAGCCGCGTGATACGCGAGAGGTAAAAGAATTATGTTTTGAGTGTCCGCATGTGCTCGCCTCGAAAGAAGCGCCTTTTGCTTTTGAACAGGCCCTGATTCTTCAGAAATTTTGTAAGCGTTTTGTCTATAATTATCAAGATGCGTAAACCGCATCTTTTTTCATTTAAAAAAATATGATACGCTCTCCGAATGAGAATCTTATCTATTGAAACCAGTTGTGATGAGACGTCTATTGCTATAGCCGAATTTATGGGTAAAAAAAGCGCGTCAAGGGTGCGGATTTTTCCCATATGGCGCTTGCATAAATTTTGCCGCCTTGGGATGCGGTGAACTCACTGTTAACAACTATGTACGATCGTCGTATGTTGTTAACAGTCATTTTGGACGAGGTTCCTCCAAATATGATGGATCATTCTAAAAAAGTGCGATATACTCCTATTTATGCGTATTCTGGCAATTGAGACATCATGCGACGAGACTTCTATCGCTGTTGTCGAATTTGGCAACGGCCGCGGATATTCGCGGAGAAAATTTAAAACGCGGATAAGGGTGGAAAAAATACCCGGGGTACGGGTGCTTTCGCATATAGTACTATCCCAAATCCCTCTGCACAAAAAATTCGGTGGCGTGGTGCCGAATCTGGCGCGCCGCGAGCACCAGCACAATTTGGCGCCCATCCTATTAAAATCGATACGAGAAGCCAAATTGTTAGAACTAAGAACTAAGAACTTAGAACTTAGAAATTGGAAGCAAAAACTAAATTTATTATTAGAGAGAGAGCCGGAATTACTGGAACAATTTATAAAAAAAGTATTGCCGCTAAAACCGCCGCTGGTTGACGCGATTGCCGTGACCTACGGTCCGGGCTTGGCGCCGGCTTTATGGGTTGGCGTGAATTTTGCGAAAGCCCTTGCGTATCTATGGGATAAGCCGCTAATTCCGGTAAATCATATGGCAGGACACGCCCATTCTGCTTTGCTTAAGCAAAGCAGAATAGGAATTTCCAATTTCCAATTTCCAATTTCCAAACGGACTCCGCTTCAAACTATAAACTATAAACTACAAACTATTAAATTTCCTGCGTTAGCGTTGTTGGTCAGCGGCGGGCATACCGAACTCGTGCTTATGCGCGGACACGGCAAATTCAAAATTATAGGCGAAACGCTGGATGATGCGGCCGGAGAAGCGTTTGATAAAGTGGCCCGACTTCTCGGCCTCTCTTATCCGGGGGGCCCCGCTATTTCGGAAGAGGCCGAGAAAAATTTCCAATTTCCAATTTCCAATTTCCAAACAAACTCCAAATTAAAAATATTAAATTTCAAAACAGCGATTAAACTTCCAAGGCCCATGATTAACTCCAAAGATTACAATTTTTCATTTTCGGGCCTTAAAACCGCCGTGTTATATTTGACCAGGAATTTGGGGCTGGAAAGAACTAAAAGCCTGCGGCCGTTCATTGCCAAAGAATTTCAGGATGCGGTTGTGGAAGTATTGGTTAAAAAAACTATCCGCGCCGCGAAAGAATATCGCGTTAAAACCATATTACTTGGAGGTGGTGTCGCAGCAAATAAATTATTACGCACAAAGTTAGAAAAAAGTGTTTCCGAAGAAATTCCTAATTCCCAATTCCTAATTCCTAACTCCTCTCTTTGTGGAGACAATGCACTGATGATTGCCGTAGCAGCGTATTTTACTGGTAAAAAAATCGCCTGGAGAAAACTCCAAGCTGATGCGAATTTACGATTTAGTTCTTAACTGAATGGATGTTACCAATGCCACCAGTGTTTTTTGCGGAGTCGGATTTCTTCACGGCATTCGGCCCAGCTCTGTTTTGGCTGGCAGGCTGGATTTTCACATTGGTGTTTGATTTTGAGACCGTGATAGTAAAGGCCGTTAATGGTTTTGTTCCCGCTTAATGAAATACCGGAAATTTTAACCGGATTATCTATCAGTTTTCCAAAGCGGGCCATCGGATGCAAAAGAATGAGTGGAATATCGCAAAAAATCCGGCGGTAAAAATCTTTCATCCTTTCTTCTCCGGCCAGCGAATCAAGATATGCGCATTCCCAGAGTGCCTCTATGCCGGTAAAAATATAGTTTACCGGCACACCCGCTCTTGCTTGTGAAGTCGTGCGGGAAATATACGGAGTCAATATGGAGGACAGAAGGAGATCATCATTGTAGTACGGTTCTATACGTGCCGGATCTTGGGATATGCCGTTTGGCATTGACCCGCCGTGAAAAATTACCAGATCAATGTCATGGATCTTTGGTTCAAGACGCGCCAGTGAGCCGGTGAGGGCAACCCCGATCACCCGCGAATCACATTGCAGTAAACAAGAAAGTAATTCTGCCCGCGGCAAAAGCTCTTCCGGTTTCCATCGTTTGCAAAACATATTCTATTACCTCGGTTTTCAAAGGCCGGATTTTATGTAATAATTTATAGCATATCACTACAGTTATGGCAACCGAACTTTCGCCGCAATATAATCCTAAAGAAGTTGAGGGAAAAATCTATAAACTCTGGGAAAAGAGCGGTTTTTTCAATCCAGACAAGTTGCCTGCGGCCAAAGAACTAAGAACTAAGAACTTAGAACTTAGAAAACCAAAAAGGGAACTAAGTTCTAAATCACTAAGATCTAAGTTCTATGATGCAAAATCATTTTGCATCGTTGTCCCTCCTCCCAACGTTACCGGTTCTCTGCATATGGGACACGCTCTGAATGCCGTTATTCAGGACATCTTGATACGCAAAAAACGAATGGAAGGATTTAGAACTTTATGGCTTCCCGGTACGGATCATGCCGGAATTGCTACGCAAAATGTGGTGGAAAAAGAACTTCGCAAACAAAATATTTCGCGCCACGAATTGGGCAGGGAAAAATTTTTGGCGAGTGTGTGGGAATGGAAAGAAAAATACGGGAATATAATTCTGGACCAATTTAAAAAACTGGGTTCTTCTATGGATTGGTCGCGCGTGCGTTTTACCATGGATGAGGGGTATAAAAAAGCGGTGGAGGAGGCATTTATTCACTATTATAAAAAAGGATGGATTTACCGCGGAGAGCGCACGGTGAATTGGTGTTCGCGTTGCGCGACTTCCCTTTCGGACCTTGAAATTGAGTATCGGGAAGAGAAAGGCAAATTTTACTATATTAAATACGGCCCCATGGTTTTAGGAACCGCACGGCCGGAAACAAAATTAGGGGATACTGCGCTGGCGGTAAATCCGGTAGACAAACGGTATAAAAAATACATCGGGAAGGAAATTATTATTCGATCGGTGGATTCGTCGGTGGTTCGTGAAGAACAGCCCCGGCTCAAAGATATAAAAATAAAGGTGGTTGCGGATGAGGCGGCTGATCCGAAATTTGGAACAGGCGTGATTAAAGTAACGCCGGCCCATGATGCGGCTGATTTTGGAATTTATCAGCGGCATCCCGAGATTCTGATTATAAAAGTAATTGGCGAAAACGGACGCATGACTAAAGAGGCGGGTGCGCGTTATGAGGGGCTGAAGGTTTCCGAGGCCCGGAAACAAATTATTGAAGACCTGGAAAAATTAGGACTCATGGATCATATCGAGGATTACACGCATAACGTCTCGTTATGTTATCGCTGCGGGACAGTGATTGAGCCGCTTCTTTCCAAACAGTGGTTCTTAAAAATGGATGAATTGGCTAAAATGGCAATTAAAGCCGCCCGCCCCGTTAGAGCCGGCTCTAATGGGGTTAAATCCGGAAAAATTAAGTTTCATCCCAAGCGTTGGGAGAAGATTTATTTTGATTGGCTCGGCAATATCAAAGATTGGTGCATATCAAGACAGATTTGGTGGGGACACCGTCTGCCTGTCTGGTATTGTATGGGCTCGCATATCCAAACCGAAAAAAAAATGGGATTTGCCGGAGATATTGTCCCACAGGTTTTTATCAACAAAACACGGACTTACCGGTTACGCGATCACGGATTTAAAATTGGTGACCGTGTTGCATTTGAAAACAGCGCTACCGGAGAGATCTTTGGATACGCCGTAATTACTGAAATTAAAAAAACAACCGCGGGTGAAATCGATTTAAAAGACCCGAAACATTACAAAATATATAACACCTGCGAGGAACTTATTACAGCATTCAAGCACCATCCGCAAAAAATAAATAAAGGAACAATCAGTGAAAATACTCTCGTGTGGATTTATACATATCGGTTTGAACCGGCTGATAAATCTGGATCATGCATTCGGTTAAATCCCGTTGTAAAGGGCAACTGGTTTTTTGTGAGGCATGGAGAAACGGATTTTAATAAAGAACGTCGTATTCAGGGACAAACCGCTGGAGGCCCTCTTAATGAATTAGGAAAAAAACAAGCATATGAAACCGCTCAGCGGTTGAAGCCATATAAAATTGATTTAATTATTAGTTCGGATTTGGCGCGAGCTAAAGATACCGCCGAAATAATTGCCAAAGAGCTTAACGCCGAGATCATTTTTGATGCGGCATTGCGCGAAAGAAATTATGGCATTGCGGAAGGTACGACCCCTGAAGAGCGAAAACAGCACTACCCCGAATTAGAAGACCGTCTCAAGGAATATACCTTTGTGCCAGACGGCGGAGAAAATTTACCAACCATGGAGAAACGGATATACCGGGCGCTGGCGCAGCATAAAAAAAATCACCTCCATAAAAATATAGTCATCATATCACACGGCGCCACACTTAAAGGACTTTTTCGTAAGTTAAAAAATATACCGTTCAACGAGTTTTCCGAATTTACGATCCATAACGCCGGCGTTATTCATGTCTCCATTTCCGATCCATGTGAGAAATGCGGGAGCGATTTGGCGGAGCAAGACACTAATGTTCTGGATACATGGTTTTCATCCGCGCTTTGGCCTCTGGCAACACTTGGTTGGCCGGATAAAACGGGAGATCTTAAAAATTTCTATCCCACCTCGGTATTATCCACGGCGCGTGATATAATCAATTTATGGGTGGCGCGCATGGTATTTTCCGGGCTGGAATTTATGGGAAAGCCGCCGTTTAAGGATATAATCATCCACGCCACCATTCTCACTAAAGATGGCAAACGGATGTCAAAATCCCTCGGAACCGGCATTGACCCCATGATTTTGATTGAAAAATACGGGGCAGATGCCGCGCGTTTCGGACTTATTTGGCAGGCCATGGGCAATCAGGATATACACTGGTCGGAGGAGCATGTGGTGGCCGGAAAAAAGTTTGCCAATAAGATTTGGAACGCCAGCAGATTCGTCCTGCTCCAAATTCCAAATTCTAAATTCCAAACTCCAAACAAATCACAAATTCCAAATTCTAAATTCCAAACATCGGCGGATAAAAAGATACTGAAACAACTGGAAAAAACAAAAAAAGATGTTTCCAAAAGCATTGATAAATATGAATTTGGACAAGCGCTACATGCGCTTTACGAATTTTATTGGCACGAGTTTTGCGATGTCTACATAGAAACAGCTAAATCACAAATCACAAATCACAAATCACAAGCAGCAACAGAAAATATTTTACTTTATGTTCTCATTGAATCATTGAAACTCCTACATCCTTTTATGCCTTTTGTTACCGAAGAAATATGGAGCCATCTGCCGCTGAAAGACAAGAAGCTGTTACTCGTTGAAAACTGGCCCACATAAAAGCACTTAGAACTTAGAACTTAGAACTTAGAACTTAGACATGAATGCTAAGATCTAAGTTCTTGAATGCTAAGTTCTACGTTGCATAGCAACGCTGGCCGCAGTCATAGGAATAAATATCGGATATGTGCTTTTAACCTTCGTGCCTCCGGTGCTCTGGCTTCTTTTTTATTTGCGCGAAGATCGGCATCCCGAGCCCAAAACCCTGCTTCTTCTGACATTTATCGGAGGTATGGCATCGGCTCTCCTGGCCATGTTCGCCGAGATAGTGGCGCTGGGCGGTCCGGAAATGGCGTTTTCGGATTCGTCGTTTCTGCGGCAAAATATATTTATCTTTTTTTTGGTCATAGGACTTATTGAAGAATATGCTAAGTATCTTCCGGTGAAATTCTTGGTTCTGTCGCGCTGCCGCGACCATCAAAAATGCGATTTTGACGAGCCGATCGACGCCATGATTTATATGATAACCGCGGCCCTGGGTTTTGCCGCGCTTGAAAACACCCTGTTTTTGTTCCCGTTTTTTAAGGAAAACATCTATTTGGGACTTGAGGTTGCCGCCAACCGCTTTTTGGGAGCAAATCTTCTGCACGCTTTATCCTCCGGCATCGTGGGTTACTTTCTGGCACGCGCGTTTTTCTCGCCCTACAGGCATCATTTTGTGGCGCTGGGCATAATTACCGCCGCCTTGTTGCACACTATTTTCAATTATCTTATACTGGTAAGAGAGGTACTGCCGCAAGGAACGTTTTATATAATCTTTCTTTTATCCACTATGGCGGTTATGGTATTCGTGGATTTTGAACGACTCAAAAAGGCGCGAATAATAGACGAATCGCCCAAAACGAATATTAGCGAATAACGATATATTTTGCGCCAAAGGCGGATACATTAAGAAAACTCGCTAGTGAGTGTATGGGCGATTGAGTCCGTTTTATTTCAGACAATGGGAGGACAAAATTGCTTGGTTTTGCGCGAATGCGCGCAAAAATTTTGTCCGACCCTTAGTGAGTCCCGCGCTGGACGGGACGAATCGTGTCTGAAATAAAATGGTGAAAATCGCCATACCGAGTCAACAATGAATACTTTTTTCGAAAAACTTACCAATTCCAAGCCGCAACCCGTTGCGGCCGATATTGGCGCGGAAGAACGCGATGATGAGGCCGCGGTTGTTGAAAAAGAAGTTACGCCTTCGCAGCCGTCTCCCAAACGCGCGCCCATGCGTAAAATCGCAGCCCCGGTCCAGCTAAAACCCAAACCAACTCAATTAAAAGTAGAAAGCGAGGAAGCGGAATCAACGGCAGGGGAGAAAGAAAAAGAACTTGAAGAAGAAGGAGAGTTGACTGTAGATATATATGACAATGGTAATGCTATTGTAATTCAATCAACCGTAGCCGGAGTAAAGCCGGAGAATTTGGATGTTTCCATAACAACAGATACCGTGACTATTCGCGGGCGAAGGGAAAAATCCGAAGAGATTAAAGAAGAACATTATTACTACAAGGAACTTTTTTGGGGTTCTTTTTCCCGCTCGGTCATTTTGCCCGAAGAAATTGATGATACTGCCGCAGAGGCCGCTTTGAAACACGGCCTTCTCACTATCACGCTTCCGAAGAAAAGAAAAGGAGTGGCGCAGAAACTTAAGGTAAAGGTAACCTAAAAATCGCCATCCGGCGATTTTTTAGTAAATAAGGGTTGGTGTTTATATGATACTGTTCGGACTCATTTTGAGCAAAATCCCGACTGATTTACCCCTTGCTCGCACTCGGACGGCTCGGCATTCCTCCCCCCAACCCCCTCCTGCCGAGCCGTCCTCACGGTTGTGGCAGTGGCATTCACGATTTCAATAAACTAGCTCCAAACTCTGAATGACATTTTACACAAAAACCCTTTAGCGTCATTCCAATTGTGTTAATCTTACCGACACTTTCTTTGTAATAGGTGGTACCCCTTACAATATCGCCACTACATCTATCGCAACGTCGAGAAACCCGTGCTTTTGTTTCTTTAAGAAACTTAATGCTATCGTATTTACTCATACGGATTCAGCAAAAGCGTCCGATAGAATCATTACCTCTCTGCCTTTGCGCGATTCATAAGCATTATAGTTGAGAGAAAAACTAACGATTTTTCTTTTTGGATATAATGACCTTATTTCTTTCTTGTTATCGTAAGTAAGTAACCAGAAAGCATCTCGATTCTCATTAAGTTTTTTTGCAAGTGCTTCGTGATTTTCTTTTTGATAGTGGTTGAGGTAAAGTGTTGCCCCCTTTTCAAAATAAGGGGGGTCGAGATATATGAAAGAGTTTTTCTTGTCTAAATATTCTTCAATCAATTCAAGGCCATCTTTGTTATATACCGAGATTTTGTCCTTATATCGGCCAAGTTGTTGGATTTTTTTCACCAAACTTTTCTTATTAAATCTTGCATCAATTTTCCATTTCCCTTTTTGGTTTAATCCACCAATAGGTCCTCCATCTAAAATCCCGGAAATATTAGTTCTATTTAGAAAAAAGGTTGCAAACCCCAGCTTAAAAAGCCATGATTTTGGATTTTCATAAATTGCCTTTTGTTTTTTCCATTCGTCAATAGTAATTGGGGTTCTGTAAATCTTCCCTACAAACTTTTCTGAATCAAAAATCGCTGACTGCCAAAACGAGTAAATCGCCCTATCAAGATCATTAATCACAATTTTTTTGACCCTGCCAGAAAATAAGAGCGCAAGCGCTGCTCCCGCTCCGCCAGCAAACGGTTCAACGTAAGTGAGATTTTTCAGACCTTGCTCTTTAATAACTTTTTCAAAAAAGGGCACAAGAGAAGTCTTACCTCCAGGATATCGAAGGGGGCTGTGGTAATTTTTCTGATTTTTGTTCGTTAGTATTTTCATTCAATTACATTATACGGCAATTTAAAGCGCCTTCCCATACCTTTGGAGGCGTTTGTAAATAGTCGGTAGTTTGGTTTTAAACCATTCGCCGTTCCATTCTTGCGCCCAAAAAGCGATGCGACTTCTATCGAAGAGTATGCCGACATCTGGGTAATAAAAATCTTGCCAGTCTGATTCATCAACCTCGTGAGGAACAAAAAAAGAAAAGATTATCCCCGGCATATCCCAAAAAGAGTAATACTGTTGAAGTTCTTTAATTTCCCGCTTCTTGCTTTTGAAATTGTTTCCAGCGGCGCATTGGCCAAGTAAAAAGAGCTTACTTTTCCTTCCATCTGGAAAAGGGCGCCAAGCCACAATATCAAGACCGGCATCTTTTTTTTGCGAGGCATTAGAATTATTTTTAATATCGCCTTCATTAACTTTTATCTTCAAGAACTCCAACGCTCTTCTGAAGGGTTTTTTATCCTGCGTCCATGAATTTCTAGGTGCGCCAAATTGCAAAGATTGAGCGTTCACCTCTTTACTCGAAAGAAAATTTTCCGCAACCAAGGAAGAAAGTTTCTCAAATAGATCAGAGGTTTTTTGTTTGTCCCAAACTTTTAGCTCTTTTGCGCCTTTTTCCAGTCCGACATATGACACAAGGAGACAAAATAAATATGCCCAATGATTCTTGTTTGGTTTTTTGTTTTTCACCTCAACGAGTTTCCCATTGAAACGGAAGGGGTAAACTTTATCCAATTTCCTCAATCGGCTCAATAGTTCGCTTGAGACATCTGTTTTAAGATTTTCAATTGTTGTTTCTCTGTCTGCATATTCTATCTTTAGCTTTGATGCTAAGTCCTCAATGCTGGACGAGTTATCCTTGTCTAACAACGCGTTTACCTCGAGCCAGTCGGCAAGCTTAATTTTATTAAGTCGTTCTTTTGGTAGATCAATAACAACAGCCATAGCATATTAATTTTTACCGTTACGCTTTGTTCTCATCTGTTCTAAAATAGTGTTGGCCAATTCAGCAATTTCCTTCATTTGTTTATAAACCTCCTCGTTTCCTTTATATCGATTTAGATAACCGGCCGTTTTTCTAAGATTGTTGAGGGCTTTAAAAACGAAATCTTCCAATTTATAATCCTCTGTATCCGTGTAGGATAAAGCATTTTCGAGTGAAGAAAATTCCTGCGAGTTTTCTCTTAAGTAGTTTGTAGCCAACTTATGTCCCAGAACATTATCGAGGTATTTCAAATCAGGATTTTGGGATTTAATAACAGATTTTTTAGCGCCATCCTTACTCCCAAAGAGAAATTCAAGCAATAACCTAAGATTATTAAAATACTTTCTGGGAACTGGATTTTCAGAAAATATCTCCTTTTGTTTGTTTCTTATACCGAGATACTTTCTAGTATTGTCATAACCTAGAATTGTGTAGAGGTGGGAAAAGTAAAATCTTCTCAACTCAACTTCTTCTGCTTTGAAATATCCCTCCTTTTCTGCCTGCTCTAAAACCCGGAGACCGTTGCACATTTTGATAACGGTCAGGTGTCTGTCTCCGATTCTCTCGGCAATCTTCTCAATCGGTATTTTATATTCTTTGTGAACCCGAAGTGCATATACGGCCTTACTGTAGGAATCCCATTCTTGTGGGCCATTTATATGCCTAAAGCCCAGATAGGTCCAAAGCGTTTGACGATCCGGGTATATTGCTACCGGTATCTGTTTAGTAAGTTGTGTCTTTAACTTCTCACTAATCTTTTTTTCTGATTTTAAAAGCGTTTTTATTGCAGCTAATCTTCTATTACCTTCAATTACAACAAATTTGCCCTTGTGTTTTTTGGATTCAACAGTGAGTAAGGGCTCGGTGTTATAAAAGCCATTTTTTTCAAAGGAATCAATCAGCTCGTCCAGATGCATTTCTTTTTGTAGCTTACTAAGAATCTCGTTGTCAGATGCATTTTTTGACAAGCCAGCAAATCGTGGATTCTCGCTATCAAGTAGCAATCTATCCAACTTAACATAGTTGATTTGGATGGGATCTTGCAGAGTTTTGGTTTTTTGTTCGTTCATATTTTTATTCTTCAGAATATTCCGAATACTCATCAAGAATTGTATCCGTCATATGTTCCAACCTTTTCTCTTTTGCTAATTCATAAATGGAGTCATAGGGAATATATGAACAGAGCTCCGACAAAGGCCCTTTCTCCATGACCGCAAAGATTGGGCGAGAAATTTGTTTAAAAACTTCATTTCGTCTGTTGTTGGGCGCAACAATATGAATTTTAATTTCTATATTTGGCAAAAGAGAAAGTAGATCGGCCATTCTTAAAATACCGGAGTAAATCGACGTCGTTCCCTCAACTTCAAACGCTCGAATTATTGTACGCCCTTGAATCCAAAGAACGTCGATATTTTTAATCGTTCTTAATGTGATGTCATCAAAAGAAAATGGAAGCTCCTCCAATAAGACATTTTCTTTCGGCTTCCATACTTCTAATACTCCCACGCGATCATTTCTTGGTAACCACACCTTAAAACCTAATTTCTCTCCAATTTCCGAGAGTTTGGCCTGAACCCTGATCGATTCCCGCTCCTCGCCTACTGGTACTACTTCTTGTGCTTCTTTAGTGGGTTCTTCATCTTCCGGAACTGACACAGAAACTTCCTTTTTGCCAGCCAGACGCATTTTTGAAGATTTTAATTTCTTTTCATCATTTTCACTAAATTTATATTCAACGAGTTTTTGAGATTGTTCAATGAGTATTTTTTCCAAAAACTCGCAATCGGTTTTTGGCCACAAACGAGGACTCGAAAAAATCACATACGTCCATTTGTTGCTATCTTTGGCGAATTCTTTTGTAAAAGAAAGATTATTCCAAATAAAGTCCTCGTGAACAGGAATCGCTTTTTCAAAAGGTAACCAAACTATAGGTTTTACATTAAAGCGCAAAATAAATGGATCATCTTCTTTTTGAAACAGAGGTGTCTTATCTATAAAATATTTACTGGTAATTTCCAAAACACCAACGAAGCGTTGTATCCTTGTTACATAGCAAATAAACTTGTCGCCCGGGCCAATATTTTGATTTTCTACATAAGTTTTTCTGGAAATCCGAAAACCGCTTACATCCTGTTTGGATTGTTCAAATGCTCGTGCGGTTTCCGGAGAAAATAGATCAATAAAGTAACTCATAACTATTTCATTAAATCATCAAGCGATACGCCGAGCGCGTCCGCAATTTTCTTAACCGTCTCAATGGTTGGATTAGGTGTCGTTCCGGCTTCAATCTTGGCGATAGTATGAAAAGCAAGGTTTGCCCTTTTTGAGAGGACATCTTGAGAAATACCGAGCTTGTTTCGGTATTTCTTTATATTCTCGCCAATTGTCGCTCCTTGCTTTGACATAGTTCGTATAGTTATACTATACTAGTTAGTAGATACTCGTTGGTTTAACTATCACAAGTTTAGTATATGCAATTTTTAGGATTTAATCAATTGGTTGGTCACTGCCACAACCGTGAGGACGGCTCGGCAGGAGGGGGTTGGGGGGAGGAATGCCGAGCCGTCCGAGTGCGAGCCGACCAGCAGGGCGGCGAGCCAATCAAGGGGTAAATCAGTCGGGATTTTGCTCAAAATGAGTCCGAACAGTATCATATAAACACCAACCCTTATTTACTAAAAAATCGCCGGATGGCGATTTTTTAGTAAATAAGGGTTGGACCTACGGGGAGTCGAACCCCGACCTCATCCATGCCATGGATGCGTAATGCCGCTTTACTATAGGCCCGTTTCGATCTTAAATTGTGATGATATTATTACGGTATATTTTTATACACATCGATAATTCGTTTAATCGTAGCGGCTAATTCTTTGTCGTCCCGGATATCAGTATCTTGTAAAGATTCTTCAAGCGCCCGTACCGCCGCTTTTTTATTGGATTGAGATTCCATGAATACCGTAAGATGGATAGCCGCGAGCCGCTGTTTTTTATTTTTTTCGATCATCGGCGCGTCATCGGATAATTTTTGTTCCATAATTTTTTTCAAAATCGATTGCAGCGCGGCACGTTCCGGAGTTGTTTTTTCGACGGTTTCACGTTTCGATTTCTCTTCCATCCCCACTTCGCCCCCCTTCGCAAAACCCTCCGATGCGGCAACGGAGAGGAATGCACCGAGCGCAAGGGCGGATGTCTTTTTTCCGATGCGTTTCAATGCCAACGATTTTTCCTGTTTCAATTTATTGTCCGTACGCACCTCTTTATGCTTCGGTATATTCTCTGATGGTTGCCGTTCAAAATTCATATAAAAAATATTTTACGAATAATAATTTTATACGACCGTATTAAATTCGCGTATAAGATAATACCAATAATCCGACTAAAACAATTGTAAACACTATTTCAGATTTTGAAAATATCGGTAAAAATCCTCTAATCTTATGCTTGAACGGATAAAAATACTGTTTTTCGTCTTGATCGGGCCAGTCCAGAATTAAATGCACAAGATAAGCAATAAAGAAATAAAAAGCACCAGTTATATTTATAAATAATATTGGAATAGTCATAACAGCTGCTCCTAAAATAGAATGCGCATATTTTGTTTTATAGCGTATATTGTGGGCGTCTTCAAATCTCATGCTGTCTATGATTTTATTCCAAGAAAAAATTTTATGCCGGTATAAGACAAATAAATGGTCAAGGTCGGGAATAATTGAACCCGCCAGCCAAAACCAAGAAAATTGGTAATTATTTACTGGCATCGTACCTATTATTAAGTGCGCAAAAATCATATTATTTTTTTATCCTCAATTCTAAACTTTGCACGAACCCATTTTGAGCATAACCTTGGGCCATAGTGGGCGCAAGGTGACCTCCGCAGCTCACCCAGCCCCGCCATTGGCTCCTTTTCAATTAGAAATCAATTTTTGTGGGTTTTGGGGCGTTACTGACTTGCCGCTAGGTAGGCCGGAGTTACCCGAGTATGATGTATAAAATGATTTGCCACAAACAAATTTATTGTTACACCCCTGCGAACTAATTTTATCGCATTCTTAACTCGCACGCTTCTCGTGAGCTCATGGACTTGCCGTCAACAATAAAAGAATGTTTTATAAGCGAATTATCAAAGGTGCTGCACGGATTCGGATCAGAATAAGAAGTTTTATAAGCTAGGATACACTTTTTAAAGTTTGGCGCATAAACAAAAAGTTCGTTGCAAATAGTCACGTCTCTTGATTTTATGGCGTAAGCAACTATACAAGCACCTGTCGCATCTTCCGGTAAATCGATTTTTATATTGAGATCATTTTTGGGCTCTGGTCTAATTTTATACTTTGAAGAGGTCAAGCGCGCTACTTCTGGTTTTTGGCACTCAACAACTGATTTTGCGGCATAAATCCTGTTGTAGAAAATAGCTTCTGCAAAAGTATAGTTAAAAATATATGCCCCCATCAATATTACTATTAAAAATATGAACCCTATTCTGTAGTAAAAAAATGATTTTACTTTACTAATACCGGATATAACTCCTGCTACCCACATCATGCCTGCCAGGTAAGCCGTGTATAAAATATAGGACATTGTATTAACTAAATATAAAGGGGTTTCTACATCAAGAAAGAATTTTAAGTTTTCGGCACCGACTAGAAATATGTTTAACAAATAATGCCTTAAAAGCGTTATGCCGACTCCATCATAAATATTAGAATCTCTAACCGCTGGTATTAAAAGTAGTACCAAGAATAATATTGCTAAAAAATATTTTTTGGTAAGAAATTTTTTAGTTGTAAAAAATATTACTAGTGCATAACCTACCACAAGTCCAAGATTTATTAAGGCGTTAAATGGAGCCCAAAGAATACTAGGAAACAAGGCTGTGTAAAATACAAATCCACATCCTCCAAAGGAGCAACCATAATAAATCAAAGGCGCTGAAAGCGCTATAATAAACGAGAAGAAAAACAATCTTTTCCTAGAATATACAAACTTTTCTGTAATAGTTCCAGTGGACATTAATTTAAGAATAACTTGTCGGTCTTTTATTATCAAGTTCCGATTACAAGTCTGGTATATGTGCGGATTAGCTCCACTTTTGCGCTAGCAAAGCCCAAAACCCACAAAAATTGATTTCTAATTGAAAAGGAAATTCCGCGCGCCCACCTTCTCCGCTAAAGGCGGGTTGCGGGTTTTTGGAGCGAGTCCCAGCATGATAATACTTTCCCGATTTTTGGGGGAGGTTGCCTCGCCGCTTCGCGGCTCGGCTCGGCGGCTTTGCGCAAGGCGCAAAGCCAAAAAATCCCACGGCGCGGAAAACGAAAAGGAAGCGGATAAGGAATATCTAAAATCAATAATTTAAGAAATTATGCTCAAACCAAAATATTTTCTCTACGCTCGCAAGAGCACCGAGGATGATGACAAACAAGTAATGTCTATTGAAGCACAGCTTTTTGAATTGCGTGAATTTGCCAAAAGAGAAAATATTGAAATTCTTGAAGAATTTACCGAGGCGAAAAGCGCAAAGACGCCGGGACGAGAAGTATTTAATTTAATGATGGGAAAAATTGAAAAATTGGAGGGAGTTGGAATCCTCGCGTGGCACCCAGATCGTCTCGCTAGAAATTCTGTTGATGGTGGTAAAATCGTTTATTTTGTTGATACGCAAAAAATAATTTCTTTGCGCTTTCCGCAATTTTGGTTTGAGCCAACTCCGCAAGGGAAATTTATGTTGCAAGTGGCGTTCGGACAGAGCAAATATTTTTCTGACAACTTGGTGGAAAATGTAAAGCGCGGTATCCGCCAAAAACTCCGCCGTGGCGAGTGGTTGACGCTCGCACCCTTTGGCTATGTGAACAATCCGAAAACGAGACAAATTGAACCGCACCCTACCAAATCAAAAATTGTCGTGCGAGCGTTTGAGGAGTTTGCCAAAGGAACGCATACGCTCAAAAGTATGTCGGAGTTTTTGGCGGAGCTTGGCGTTGAAACAAAGAACCGAACGCCACTTGCGAAATGCAGTATTCACCACTTACTTACCAATCGCGCCTATCTCGGTTTTGTCGCGCACCACGGCGAATATCACGAGGGCACATTTCCGCCAATTCTTTCCCTCGCAACCTTTGAAGCCGTGCAGGAAGTATTGAAAAGGAAAGCGAAACCTCGCAAATCCAAACAGAGGCACAATTTCCCTTTTACCGGACTACTCACCTGCGGAGAGTGCGGCTCGGCGATCACCGCGCAATTCGCGCACGGCAATGGCGGAACATATCGCTACTATCGGTGCACGCGGAAAAAGGGAAATTGCGCTCAAAGATATTTGCGAGAGGATTTACTCGTTTCGCAATTAAAAGCACGGCTTCAAAGCGTTGCGCTTTGCGATGAGTGGATAAAGAAAATGTTAGCGAAAGTAAATGAATGGGAAAAAGAAAAAGTCCACTCATCGCAAACATTCGTCCAAAATCTGGAAACCAAAAGAACGGCCACGCAAGAGAAACTGGATAAACTTGTCTCGGCGTATATTGACGGCGACATACCCAAAGAAAACTATTTGAAAAAGAAAGAGGAGTTATTGAAGCAAAAAGTTTCTTTTGCGTCCCAAAAATCGGATTTTGGACGAACGGGAAAGAATTGGATCGAACCCTTGCGGAGTTGGATTTTAGATATACAGAAAGCCGAAAAATTGTCGCAGAGCGACAATTTTGAGGACATTAAGGCGTTTGTCCAAAAAGTTGGAACGAACCATCAACTTTTGGACAAATCCGCTTCATTTTCGTTTTCTGCGCCGTGGGATTATGCGGCTTTGCGTCTCGCGCAAAGCCGCCAAGCCGAGGGGCGAAGCGGCGAGGCAACCTCCCCCAAAAATCGGGAAAGTATTATCATGTCCCCTCGGGAAGAATTGAACTCCCATTTTCTCCTTAGGACGGAGACGCTCTGTCCGTTGAGCTACGAGGGGGTTTGGATATTCGCTAAAATATAGTATCATAAATTTATGCCTTACACAAACTATGAGGAAAAAATAATTGATACGGTAAAAAAAGTGATGCCCGCGGTGGTGTCTATTGTTGTTGGGAAGACCTATGACGAAATTGTAAAAGAGCGTCCGTATGAGCTCATGGTGCCGCACGGCGATCATGTGGATTTGCCGCCGCCGGAGGAAGATTTGCCGCACACTCCATCCGGTAAAGTGCGTATTGGCGGAGGATCAGGATTTATTATTGACGCCTCCGGTCTTATTTTAACCAATAAACACGTGGTTTTTGACGAAAAAGCAGAATATCTTGTAACTACCGCGGCTGAAGACACGTATCCCGCTAAAGTTATTGCGCGTGATCCGTTAAATGATGTGGCAATCGTAAAAATAGAAGCGGAGAATTTGCAGGTTATTTCTCTGGGAAATTCAAATGCCATAGAGCTCGGGCAAACCGCGCTTGCGGTTGGCACGGCTCTGGGTGAATTCCAGAATACGGTTTCGGCCGGAATTGTTTCCGGACTGTCGCGTTTTATCAATGCCATTACCGATATGGAAGGACATTCGGAACGGCTGCGGGGGCTGATTCAGACCGATGCCGCCATAAATCCGGGAAATTCCGGCGGGCCGCTGGTAAATTTAAAAGGCGAGGCAATCGGAATTAACGCGGCCGTGGTTTTCGGCGCGCAAAACATAGGGTTTGCGATTCCCATCAATAAAGCCAAGTACGATCTTGATGAATTAAAAAAATACGGTCGTATTCGCCGGCCTTTTCTGGGCATCCGCTATATCCTTTTAAACCCCATGCTTAAACGCAGATTTCGTTTGGCGGTTGATCGGGGCGCATTTGTGTTGCGCGAGGGGGTTCCGGGGCGATCGGCCGTGATAGCCGGATCAGCCGCGGAAAAAGCGGGCATACATGAGACCGATATAATCCTTGAGCTTAATCAAATCAAAATAGACGAAAAAACCTCGCCCGAGGATATCTTGGAAGGTGCGGCTTTGGGCACAAAAATACCCGTAAGAATTTTACGGGACGGCAAAGAAGAAATTTTAACAGCACCAGTTGAAGAGCGCGCGATATCAACCGGATAGATACGTTAGGCCGTGCCAGCCGCCTTTTTTACGCGCTCTACAATTTCCGGGAGCGCGAAATTTGCTTTTACAAGATAATCAATCGCGCCCAGGCGTTTGGCTTCTTCAATATCGGTTTCTTCCGAGAGGTTTGAAAGAAACATGGCTTTCATTTCCGGTCCTCCGGGTTCGCGCCGTATTTTGCGCAGTGTGTCAAAGCCGTTTTGGTCCGGAAGCAGTACGTCAAGTAGAATAATATCCGGCGCGGATTCTTTGAATTTTTCAACACCCTCGGCTCCGGTACGCGCCACCGAAATTTCAAAACCCGCATTGGAGAATTCATGCGTCAAAAGTTCCACCATAAAGGCGTCGTCCTCAACCAATAGAATTTTATGAGAAGTTTCTGCCATAAATGGGATTGTTGCCGAATGCGCTTTCGTAGCGAAAATGATGAATTTTGAGACAAAATCGCTGAATAAACTTGGCGGCCTATCTGAAAGATAAGCCAAGAAGATGGTATTCGGCAACAGTCCCAAATATAGTGTATAACTTTATTGGATTAAAATCAAAAACCGGTTTTGCACAAAACTTGGGCGGCTAGAGAGAATTGAACTCTCGCTAAGGGTTCCACAAACCCCTGTGACTGCCACTACACCATAGCCGCCAACCCATCAAATTATACCGTAAAAACTTCCAAAAATCAACTTTTCATGCTATAATTAGTAAATGCCGAAAATCCCGAAAAAGCAGGTTAAAAATCGCGTAAAACCCGAACTTGGGGGCGGTTTTCGCGACTATGGGCCGGAGGACGCAATTTTGCGTATTCGCCTTGTTGAAAAAATCAAAAAAACATTCGAGGATTTCGGATTTGATCCTATGGAAACGCCGGCCGTGGAACGCACGGAAGTGCTTCTGGGCGGCGAGAAAGAATCGGGCAAGATTATATTTAATGTTAGCGGATCAAAGGAGAAAAAATCGGATCTGTCGTTGCGTTTTGATTTAACGGTGCCGCTCGCGCGTTTTTTATCCGCAAATCCCGATGTCCCCAAGCCATTCAAGCGTTATCAGATCGGAAATTCGTGGCGGGGCGAGTCGCCGCAAGCCGGCAGATACCGCGAATTCATGCAGGCGGATCTGGATATTGCGGGCGCATCCTCTTCGGATGCGGATGCCGAAATAATCTCCGTGATTTGGAAAACCTTCAAAAATCTGGGAATAAGCAAATTTCTTATTAAAATCAATAGCCGTAAAATTCTGAATGGTTTGCCGCAATACGCCGGGTTTCCGGAAAAAAAATTGCCGGAGCTCCTGCGCCTTATCGATAAAAAAGAAAAAATCGGGGATGCCGCATTGCCAAAAGAATTAAATAAACAATTTAAGTCCAAGGCATCCGGGAAAATTATGGAAGTTATGGCCATATCCGGAGACACCAAGACCCGCCTTTTGAAAATACGGGAATTGCTGAAAGATGTGCCGGTTGCGCAGGAGGGAGTCAATGAACTTATCGAAATCGTCAGGAATTTAAACGCAAGCGGCGTCTTACCGGAAAACTGGGAAATTGATTTTTCCATAGCGCGGGGGCTTGGATATTATACCGGCTCGGTATTTGAGACGTATTTAACCGATGCTAAAGAATTCGGAAGCGTGGCATCCGGCGGGCGGTATGATATGCTAACTGCTCCTTTCACCGGGCAAAAACTTCCGACGGTCGGCGGATCTATCGGCGTGGACCGGCTGTATGCCGCGTTTGAAAAATTAAATTTGCTGAAGAAAAAACAAACTACGACAAAGGTTCTTATTTTAAATTTGGCAGAGGAATTAAAAAAAGAATATCTTGCGTTTGCCCAGACGCTTCGATCCGCGAATATTAACACCTCATTTTATCTTGGGGATGATCGCGCGTTTCAGGCCCAACTGGCATACGCTGTAAAAAGAGAAATTCCCCTTGTTTTGATTTATGGAGAGAACGAAGACAAAAAAGGAACTGTGACTATAAAAAATCTGGTGACGCGGGAACAAAAAGAAATCCCGAAAGAAAAGATTGTGGAATATTTTAGAAAATAAGCCCTCGTAGTTCAACGGACAGAACAGCGCTCTTCTAAGGCGCATATGGGGGTTCAATTCCCTCCGAGGGCGATTTGATTTTTTTAATCCGTTGTATATACTTTAGTTATATGAAAACCTTAATCAGTATCAAGGCCGACATTGACGTGAAGAGGCGGGCGCAAAAAGCGGCTAAAGAGCTGGGGATACCGCTTAGCACCATAGTTAATGCATATCTCAAACAATTGGGCCGTGAACCGCGGATTAGTTTTGCTGTGCCGTTAAGGCCCAATAAAAAGACCGCAGAGTTACTCCAGCGGGCCAGTAGGGACTATCGCAGGGGGAGAAATATCTCTCCGGAGTTTTCTACGGGAGAGGAAATGGATGAGTATCTAAACTCATGAAAATCATCCTCCACCGGAATTTCAAGAAACAATACATAAAACTCCGCGATGAAGAACGGCAGCGGTTTGGAGAAAGGAGAGATTTATTTCTTAAAAATCCATTCCACCCCATTCTTAATAATCATCCTCTACACGGAGCTTATCGGGGTTATCGCAGTATTAGCGTGGGCGGAGATTTACGAGTAATTTATGAAGAAATAGATTCTTATACCGTATATTTTATTCTCATCGACACTCACAGCAATCTTTACGAATAATCAATAGGCGTAAACTATATTTTGAATTTGCTTGCACTGAGCGAGGTCGAAGTGGGGGAAGAAAATTTTTATTCATGCTATGCAAATTAAATTTCCAACGAATTTCCATGAAAAAACTTTTAATTCTGCGGTAGATTTCCTAAAGAAAGAAAAAAATGTAATGGCTCTTACACTATCCGGAGCTTGCGCTCGTGGTGAGGGTTCGTATGATTCAGATATTGATATAGACGCCTTTGTAGAAAACCCTGATACCGGCAAAGAAATTTGGGAAAGATTTGAAAAGTTTGCCTCTACAATTGGCACATCGAATGAAGTTGCGAAATATTTTGGCATGGACTTACACATAAGATTTGCTGATATCAAGCCCAAAAAGAGGGGTTGGACCGATGGTCCGGACGATTTTGAGCTTGAGATAGGTAATGCTTTTATCTATTCCCAGCTTATTTTTGAAAAAGAAGATTTTTTTACTAAAGCAAAAGAAAAATATTTGCCATACTATGATGAGACATTGCGTCAAGAACGCTTGAAAGAGGTGTTGAAATTTTGCAATAACAATCTCGGTCACATAGAGCCTTATGTAAAAAGAGGACTTCATTTTCAAGCGTTCAAACGACTGTATGACGCAAGCAAAGAATTTCTTCAAGCCCTTTTTATCCACAAGAGAATTTATCCCATTGCTTACGATAAGTGGGTGAAAAAGCAAATTGTAGAAATTCTTCAGTTGCCGGAACTCTACAAAGAGTTTGTGACTCTCTACGAAATTTCTAAACTTGAAAGTGATGAGCTGGTGCATAAGGGCGATAAATTACATAATTTATTGAATCAGTATATTAAGATTTAAAGAGTATGTCGCCCCATCCTTCGCCAAGGCTACGAAGGGCAGTGCAAAGAAAAACCCCGGTAGTAGAATATTTCATATTCACTACGGGGCAGGCGGCCCGACCAGTTTTTCAAGCACCGCACAATGCTTTTGGATAAGGCGTTGTTTTTTTGACGCAATCGTATCATCTTGATACGATTAAAGTGTCCAAATGATATGATTATGATCCCTTCTCTCGGTATTTTTTTTGCGATTCTGGCTATGGTGCTTTGGGGGCTGGAAGAGCTTTTTTTAAAAGAATCCCTTGAGCGCCTGCGAAGCACCACGACCTACTTTATTAACACCGTAAGCGGGGTTTTACTGCAAACCGCGGTAATTTTTTTATTTTGGGGAGGCGGCATAACGCTTTTGGCTCCGAATGATTTTCTTCTGGCGGTTTTAAGCGCCGGGGTGGCTTTTCTTGGTTTTTATCTTTTCTATCTTGCTCTGGAGCGCCAAAAATTATCGCTTATATCCTCACTGGACGAGAGCTGGATTATCGTTACGATTCTGATCGCGGTATTCTTTTTCGGCGAAACATTAAGCCCGCTTCACATATTTTCGATTGTTATCGTGCTTTCGGGCGCATTGTTGATTTCCGCGGATATTTCAAATCTGCGCAATTTATCGTTTATTTCCGGCTCCGGATATGAATTTTTATCGATCATTTTGATCGGCATCTCCATCCCACTTGAGAAAATAGTGCTTGATCGGATCGGTGAAGTAAATGCCATTTTTTATTTAAGCGCGTTGGTTATCCCGTTTATCCTTATCACAAAATTTTTGCGGGGCCATACTTTTGTAAAAGCACCCGGCAAGATTTTTCGGATAGCGGTATATTCCGGTTTTGCCGACGGACTTGCATTTTTATTCTATCTGCTCGCCATTCAAAGCGTTGCGATCTCCATAGTATCCCCCATTGTCGCGTCCAGCGTGGTGGTGTCGGTGATCCTTGCGCGGATATATCTTAAGGAGCGCACGGCGTCCAAAGAGATTTTCGGAGCGTGTCTAATTCTGGCTGGCGTGATTATTCTTTCCATACTGTCTCCGACATAAGGAGGTCTTATGTGTCATGTCTATTTTGGATATTCCAATTGAAAACGCGCCGCGGATCAACCGCCGCATTATTCCGGCGCTTAGGCGTTTGGGCATAAAAACCGTGCGCGATATTTTGTTTCATTTTCCCTCGCGCTATGAAGATTTTTCGAACGAGAAACAAATTTCTGAAATAAAAATCGGAGAGATAGTAACCATATCCGGAATTATTAAAAGAACCGCTTTGCACCGCACGGCCCGCAAACATATGGCGCTGGTGGAGGCGGTGGTTTCGGACGAGAGCGGATCCATAAAAGCCGTTTGGTTCAACCAGCCGTATCTTTTGCGGAATTTCAGAATCGGCAACGCTCTGCGCCTTTCCGGAAAAATTGCCCGCGGACCCAAAGGAGTTTATCTGCAAAATCCCGCATACGAGAAGTTATCAGCTACCAGCTACCAACTACCAGCTCAACAAAGTATCCATACTGGAGGACTGGTTGCAATTTATCCGGAAACGCGGGGCATTACTTCGCGTTGGTTGAGGTTCTTGGTAAAGACCTTTATTGATCAGAGAAAATTTATAATTGATCCTCTGTCGACCGATGTGCGGAAAAAGCATGTTCTTCCGGATATTCAAACCGCGCTCAAAGTAATCCATTTTCCGCAAGATAAAAAGGAATCAAATCAGGCGCGACGTCGGTTCGTTTTTGAGGAACTTTTTTTAATCCAACTTCGTGCGCTTCGCGCCCGGGCGTTACTTAAGCAATACTCGGCTCCCCAGATTCCGACCAATTTGCCGCTTCTTAAAGAATTCGTGGCGTCTTTGCCTTTTAAGTTGACCGATGCCCAGCGCCGATCCGTGTGGGAAATCGCGAAAGATATAGAAAAACCGCGTCCCATGAACCGTCTGCTGGAGGGAGATGTGGGGTCCGGAAAAACCGTGGTTGCGGCCGCAGCCGCATTGCTTGCGGTTCGCGCGGGATACAAGATCGCATTTATGGCGCCCACCGAAATTCTGGCGCACCAGCACTATGATACGTTTCAGAAAATACTTGAGCCGTTTGATATAAAAATTGGAATTTTGACCGGCGCGAAAAAATTAGCACAAAATGCGGACATAATAGTCGGCACGCATGCGCTTCTCCACCCCGTTAGAAGTAAGACGTCGGGGGCGTCTGCCGATCCAATTTTATCGGATCGGACTTCTAACGGGGTAAAAAAATCCGCCAGGTTTGAAAATTTGGGGCTGGTGATTATTGACGAACAGCATCGTTTCGGAGTCCAGCAACGAGCGGCGCTTGTTGTACGCGGATCTGCGTTGCTGCCCCACTTTTTAAGCATGAGTGCAACCCCCATTCCGCGCACTCTTGCCCTTACAATCTATGGAGACTTGGACCTTTCCATATTGGATGAGATGCCAAAATCGCGGAAACAGGTTATTACGAGAATCATAGAGCCGGGGAAACGGAATGAGGCATACCAATTTATTCGATCAGAAGTAAAAAAAGAAAGACAAGTTTTTGTGATATGTCCGCGCATAGAGCCATCACCAACGAATAACCCCGAAGTAGAACCATCGGTTCACTACGGGGCAGGCGAATCCGGCGCGAATAAACGAATAAATGAATCGGCGTTTCGCTTGTGGGAGGTTAGGGCGGTGAAAGATGAATATAAAAAACTTTCCGAAACAATTTTTCCCGAATTTAAAATAGGAATGCTTCACGGCAAATTAAAATCCAAAGAAAAAGAGGCGGTGATGAAAAAATTTAAAAGCGGAGAAATCGATATTCTGGTTTCAACTTCGGTGGTGGAGGTCGGCGTGGATATACAAAATGCCACGATCATGATTATAGAGGGCGCGGAGCGTTTCGGGCTGGCACAACTTCATCAATTCCGCGGCCGCGTGGGGCGCGGGACTGATCAATCATATTGTTTTCTTTTTCCCACCGAGGACGGCATGGTAACGCGGCGTCTGCGCGCGGTGGTGGATGCCAGAAACGGATTTGAGCTGGCGGAGCAGGATCTGAAAATCCGCGGTCCCGGCGATCTTTTCGGGACGGAACAATGGGGAATTTCGGATACGGCCATGGCCGCAATTACCGATTCGGTTTTGGTCCGAGAGGTGCGCTCTGCCGCTTATGATTTGATGCGTGAAGACCCCCTGCTTTTACTTGTGCCGGAGTTAAAGCGCAAACTTGAAGAGATTGAAAAAACAGCTCATCCGGAATAAAAATCCATTCTCCGACTTAATTTTAATTCCTATCTTATGCTTACGCGCGATCGCGCGTAAGCATAAGATGGAAAAGTGTGCGAATAAAAAGTGTGCGAATAAAAAATGTACCGAATTTAGTTCGGTACAATACCGCATTCGCATCGGTTTCTACTGCAAAATGTCTTTTTCGGGAATATAAATTCCTTGCTCGCGAAGCCATTCCAAATTCTTTTGATCGCCCGTATTTACATAACGCTTCCACACGGCGGTAACCACCTCAAGTTCTATGCCGACATTTCCCTCTACCAGCACATGGGAAAAGACCCGGACGAATTTATGGATATCGGCAGCCAGTGTATTGAAAGTAACTGCTTGGCCGACCTCTCTAATTATTCGTTCATATAGCTTTTGATATGCGGTCGCGGCGGTTTGAATATAATATTCCGTCCCCAAAATTCGGTGGGAAATAAGTTTTTGGGCAGTAAATACGCCGGAAACCAAAAGGGCTGTATCTCCAATGTATTTTATTCTTAAATTTGCCTCTCGTCCGTTTTGCGGCAGAAGCAAATAAAGAATTGTATTCAGGTGATATTCGTTCAGGACACCTTTTTCTTTACAAAAAAATTCCATGAGAACATCAACAAGGTAACTTTCTACCATAAGATAATCATTGGTTAGGGGAAGATTTTGAACTTCCCAAATTTTGTCAAGGAGCTCCCGAAAAAGTTCGGGCGGAGTGGTAACTGTATCAATAATGGGTTTCATGGCCGCCCCCCGGTTCCGGAATAAATATATATAAATATACTACCCTATTATTCTAAAAATAAAAGCCCGCTCTTATTGAACGGGTTTGAATACTAATTGATTTTCGGAAACGCAAAGCAGCGTTTCTTTGCCATTGACGGTCGTATTCAGGACCACTTCGTGCCCCCAAAGCTGGCGAAGATACTGGAGCGTCTTCTCGGCATATTCTAACTGGAGGTCGCGGCCGTCATGGGCGTGCTTCAAATATAGCGTTCGCTCACTGTTATAATCGGCATCCTCAACTTTAATGACCGGTATGGTTCCGGTGCCGACGTTTTGAATCAAAGTGTCTTTGATGCTCCGCCAGTTCTCCTCGTCGGCGACGCGGCTGATGACTTTGTCGTTGCCCCTGGTTTGATATTCAAACAGTTTGAGTTCGCGAACCAGGTCTTCAGTAAGGAATCGTCGAAGAAAAGATGTGTCCCGCTCAACTTCGCGCACCACAAATATTTTATTCCTGCCCTGCATTGTTTTTATGTTCCAGTCGCTTCGTTCGCTAGCCGTACACAAATCATATTCCGGACCGAAACGGCCTTTATCCCACCGCTCTTCAATGTCTTCCCAGATTTTCATGCCAACATGATACGGATTTAGGCCGCCCGGAGTCGGACAGAGCACCTGCGTGTGGCGCACGATGAACTCCATATGTAGGTTTTGAGGCAGTTCTAGGGATTCAAGGATTCGTTTGTGCCAGAAGCTTGCCCAACCCTCGTTCATAATCTTGGTTTCCATCTGGGGAATGAAATACTGCGCTTGTTCGTGTACGATGGTCAAAAGGTCTTTTTCCCATTCCGCCAAGTGCGGGTTATGATCCCGCACAAAGAGAAGTATGTCTTCTTCCGGATAGGGCGGGACCTTTGTCAAGTCGGGTTCCACGTGTTCTACTCTCCGATGGATGGCGTGGTGCGGGTCATGCCTTGGCCTTGATTCATCGATTTTTCGTTCTTTCTGCTCTTTCTCGGTTTCTTTCTTGATGGAAAGATTCCGTCGGCATTGGAGCGATAGCGCGTGCGCCGCGTCAAGTACGCGCTCAACTTTTTCCAGTCCAATGCTTGGATCCTCAATGTAGTGGCGCACGCGGTTGGCGTGAGCCTTGAATGTTTCAATAGTGTATTCCGTCTGGGTGGTTCTGAAAGTGAAGTTGTTCTTAAAAAAGTCGTTGTGCGCGTATACATGGGCGATGGTGAGAACCTGCAAGGCCAGACTGTTATCGCGCATGAGATAGGCGATGGAGGGATTGGAATTGATCACCATCTCGTAGGGCAGGCCGCTGAGACCGTAGTCGTAAAGGGTTTTGAGTTTCTCGAACCCCTTGCCGTAAGACCAGTGGGGATAGTGGGAGGGCATGCCGGAATAGACCATATAAGAGAGCATCTGTTCATAGTCGCAGACCTCGAATTCCTGGGAATAGGGGTCAAGACCGAATTTTTGCACCAGTTCAACGATACGCTGGTTCCACTCCTGGAGATCTTCGGTTGTCCATTCTCTACTCATAATTCACCTCGTTTTTAATGTTTGCGCGGTCTTTGGCAAGAAAGGTCTTGAAGGCGGACCAGATATCCTCTTTGCGCTGGATTTGCACCGTGAGGAAGTTGGGCTCCTGGATCTGCGAGAAATACTGAATCATGCTGCTGCCGTAGTAGCCCGCGCCCAAGGGCTTGATTTCGCCGTAGCCAAACAGATTGGATATTTTGGCGAGTTCCCGCGCGGAATTTAGCGCGGCGGTATTGTCGGATTCGAAATTGTCGCCGTCGGAACAGTGAAAGGCGTAAACGTTCCAGAGAGCGGGATGATATCGTTCATTGATGACCTCCAGGGCCTTGTTGTAGCCGGATGAGATAAAGGTTCCGCCGGATTCGCCCTTGTGGAAAAACTCTTCCTCGGTCACTTCGCGGGCTTCGGTGTGATGGGCGATGAACACGATCTCGACGTTCTGATAGCGCGTGCGCAGGAATTGGTACAGTAAAAAGAAGAAACTGCGCGCTAGATACTTTTTCATTGTATCCATGGAGCCGGAAGTATCCATGATGGCCATAACTACGGCGTTGGATTCGCGCCGCATCTCTTTGACAACATGGTGGTAGCGCAGATCATCCTCGTGAAAAGGAAAGCGCTCGCCGTGAAGATTCGCGGCACCGGAGCGATGTGCGGATTTTTTGCGTCGTACTCGGGCACGGGCAGTGCGTTTTTTGTCCAAGCGCACGCGGATGCCTTTTTTTCGGAATCCTTTTTGGCGGAGATGGTCTACCGTCACGATTTCGCGTAAGTGCTTGCGTTCCAGATCCGGCAGTTCCAGGTCTTCGAACATCACTTCAATCAACTCATCGAGGCTGACCTCGGTCTCGTAGTAATCAACGCCGGCTTGGTCTCCGGCTTGCTGGCCCTGAGCGCCTTTTTTGCCTTGGCCAATGGTTTGTCCGGGCTGCAGGTCACCGTCCCCGCCTTGTCCCACGCCGGGCGCGTTCTCTCCGTAAACGAAACGGTATTCTTTTACACCTCGAATCGGCACTTTGATCACGCGGTTTTTGTCTTTGCCGATAATGGATTCTTCGGCGATGATGTCGGCGATGTTGTTACGAATCGCCTCGCGTACTTTCTGGCGGTGGCGCTGGCGATCCCCGGCCGATCGGTCGCTGCGCTGTCCGGAGGAAGGGTGATATGGCCGAAATATAGTATCCATCCGATAAACCTCCAATTGTAAAAGGCCTGTTTCTGTATTCGTAGTAGTATCATAATCGGCAAATAAAGTCCACGGATAAAAAAAGACACCCTGGCCGGGTGCCGTTATTTAAAAATTCGTCTGGCGTAGCTTAACAGGTTCTGCCAGCAACACTCCCGGTATCCTCTATTCTGCAATAGTTCTTTCTTTATTTTGTCTAGGTTCTGCTTGGCTTTGTTGGGGTCAATCCCTTTGTCTTTCTCTTGATCCAGTGAATTCCAACATACTGCACGCCTCACTATATCGTGATATTCGCTTATGATTTGCTTGGTCACCGCTTCTTCGAGCGGCAGATGGCTATCAAAATCATACGGCGGATCTCCCGGCAGGTTAGAATCCACACATTTTCTGAAATCATCGGCAGCTACTCCAATCACCGCGATTTGTTCCTCAATCTTTTCAAGAAAGTCCCGATTTGGATCTATGCACGTCACCTTGTTTTCGGCGTCCCGGATTTCAACTTTTTGTTTTTTTAAAAGGGCTTTCGTGTGAACCGCATAATCGTTGAAATACGTTTTTTGCCGCTCGGTGAATGCGGAGGATCCGACATGGCCGCGTACCAAATCTTCAAAGGCGCGATCTTGATACCAATCCCCCTCCAGCGGCGCGTGATCATATTCTCCCGATGAATTCTTATCAATGGGGACCCACTTTTTTATCCGCGCCAAAGAGTCGCTTTCAAGGTTTTCAAAATTGGCTTCACGAATCGTCCTGATAAATTGGTTGATGCCTATGCAATTGTTCTGTTGCCCGGCCAACGCCATCAGATTGCCACCTTGGCGCATAGTCAGGCCGCGCGTTCCGTCTTTAGGCCTTTTATCACAGAGTTCTCGAAAACTATGTTTGACGAGGAATTTTCTATCGTCAGAAATCATGGCGCCGCCGCCGTAAAAAAGCGCCGCCTCGGCATTTTCGAGCTTCAGCTTATATGGATAGTTATCCGTGTCAAGACGAGATGCGGTTATTACCTGACAGGCGGCCTCCTCTACCCACGGGACAAAGTGAAAACTGCGTCCCTCACTCATTGATTCTTTGCGCTGAATCTTAAGTTCCGCAACCGGATCCATAACCATAGGAAATGTTACGGAAACCACTCGATCAATGAGCGCGTCCTCTTTTGGAAACGCCTCTTTGATCGTTTTATTACTAATGCTTACAACCGCTATGTCCGGCCACCAGTCGGTTTGATCCCGGCCCTTGAACCAGCCGTCGCTGACCATCCGGCTTAACCTGCCGCAAAATTCTAGGTTTTGTGCGGGAAAGTCAACAAAGAAAAGCCCACCGTTGGCCAAATCAATTACTCGGTACCAATCCTCCGGAATTTTTGAAACCCTGCCTTCCTTGTCAAATTCCGGTTCAGTCAACCTCCCCTCGATCTGCAACATCCCGATACCTGCCCCCAGGCGGTATTCAGATGATTTTACCGGCATATTTTCCCATTTTCCGCCAAATTCATTTTGAAAACGCTCTTCGCATCCTCGACACAGCCGTCCTCGAAAACGAGACAGGCGAGAAGCTATATTTTCATGGCATAACACCTTTTGAATATCATCCCGCGGGTGTCCTATTTTTTTCCGCAGTGTACGCGGAATGGCGTTTAACGGATGCTCGTGGTGCGGACATTCCTCAAGGTAAAAAAAGCTTTCTTCTTCCATTTTGTCCGCGATGAGTTTCAGCCACGTTGTCTTTCCTACCCCGGTTTTGCCGGTGACCTCGAGTATTCTCCGCTCCATGGCTCCGCCGGATGCTGCTTGTCTGAAGAATTCGCCTGTTTCCGCCAAATAGGGATCAATGCCGACAAGTTCATTTTTGAACAAAGGAAAACGCATATACTGCGGCGGTTGATTGTGAAACAGATTTTTCTCACGCGGGGCCTTGAGCTCCGATAGGATTTCCGGCCCCTCCCCGTTTATAGTCGAGGAAATCGCTTTCCATACTTTGCTGTATGCGCGATCAAGCAGTTCGGGTTTTTCCTGGGCGCACCTTAAAAGGTCTCCAATTGTTTTGATTTCGCTTGACATTTTGTCAGCTCCTTTTCCGATTCTGATTTTATTCAAAAGTTAACGTGCTGGGTTAGATATACGACATAATTATATAAAATACAAGGGCGTCTCGTACCAAATAAAATTCCCGTCACGTAAACGTAACGGGCTACTAAGTTCTAAGATCTAAGTTCTTGGTGCTTGTCTTAATCTTTCCACAGGTTATTGGCCGCGTATTTGAGAATCACGTCCACGCAGCTCGGGCAGTATCCATGCTCAAGGAGATTTTTGGTCATCATGTCGTATTTTTCCGTTTGCTCCGTGTCGCGCATGCGCGACTTGGTGATAACCCGGCTTAGGTCGCGCACCGAAGTGATGAGTTTTTTCTCAATGGCCTCTTTGAGTGGCTCGTAACTGCGGAAGTCAATCTTTTCTTCGCGCCGCTTGGCTGCCCATAGATAGGAGATCACTTCCTGGCGGAATCCGTCGGCGGCCGAGCCGATGATGGCGATTTGCTCCTCGATTGATTTCATGAATCCTTCGTCGGGCGCCAACTCTTCTTTGGTGTTGCGATCCTTTACTTTGCTCTTGTTAACGTAGGCCTCGGCGTGATCCAGGTAATTCTGGAATAGCGCCTCCGCCTGCTCCTGGTAGGAATAGACAAACGCGCGGGTAATCTCCTTTTCCAGCACCTCAAGGTACTCCTTGTGCAGTGTATCCTGGAGAAACTCCAGATACTGCTTGCGCATTTCGTCCGACAGATCAGCTTCCTTCACCATGTTGATCAGCGCTTCCCGAACATTGATGGGGTTGATGCAGTTGCCAGCGGTATTGTCGGTGAGCGCGTTATCCAAGGCCTTCATTATGAAGCGCGTGGAAATACCGTTCATGCCTTCGCGTTTGGCTGCCTCGCGCAATTCCTGTACATCAACTTTCTTGGTGCGCCCCTTCTCAAGCACCTCTTCGCCGTTATACAGCTTCAGCTTGGTCATGAGGTCGCACTTGTTGGTGGGCTCCAGGCGCGACAGGATCGCGAACATGGAGGCGACCTCCAGGGTGTGCGGCGCCACGTGGGCGCGGAAGTCGGAGTTGCGGATGATCTTCTGATAAATTTTAACTTCTTCGGAGAGGCGCAGGTTGTAGGACACGCGAATCACCACAATGCGATCCAGAATCGCTTCGTTGGTGTGGTCTCCCTTGAATTTCTGCCACTCAGCCTCGTTGGAATGGGCCACGATAACTGTGTCCACATAGACCAATCCGTGGCGGCCGGGCGCGGGCACAACCTTTTCTTGGGTCGCCGTGATCATGCAATGGAGATACTCGATTTCGTTTTTGAAAACCTCAATGAACTCAACTATGCCGCGGTTGCCAACATTAAGCGCGCCATTTAGTTCCAGGACCCGCGGATCGCCCTCGGAATAGAGATCCAACTTCGAGATATCTTCGCTGCCGATCAGTACGGAAGTATCTTGGTTATTGGAATCCACAGGCGGAACCGATGCGGTACCGACCCGCGCGCGTTTGGAAAATTCCACGGTAGTAATTGGGAAGTCCTCATACTTGCCGCCGAACTCTTCTTTAAGCCGATAACGGCAGACCGGACACAGGTCGCCTTCAATGTGAATTCCCAGCATCTTTTCAAATTCTTTTCTCAAGTGGCGCGGTATCAAATGCAGGGGCTCTTCGAACATCGGACAGCCATCAATGGCGAAGATGGGATCGCTTGCCTCCAGGCCTCGATTCAGTTTTTCCGCAAGCGAGCTTTTGCCGGAACCCACCGGACCCATCAGATAGAGCACCTGGCGGCTTTCTTCACCTTTGAGCGATGCGGCGTGGAAGTAGCGCACGATCTGGCTGACTATTTTCTCGATGCCGAAGAACTCATCGGTGAAGAAATCGTAAACCTTGATTGACTCGTCTTTGAAAAGACGTTTAACGTGGGGGTCGGTGCTTTCCTGAATGTCGCGGACGCCTGCTTTGACGATGATGTCATAAAAACGGGCGTGAGCCAGCTTGGCGATGGAGGGATCTTCCTTGATCTTGTCGAGGTAGCCGAGTAGCTTCCCGCTCCAATCATTTCGCCTATGGTGTGTTTCTCGGTCCTGTCTGATCAGTTCTCTGTATTCGTCTTCGCTCATCTTTTTTCTCCTTGTTTTGTGGCCAATATTGAGTTACCAAAGATCACATTACGTAAGCGCACTATAGCGCAAACCCCCATAAAAAGTCAACCCCGTTAGAAGTTTGGTCCTGAAATCTCCATACGATTCAAATAATCCAACTATTATTGTGATGACGCATACACCGGGTGAGGATTACACTTCTAACGGGGTCAACCCCCCAGTTTTGTACAATACGAGATTAGCCCCAAATAATCCTTAACTATACGGTATCAAAGGTAATTCCTCGACTCGCTCGGCTCGCTTGGAGAATATTGTTCGAGTTTATCGAGAACCTTCCTAAGGTAACCGCGCAGCAAGCTGACGCGGAATTATCAAGTTAAAAAACCCATGAAATTCCATGGGCCCATTTTATTGAGGTGAAGACGGGGCGAGCAAGCCCGCGGTTTTCTGGGGCGCGGATAAAAAATCGGGCGAGGCCCGATTAAATTAACTCATATTTATTTCATCTTCATTTTCCGGATGTGTATCGGATATCGCCGGTCTGAATTTTTTGGCGGCGCGATTTACTTGCGCCAGCGCTTTTCTGTCGCGGGCGGATATTTTGTAACGCTCCGGGTCGAGGTTTTTGATATATAGGATTTTGGCGGATCTCTTGCCTGCATTAAATACAAAAGTAAACTCTTCCCAAACAGAGTCAACCAGGCATTTTTTATCGAGCTCGCGGGAAAAAATTATCCGGAGTATTTCTTCGCGCCAGTTAGCGCGCGTGCGTTCCGGCGGATTTTGCGTGGCCCACCTGACAAGATTTTCCGGAAATAATTTTTTAATAAGGCCGGCGCGAAGATACTGGCCGTAGGGACTTTGGGCGGTGTCCATGAATGCGTACTCGGATATGAACTCAAGAATATCTCGCAAAACATCCTGGTTGGAAGATGTGGGGATTTTTCCAACCGGCCGTTCTTCGCCGCGCGGCAGGATAGCTTCCGGATCAAACCCTCGGCTTTTCAGATACGGCATGATAAAATAATGCAAAATCGCGGCCCAATCCAGGAATTGCGCAAGATACGGGAGGTCCCAGTGGGCGATCGCATCAATTATGTTTTCCCAGAGATTAAGGGCAAGTTTCCGTTCCGGGCTGAAGGATTGGCGTCCCGGCCCCGCAAAAAATTCCTGCGCCTGTTTTATGTAGAAGCGCTGGAAATCAAGCGCGTTCCAGCGTAAACCCTCTTCCAGAAGCGAAACCGGATTTTTTGATCCGGGGTCGGCGTTAAAAAAAAGCGAGGCCTCGAATAAATCCATCGGATAAATGTTCGGCGGGATCTTTAGAAATTTCTCTTCGGCCATGGTCAGAATAATGTCCAGCGTTGCATATTTCAAAAACAATTGCCATGCGGACATCGTGGAATTTCCTGACACATCATGGTGGCGTCTCCATCTCGTTTTGTCTGCGTATTGAGAATCTTTTTTTGAGAAGAAACTGGGTTTGTCTTCGGCCTTCCTGTTATTTTTCATGACCTCGGCGCGTTGGGAGAGGACAAACTGCAGGGTGTTGTCCGTTGCATTGATTTTTATCCAGCCGTTTCCAATAAGGCACCAGCGCGATATTAAAAACGGTATAATTAATTCGAAAAAATCACTGCGTTTGGAAAAGACCGATTTTTTTACCAAATAATTGGCATGCGAGCCCCAGCTGTTAACATCTAAATCCACCATCGGATACAATTCCACGTCGTAACAACAATTTCGGTTGGTCTTATAAAGTTTGAAATCCAAACCGGTTTTTCTTTTCAGGCGCCGCATCATCTGCGTCATAATCTGGAGCCCCGCGCTCTCAAAAAGCGCAAGTTCCAGGGCGCCCAGGCACTCCGGAGTGGAATATTCCACATGTTCGTTATCTATATAGATGATTCCTTGATTAGGAAGAACGGCTTTGGGACGCCGGTTTGAGAAGCTGTCGTCATCCGGGTTGATTAGCCGGCGGCGGTCTTGTTTTGAAACCGCAGCGCGCAGAATCAATGGCTGATTTTCCGATTCCTTGACAAGAAGAAAAGGCTCCGGCGAACTTAATTCATTTTCGGCGCCCATGATGCGATGGATTATTCTTTCGGTTTTTTGCGAACCCATGCGTGTACCGTATTGAATTGGCAAGTTCCTGAATAAAGCATCGCAAGATATACGAAATAAAGCAAGCGGCGGCATGAAAAAACGGGGAATATTCCCCGTAGAAATAAGTATTTATTCGCCTTTTTCCTGTATGTGGCGGCGCCTTTTGCGTCGGGCCTTTTTCTTCAGATCCTTCTTGTTTTTCTTGAGTACCTCGTTGATCCTTTTCTTTATTTCCTCCGCTTCCTCAACTGTGGCTCCAGGATTATTTATCACACCCCGCTCGGGGATATTGAATTCCGGGCGCTCTATTTTCTCGCGTTTTACCGGCATAAAGACCTAATTTGCGCATATTTATCGGTTCTCATAACATTTTACGCCATATCCGAAAAATCATCAAACGCAGAATTTCACAACTTTAACCGGAATCATTCTTTCGGCATCGGCCAGAAATTTTTCAAGCGGCAGAGCCAGAAGCTGATCGGCAACTCCTTGGTTCCACATAAGAGTCGGGTCTTGGAAATAAAGTTCTGCGCGGACAGTTCTTTTGGCCGGATTTTTAAATGAAATCATGTGCCAATAATTAGAGTCCGCAATATTTTTTTTGAAGCGGCGCGCCACATTCATAATCCAGCGCGAGCGGGTTAGGGGCGGGGCGCCCACGGCGCCGTTGATATCCTGGTCGTGCGTAATGCGTCCGTTTTTGGCGAAAATTTCGCGCTGGAACACGCTTTCCGGATCATTATCATGGTATTCGTAGTCAAGCCCCATGGCTAAATCGCTTTTCCAGCCCCCTCGCTCTTGGGAGACGGCGTTTTGTATGAATAGGAATTTGGTCGGCCAATCCAAAACGCCATAAAGCGATTCGTAGTCGCGCCGGAAAAGTTTTTTAAGAATATCGGCCAGGCGCGCTAAAACATCATAAAGCACTTCATTTTCCGGATGATATTCATCCAGATAATTTCCGAAAAGTTCGTAATAATCCCAAAGGCAATCAAGCGCGAGGCGCGTTCTTTTTTTATTTCGCAAAGTAACGCGGTGCGTCATGTCAAGCGAGCGCGAAATTGCCCAAAATTCTTTAACAGGATCCATGAGGGCGAAGCGGTTGTCCAGTACCTCATCCTCAAGCATCATAAAAAGTATGGATGTTAAGCCAATTTTGAGATACTCCGGAATTTCCAGCATATTGGAATCGCCGGGAATAACATGTATTCGGCGGAAGCGTCCGGCGTCGGCATACGGAGCGTCGCGGGTGTTATATATTCCCCGATCCTCCATGGTGTCCAGTCCCCACTCGCAGGTGAAAAAATCAGCGCGCTGGGAAATCTGGTAAGGCGCCTCCGGGGTGCAGTTGTCTGCCCCGATTTTGCCGGCTCCGATAAGAGGCGTGCGCAACACCAGCCACGGCACCGTATGCGATATTAATTTTTCTAAAGGAATCCGGCGCAAAACCGTATAATTTTCGTGGCAAGCAAAAGAGTTGCGGGCGCCGGAGCCAGGAATATAATCTTGCGGTTTTCCGGCAACGTTATTTCTAATTACGGCGTATTTTTTTCTGTGAACCTCCTCGTGTTTTTTTCGCAAGAAATCAATTATGCGGTAACAGGCGCGATTCCAGGTAATGAGCATTTTCGGATCAGAGCAGATCGGAGTTGAAATCTCGACATGCGCGCCATCAAGATATAGCCGGGCGCCGTTGGCAAGCAATATATTTTCACGCGAGCACCAGGAGTTCTCCTCAAAAAAATCATGATTTTTAGCGTCAGCATTTTTGGAAAGATCGCTAAACAACTCCGCTCGTATTTGCGGGCTTAATCTCTCCTGCGGATTCCACGGGATCATGCATGCATCCGGCATCCATTCGGGTTGGATGGATTGAATGAATTTGGCGTTGGCCGATATAGGGCCTGCGCGGGATGACAGATCAATGATCCCGAATTCGGTTTCAATCCCGCACATCTTGGGAATGGCGCGTGATTCTTTTGGCATATTCCGCCCCTTTTAAAAAGCTGATCCCAGCGTAGCAGGTTTTGGGCCAAAATAAAATACCCCCGCGCGCTGCGTAGGGGCGTTATTTTGGATGGTTGCGATTTTCGCGGATGTCCTGGAATCTTCGGAGCATCGCTTTTTGGGCGGATTCCAAAATATCAGACCGCAGGATTTTGAGCGATTGGTCAGTTCCGTGTTCAAGCCGTTTTAGTGCGGCCAGCTTGGCATTGCGGACCGTTTCCTCGATCATGGCGCCGGTTATTACGTCAATTCCCTGTGACCTTTGCATTTCCGTTGTCCGCTTTCAGTTCATCCATGTCAAATGGCAGCTCGGGCAGGAGGTATTTTCTAAAAATATCTTTGGTGCCGCTGGTGCCTGGGGCCTTGATTTCAAGTATAAGATCAATGCGGCCCGGCCGTATCACGGCGCGGTCAAAAATGTCGCGGCGGTTTGAAGCAAAAATAACCAAGACATTATCGAGTTTTTCCAGGCCGTCAAGTTCTCCCAGAATTTGCGATACCAGCGGGTCAAAAAGCTGGGAATTGATTCCGGCCGAGTCGCGCGGGCGCAAAATGGACTCCGCTTCGTCAATAAATATTACGCACGATTCGCGCCGCGCTTCGGCAAAAACCATGCGAACTTTTTCTTCTCCGGTGCCGATCAGCGGCCTAAGAAACTCCGCGCTGTTAAAATAAAGGAATCGTCGTCCGAGTTCTTTGGCCAGCGCTTTGGCCAGCATGCTTTTTCCGCAGCCCGGGGGGCCGATTAGCAGCACGCCCTTGGTGGGACGTAAATTTAACTTTCGGAAGGCGTCCGGGAAGCGTTGCGGATATTCTATGGCCGCGCGCAGTTCCTCGATTTCTTTATCCAGGCCGCCGATATCCGAAAAACTTACATCCAGCGCATAGTCCTTGGCAAATGAGGGCGGTGTCGGCTCGGGCAGTTTTTCAAAAAGAAAACCAGACGCTGAATCCATCAGGAGCTTATCGCCCGGTTTCAATTCTTGTGACCGAAGGGACGAGGCCAGAACGCCAACCGGCTCTCGGGATTGATGTGCAACCAACGCGCGACCGTTATCCAGTTTTTCTTTAAATGTAACGGCAACGCCCGAACGGATGGGTGCGCGTACTTTGCCGATAATGTTCATGGCCGAATTTAAAATTACCACATCTCCGGGTTCCAGCGCGTCAGCGCCCCGTGCATTATAGAATGGATTACCTACCCTTATGGGTACTGGTCGGCCGTCGGCAAAAACATCTACGGTTTTGTCGTCATTATGTTGCCCTAAAATTCCATAATAAAAAGGCGGTTTTGAAATTTTTTCCGTGTACGCCAGGGCGTTTTTAAGCGCTTGCTCAAGTTCGGAATTCCTTCTTTCCAGAAGAACAATCTCGCGCAGCGTGTGGGCAGATTTATTACGGGCCATTTGTCGATTTTTCCTGGAAAAGTTCTACTTTATTCTTATCATCCCGCGTCAAATAGCGCAAATTAAAAATCGGCCCGGCGGGGTCTTAGTTTTTGAAATGGGGATGGCAGGGATCGAACCTGCGACGGCCGTCTTATAAGGGCGGTGCTCTACCACTGAGCTACATCCCCACAAAAAAGCTTGCCCTCCTAAATTTTGCAATACAAAATTTTGGAGGGTGAAGAAGGACAAGCCAAGCCACATGCTCATAAATTATTCCTTCACCAACTTTTCAAATTCATCCCGCTCAATTGTTTCTCTTTCCACAAGTATTTTGGCGATTTCATCAAGTTTCGCGCGGCGGCGCGTTAAAATTTCCCGCGCGCGTTTCTCCGCACCGGTAATCAATTTTTTGATTTCCTCGTCAATAATGCGCGCGGTTTCTTCCGAATAATTGCGTTCGGTGGTGAGTTCGCGTCCCAAAAACACCAACTCTTCTTTCTCGCCAAGCGTCATGGGGCCGACTTTATCCGACATCCCGAAGCGCATGACAAGCGATCGCGCCAGGTCGCTGGCTTTTTTCAGGTCATCGTGCGGTCCGGTGGTGATGTCCGCAAAGACCAATTTTTCCGCAACAAACCCGCCCAGAGCCACTGCCAATTCATTCAGCAGATAACTTCTGGAATGCAGATGCCGGTCTTCGGTCGGAAGTTTCAGGGTATAACCGGCGGCGCGGCCTCGCGACACTATGGATACTTTATGGATCGGATCAACGCCCTTAAGGGATGCGGCCACCAGAGCGTGTCCTCCTTCGTGGTAAGCCGAGATTTTTTTCTCTTCGGGCGACAAAATATGGCTTTTTCTTTCCGGCCCCAACATAACTTTTTCAATGGAATTAATAAGATCCATTTGTGATACTTTTTTCTGATTTTCGCGCGCAGCCAGTATCGCCGCTTCATTCACCAGATTGGCCAAATCCGCGCCGGAAAATCCCGGGGTGCGTTCGGCAATTCTCCGCAGATTTACATCATTGGCCAGGGGTTTATTAGCCGAATGAATATGCAAAATCGCTTCGCGGTCATTAATGTCCGGCAAATCCAGCGTAACCCTACGGTCAAACCTGCCGGGACGTAAAATCGCGGGGTCCAAGACGTCCGGACGATTCGTGGCCGCCATAACTATGACGCGGTCATCCGTTTCCATGCCATCCATTTCTACAAGAATCTGATTCAGAGTTTGTTCGCGCTCATCATGACCTCCGCCAAGTCCGGCTCCGCGGATTCTTCCTATGGCATCCAATTCGTCAATAAAAATTATGGAGGGTGCGGCTTTTTTGGCAAGCCGGAATAAATCTCGGGTGCGTGAAGCCCCGACTCCCACGAACATTTCAATAAATTCCGAGGCGGACATGTGGAAAAACGGAACCCCGGCTTCTCCCGATACTGCCTTGGCAAGCAGTGTTTTTCCGGATCCCGGGGGACCCATCAAAAGCACGCCTTTCGGTATTTTGGCGCCGATGTCAAGGAATTTCTTGGGGCTTTTCAGAAAATCCACTATTTCTTTTAGTTCCTCTTTGGCTTCTTTTACTCCGGCCACGTCTTTAAACATCACCCGTTCCTTTTTATTGTCCGGTGAGATCATGCGCGCCTTGGATTGGCCGAAGGTAAAGGCCTGCATGGCTCCGCGCTGGACCTGGCGCGCCGTAATCCAGAAAAAAAGAGCGATGAGAAGAACCGGCCCCAGGATCGGCAAAATAAATCCGAGAAAGAAATTCCATACCCCCTGGTTTTTGATCCCGATTTTTACCTCTTTTAATTTTTCTGGATCCACCCCGTAGTTTCTTAGGGTTTCGGTAAGTTCGGCCTGCGGCTCTTTTTCCGCGCGAAGTTCCTCACCCGAACGAGTGCGGATTTCAAGAGTAGAGTCCACGATAGTGATCTCCGCAATTTCGCCCGCATTAACTTGGGCCGCAAGATCGGACAGCGGAATTTCTTTCACCTCACGGAGCGCTCCCGCCAACATAGAATAAAATACTGAAATAGACATCAGTATAACCAGCGCCCACAAAAAATTTTTAGATAGATTTTTCATCCCGCACATAACCTGCACAATTTAGTGGGTCTTAAAAGACCGCAAAATATAATTGTACAAATTTTTATGGTTAATCCCACACAAAAAACAAGTACTTTTAAATTTGAGCCAAGTGCAAGTTATGTGCGGGATTCATGCGTTTTGTCATCATACACTAAAAAATACTACTGGACAAGTAGGAAAAAAATCAATAAAATTCCTATGTTATATGATCCCGTCCGTAGTCCAATTTTACTCTCCAACCCGCCTTGGCTATATAGCAAAATCCGGATTCCACCCGCATTCTTAATTTAGATATAGTGGATAATTTTACCTTGCAGTTCGGCTGTCATGTGTGATATAATTGGAGGTACACATGAATGCGCCGAAAGAACTAAAAACTAAAGCGATTTATTTGAGAAAACGTGGTTTGAGTTATAACGAAATCCGACATCACGTGCCGGTTGCAAAAAGCACATTAAGCTTGTGGCTTAAAAGCACCCCCCTCTCAAAAGAGCATAAACGTAGATTATATACCAAAAATATTCTTCTTCTTTCACGCGGACCAAATAGTCAACACGAAAGAAGAAAAAGGGAGATTGAAGCAATCATAGCACGGGCACATAGTGAGATTCATTTGCCGATTCAGCCGGAAACATTCCAGCTTATGGGCGCGGCGTTATATTGGGCAGAGGGAAGCAAGACGAAGAAATTTGAGTTTACAAATTCAGACCCGCATTTTATTCTTTTTATGGTTAGATGGGCAGAAAAAATTTTTGGTCTTTCCAGTAAAACCTTTAGTGCTACGTTAAATATCTATCCGCAACAAAACGAGGTACGGCTCAAAAAATTCTGGTCGGAACTGACAAACATTCCATTACATAATTTCGGAAAAAGTTTTGTTAAGCCGCTAAGCAAGAATTACAAGAAAAATAATCTTTACTACGGAACGATAAAAGTTTATGTGCCGCGAGGTACTGATATGCGTCATCGCGTTTTTGGATGGATTGAAGCCGCCTTGAAAAATATAGAACCGAAAGTAAATTCTATAACCAAGCGCTGGATATCTTTAAAAAAAACGCCGCGTCCTGTTAATTTATCCCCCCATAACTCAATTGGTAGAGTACCCGCCTCTTAAGCGGAATGTTCCAGGTTCGAGCCCTGGTGGGGGGAAAATGCGGAGCATTTTCCGAGTTCACTTCCTGCTCTCCGTTCATTCATGAACGCAGAAATTGAAGTTAACTCCGGGCTGTGCCTAGGAGGCACGGAAATGATTGCCATTATTTTCCCCACTTATTGAACGATGCGCGAACTTATAAAAAAATGTGCTTGACTCAAAAAATGCGTATAATATTGATATAAATCAAGTATTATAAAAGCATGAAAAAAAATAAAGGGCCGGACAATCAAATTGCAATTTTTGAAAACTTTAAAATCCGCCGTCACTATGACGAAAAGGCGGAGATTTGGTATTTTTCAGTAATTGACATTATCCGAGTATTGATTGGTCAATCGGGTTATCAAGCCGCCAGAAATTATTGGAAAGTGCTTAAAAGCCGTCTGAAAACGGAGGGAAGTGAACTGGTTACAAAATGTAACCGGTTGAAAATGACAGCAGAAGACGGAAAGATGAGAGAAACCGACGTTGCAAACATCGAAACTATTTTACGATTAGTTCAATCCGTTCCTAGTCCAAAGGCCGAGCCGATAAAGCTTTGGCTGGCTAAAGTCGGCCATGAAAGAATTCAGGAGTTGGCTGATCCGGAAAAATCTTTAAATCGTGCCAGAGAAAATTGGAAAAAGCACGGCCGCAGTGGAAAGTGGATCCAGCAGAGGATGATGGGGCAGGAAACTAGAAATAAGTTAACTGATTATTGGAGCGGCCATGGCATTAAAGAAAAAGATGAGTTTGCCATTCTTACTAACATCATCCACCGGGAATGGTCTGATTTGACGATCAAAGAGCACAAGAATTTGAAAGGTTTGAAAACGCAGAATCTGCGCGACCACATGAATGAAGCCGAACTAATTTTTACGGCTTTAGCCGAGTTGTCCACTCGGCAAATCGCGGAAACGACGGAAGCCATGGGCGTAGATGAAAATAAAGTGGCCGGTAAAAGAGGCGGCGGCATTGCTAAGAAAGCGAGAATTGATTTGGAAAATAAAACCGGAAGGAAGGTGGTCACCGGAGACAATTATTTAAAGAATGCTGAAAGTAAAAAATTGCCGGAACAAGGCGTTCCGGTAAAGCTCTAACTATTTTGGGAGAACAACGTATCCGATTTGTTTTTGCCCGGTAACACACGGCAGAAACTGCGTATAAAACGGCTCATTAATTCCTGATGCATTATTGGGCATCGCGTGCCGCATAATCAGCCGGAGTTCATGGACGGTTTTGGGTTTTCTCTTTCGGATGAGTTTCGTGGCCGCCAGACACTCCTGATTGAAACGCGGACCAATCAGATGTTTATATCGCACCGCGAGATAAACAGTCCGCGCCAGCTGGTCTCGGAAAATTCTCCGGACACTGCGATCTTGTGTCGTGACCGGATCAAACGCCAATCGGGCATAAGGGAATGGAATTAGCCATTCTATTTCCACATCGTCGTCCGGAACAAGCGATATATCGGTAAGCACCCAGCCCACGTACATATTGCGGTGATGCTTGTCTTCCACTGTTTTAATGGCATCTGCGATAGGAATCAGGCCGTTTTCTCCGTCAGCCGCGATTTCAACCCTGCGTTTTTCAAGTCCGGTACGTTTTTCCGGAGGAGTTTTGGGATCGGCAAAAGTTGCTCTCCACTTCATAATATTGATTCCTTAAAGAACTGTCTTGCGGACAGCTTAACATATCTTGTTATTATGACAAGAGGACGAAATGGTTCGTTAGATATTTTAAAACGCCAATTGTTGGAGTTTTTTTTGGATTTTTTCTTCCTGCCCTCTTCGTGCGAAGTCATATTCGCCCATGTTTACGCGCATATGCTCGGCAATTAGTGGATAAGCTTTTTCCAAAAGCTTGAATTTTTCCTGCGCAATATGGCGATAATCCGGATGTCCCTCGGGAATGGAGCGTAATTCCATTTCCCAAAAACATTCGCGCAGATTTTCCCATTGCATAAAGCGCACGCGATGCGCCAGGGTTACGGCATATTGCGCCAGAGCCGGATTTTTACGGCTGATTTTATAAAATACGTCCTCGGCTTTTTTAATTGCTTCCGAAAATTCATCCGTAAGTCCTGCCTCGGTAATTTCCGGCGGCACATGATATCCGTGATAGCAGGAAAAATCCTGTCGCATCTGGGTAAGCATGCGGTGGCGGTGCAAATCGCGCCAGGCCCCGATATTTACGGCAATTTCAAAGCGCACATAGGCATTTTCAAACGCGCGCCCCACTCTTTGCCAGCGTTCGGTCCGGTTGCCAAGATACGCGGCGATGATTTTTCGTTTTTCATTCGTAGACATTTTTTGCACGCGCATAAAAATCTCCTCCCAGGGTAAATGGTTTCGCGGAGCGGAAAATAAAATGCCCGTAATAATTTTTTCTTCCCCCCGCGGGTCATATTCAATGAGAAAAACTTCGGTTTCGCCGCGCGAGGATACGAGTCGCTCTCCGAGCCCATCTTTCATCAACGGAAATACGCGCTCGCCCTTTTTTGCCAAATACTCCTGGTAATTTTTAGAATTTTCCTGCTCTATTCTTCGTAAAAACGACGGAACCGCGGTATTCAGTTCCTGATATGCCATCCGGGCAACCCAGCGGATTTCGCCAAGCGCGTGGCGCGATGAGCGGGTGATAAGATATTCAAATGCCTGTCCGTTGCCGAAAAATGCGACCTGGGAAAGCGTGGATACCGGCAAAAGGCCGCGGAGCGTATCAAACGCCTTTTTTTCCACTACTGCGGGTTTTTCTTCCGAAAAACGCTTTTGCAGCCATTCGGTCAGGCGCGGAATAAGACGCGTATATGTTTCAAAAAGTCCGTCCATAGCGGTGCGGTATTCGGCTTCAAGCCCCATTTCTTTTAGGGTCGGATCGGTGTAATAAAGATATGAACCGCCTGCTTTTTTGGAATAATTTACATAGCGGGTGGATTTTTCAATGGGCGCCAATCCTATGCGCTGGTCTTCAAGGTGTTTAATGGCAACCTGTGAGATTCCGGTGAAAACCAGATGCATTCCGGCCATCTGGGCTATGGAGTCGTCGCCGTATTCGGCGAGCCACTTTACGTAAAAAGCGCGCGCCTTGGGGTTTGAAAAAATTTCAAGAAACGGGTGCTTTTGCAGAAATTCCACAAATTCGGCAAGCGATCTCCCGTATTTTTCTTTTTCCGCAAAACTTTCATCCGTATCTTTAGGATCGCACGCGGGATTTAAAAACGGACCGATAAACTCTTTCAAAAAAATCAGGCGTAAATCATCCGCGGCGCGGCTGGTGCGGGAACACAACGCGCCGATGAGCTCCGGCGCAAAAATCAGCGGCACATATACGGATTTATCCAAATTGGTAAAAAATGGCGCAATCAGTTTGCATTCTTCTGCGGTGTAATCATCCGGTTTAAAAATTGGAGCGAATTCTTCAGATGGTTTCATGAGCATAGTATTCCTATATTAAAAGAACAAAGATTATTTGCATAGTAGTATTTTTCCCCACTTTTTGAGTTATGAGTTAGTTCATATTAAAATGTATCTAAAATTACGCTTAAGCGTAATTTTAGATACATTCCCTAAAAACGTAAAAATGTTATCCCGATGAAATTATAAAGATATAATGGGTTTTATTTTATTCCAAATCTCGCCGGAAACACTTTGAATATTACCGGAGCCGTCGAAATTTTCCATCACCATTCCGTGTTTTGATCTTAAATCCTCCGCGGCCTCCTGATACGCGCGATCAATTCTTTCCAGCCGTTCTCGGGTGTCATGATATTCCAATCGCCCCCGCTGTTTTTTCATTGTTCTTTCAAGGCCGATAACAACGGGTACGGAAAGAAAAATTGAGCAGTCGGGCATCAAAAATTCATCACCCAAAACATCATATTGCATTTCAAGAAACGGTCGCCATCCGGCCCCATCAGCTGCGCCATAGGCAACGGTGGATAAAAAATAGCGGTCGCTGACCACAACTGTTCCCTCGCGAAGCGCCGGAATAATTATTTGAGAAAGATGTTCGTGCCGGTCCAGAGTCATAATGGTCTGAAGAAGCAATATGATATTTTGGTGCTCAAGCGATATTTTTTTGGCCGCCATCTCCTCAAGGCGCGTTATGTACATTAATTTTTTTTCGTTTGCCGCCCGTTTTGAATTAAGATATTCCTCGTTTAAAAGCAGTCCTTTGAGCGATTCGCGTACGAATTCCTGCGCCGATTCCGCTTCATACATTAATCGCGCCAATTTCCCAAAAAAAAGATCATCCGTGGGTTCGCGGGTAAGTAGAGCCTTTTTGCCATTTTTACTAAGTTGTTCGGCTAAAAGCTTGGCTTGGGTGGTTTTGCCCGAGCCCTCAATGCCCTCAAATACGATAAATTTTCCCGGATAAGGATTTTTTTGCATGTCCGAATTTATTTTGCCACACTTATAAATATTTGTATAGTTGCCGTCCGCCAAATGTCATGGCAGAATTATTTATAGTATAGTTCTTTGGGCGGGAATTTTAAATGAAAGTCGTGATAGAACGGAGCGAGCCGATTGAATGCGCACTTGAGCGTCTTTATAATTCAGTTCTTTTAAATACCGGGGAAGAGAAAATCTATTACTTCCGAACTTCCACCATGCGCCTCGCGGATTTTAGGCCGCAGGAGATAAATCCGACCTCTTTATATGTTTTGCGCGATCACCTTGAATTTCAACGGGAACTTCATAGCGAATTGCTGGCGTTTGGGATAGACACGTTTCGTATGGATGAAGTGATTCATTATCGTGTGGATGGCGGAGAGCTATGGGGTATGGCGCCGCCCGTGGTTGAGATTCATGAGGAATTCATATCTATTACGTCGCGGCGGCAAAAGGATGTTTCCGAGCTGCGTGTGCGGGTGGCGCTTTTGGAAGACGGAGAACACAGGGCTTGGTGTGCCATGAAATTACATACAACCCTGCGTTGTATTTTAATCAGCGACACCGATTCGGCGAAATATCCATTTGTCGCATATCCTGTTTCTTGGGCGGATGTTAAGGTGTGCGATGCGGTACCGTCTCGAAAAAGATATTACCGCAATTCTCAAAATCAGTATGTATTTGCCCGGCCACTTCATATACTGCGCCAAGTGGGTGATATCCCGCCACCGCCGGAGATCGGAAGAAAATAATTGCCTTAGGGTCGGTTTAACTATATCAACTGCCGCACCAATGCGGCGGTTTTTTTAAAAACAGCTCTTTGGCCTTTTGAAGTATTTATTACATAATGCGGTTCGCGGATTTTCTCAAAACTCTGCCGCATGGCAAGGTATTGCGAGAAACGCGCATCGCTTATACTGCGGTGCGTTCTTTTGTTTAGGCGTAAATGCACCACAGCCACGGAACACATTGTTTCTATAATTACAAAGCGCCGTCCGAGGAGTTTGGCAATGCGAAGTGCGGTTTTGCGGTGTTTCTTTTTTGAAAATGTGGCATCAAGGATTATATTTCGTGTCTCCTCGGATTTTTGTGCTTGTAAAAAAAGTTCGCGATACACCCGATCCACATTTTTGGCGTCATAACGCGGCTGACGAAAGATCTCTTTTCGTATCACATCTGTGCGTAGAAGCTTGGCACCAAGGCGTTGGGCAAGTATTTTTGCCACCGTGCTTTTTCCGGTCCCGGGCAGTCCGCACACAATAATAAGAAGTTTTTGTCCACTTGTCATATTATTATCATATATTATACTTTTAACTGGGTTTTTGAAATAGCCAAATAAGAAAGGACGGCGCGGATGATACGAGTTATTTTGGTTGACGGACTTTTTACGATTTTTGTTCCGAAAAACGGCATGAGCAGATACGAAATGCTACAACTTTTAATCGTCAAATTTCTTGGCGTACGGATTGAGGTTGATGAAATTCAGCCGGTATACGATGCCATGCGTAAAAAATGGGAAGAGATCCTACCGCCAAATCACGGAGAAAAGTGGGCGATTATTGACCGCGAAATATTGCGGGCGCTTGTTCCCACAATTTCGTTGGCAAATGCGGCTTTGGTCGGCAAGAAAATAAGCCATGCCACACTTTCGGACCCCGATCTTTATGAAATTTTGCCGGATACGCGCGGATTTTTGCGGCGCGCCAAACACCGCGGAATACGTACGGTATTCGCCTCAAATCAGGATAAGGAAAAGTTACAAATTCTGATTGGGGCTTTCGGATTGGGACCGCTGGTTAACGCGGTGTATGTTTCTACGGAAATCGGCCATGAGAAACCAAGCCAGGATTTTTTTGAAGCAATACTTCGGCAGGAAAATATTCGGGCCGATGAATGCGTGATGGTTGGCAATAATCCGCATAATGACATTTACGGCGCGGCTTCAGTCGGAATTCGCGGGATTTTATATGACCGTGACAATGCCTATTCGGATTTTTCCGGACATCGCGTATCGCGTCTTAGCGAGGTTTTCGAGATTGATGCAATTTTTGGGGAAAGGAGATAGCGATGCGGATAATTTTGGAGCGGGTTGAGCCATTTGAAAAAGCGTTTGCGCGCTTGCGCGAGTCGCCGTTGGAACAAGCCGGAGACGAAAAAATCTTGATTTACCGCGATGCCAATATCCGGCTGGCAAAATTTTACGCCGCGGAATTAAACCCGACCGCGCTTTATGTGTTAGATCATAAGTTGGAGTTTCAGCGAGAAATGCGCCGCTATCTCCTGGATCGTTACCAGATTGATACGTTTAATCCGCCGGGCATTTTGCATCTGCGAAACGAGGAGGGAAAACTGGAGGCCATGTTTCCGCCGTTTGTGGAATTTTATCCCGAGCAATTGCGGATATTGCCCAAAAAAGGAGATAACACCCCCCCAAAGGGCAGAATCTGCTGATTCCTGTTATGAAAGACGGAATCCACCGCGCGTATGATGCGTATAGGAATAACGAATCCATTCTTTGTATTGTCGTATCAAGAGCTCTGGCGGAGCCGCGGCCGTATGCGTATCCGAATGCGTGGGACGAAATAAAAGTTTGCGATAAAATTCCTTTGGTTAAAAAGTACTATCGCCGCAAAGATCCATACACTTTTATGCGCCCCTTGACCGCGCTTCGCCAGACCGGAGAAGCGCAAGTCCTTCCACAATGGGGAAGAACCGACGGCGGAATAGGAAAATAGGCATTGTAACAAGTGCCTTTTTTTTTGTTTGAAATTTTACGTCGCCCCGATTATGATTAACTATATGACCAAACAAATAATCATTGCGGTGGTTGGCCTTATCGGATCCGGAAAGACTGAGGCCACCCAAAAATTTATAGAGGCCGGTTTTGAAAGAGTCGGATTTAATGATCGCGTATATGAAGAGTTGGATCAAAGAGGTCTTGCGTGCATAGAAAAAAACGAACGTGCGGTTCGGGAGGAACTTCGCGCACAAGAGGGCATGGGCGTTATGGCTAAGCGCTCGCTTTCTAAAGTAGAATCGGCCCTGCGGGATGGAAAAAATGTCGTGGTGGAAAGTTTATACAGCTGGGATGAGTATAAAATCATGAAAGAGCGGTTTGGCGAACAATTCCGAACTCTGGCAATTTATGCGCAGCCCGAAATTCGTTATCGGCGTTTGGCGGCCCGCCCGATCCGTCCGCTTTCGCTGGAAAATGCGATTTCCCGAGATTATGCCCAAATAGAAAATCTTGATCAGGCCGGGCCGATTGTAATGGCTGATTGGACCATAGAAAATATCGGGACCAGAGAAGAATTGCTGGCGGCATTGGATAAAATTATTAACGGACTATAGATAAAAAAACGGCGCAGAAAAATGCGTCGTTTGGATTTTGGGGGCGGATTGATTTAAATCCGGGTGTATGGTCCGGCAGATTATGATGCAAGAAGGTCGGGGTTATTGTTCAGGTATTTCATAATTTCCAGACTCCAATTATCAATGCCGAGAAGCCCGCGGGCTTTTTCTTTTTGGTCGCGTTCCGTGAGTTCCTCAAGCGACCACCATTTGGCCTCTTCCAGCTCCTCGCCGGCGTTTATACGAACCGAAAGTTCGTCACCCATAAGGAGAAATGCAAACCCCAGATGCGCCGCGCTGACTTGGCGCGACGGGTCGTAAATTACGCCGATGGGAAACGCAAAGGGCAGTCCTTCGTATCGAATTTCCTCGCACCATTCGCGCCGGAACCACCCTATCAAGCTTCCATAATCCGTGGTGTCGCGTTTTCGCAGGTGTCCGGCTATGCCTATCATTCGTTCGCCGTGAAGGCGCGTTTCACTTGAGCGGTTTGACTTAACATATGAGAAGATTTTTTCCTGCGCCGAAAGAACGCCGAAAGGAATAACCTGCAGCCATTCGGTGGTGTAGGTTTCATCTACTCCATTTTTTCCGAAGCGCGGCAGAAATTTATGGCATTGGCGCACAACTTTAAGGAGGCGGCTGAATTCCGGATTGATGCCCATCCACGAGCCGTTGGCAAAAATGTCGTCTCGGTGCACGACCATTACTTCTTCGTTTTCACGATTTCGTCGCGCCATTGGACAGCTCAATCTGTAAAAAATCTATATCCAATTAAGCATATAAGATTAAAGACGGCAAGCCACTATCGACTAGTTCGGCCGGGTTTACAATCCGCACCGGATGTTATATGCTATCCGTAGTTCATTTATACGTGAGTTAAGGAGAATTTTATGTGCCAGGCATATGAAGCGGAGCGGAGTTTCATTGTTCATTCAGAGAACATTGCAACGGTTAAAGGATTTGTTGCGGCTCGAAGAGGTGAGCCGAAAAAGTCCAATCCTTATCATGAATTTGAAAAATACAGCAGAGAGGCGTGGGATCATGGATGGAGATGCTGGAATTCAAACCCCCCGGTTTTACCCTGGGCCCTGGAGCAGCAGCTACCTTCTGGCGAGAGGACCAAGGCGCGGCTGTGTTTTGAGAAAACTCGTGAACTTCCGGAAGTTCTTTTGCAAGAAGTCGAATCTTGGGACCAGGTGGCAGTGGCCGATGCGTTTTTGGAGAAAAGACAATGAAGAAAAAAGAATTTCTTGTTCCTGTCGACAAGTTAGAATTGGGTGCAGGAATTCCTTGCGAGATTATAGAGACATGTGATGCCGTGCCCCGCGGCGATGGTGTTGTTGAACCATGTTTTCATATCCGGATAACCGTTGGCGTAGAATGGTTTATTCCTGTCAATCCGGAAACTGCCTACATTTTGCTTTCCGAAGATGATGTGGCGGCCGGTAAAATCCCTGAGGTATTTGATTAACCACCCGATTTGATATAAAAATAGCGTTTCGATTTAGGCGAAGCGCTTTTATATTTGCCAGCCGGTGTTGGCAAGGATTAGTTTTATTTGGCTGCCGAGTTCCTTTATGGTTCCGTTATTATCAAGGACCCGTACGGCCGAAAGATTTTTGATCGTGGCGACAAATTTTGCGGTCTCGTGCTCGTGCATTTTTTTAAATTCTTCCAGCGTGATCTTGGCCTCATCCGGTTTAGCGTCAGCTTCTTGGCAAAGTGCGGCCAGCCGCGCGCGTTTATATCTGGTTTCTATTTTGCAGTCAACGAAAAAAAGAATATTTTGCGGAAAACTTCGGATGAATTCCACGTCCCAAGGCATAAGCACGCCGTCAAATATCCAGATTCTTTTTTTGCTCTCTTCCCATCGTTCACGGATGCCGGAGTGCAGACACCTCCTGCCAAGCGCCTTTTGGGCCCGGGAAAAGCAGTCCTGCAAAGTTTTCCGGTTGGTCGGATCCGGCCGCTCAAAAGCCATGGCAAGATCGGTTAAGATCATGCCGCTGGAAATTACCGAGGTATCGCCGTGAAATATGGTTTCAAGAATTTTAACACAGGTTCCCTTCCCACCGCGAAGTTCCGCTGATATTCCGATTACGGTATCGGGCATAATTACTCTCCAATATAAAGAACTATTTAGAGCATATTATGCAAAAACAAAAATGTCGAGGCGGTGTGGCCGATTCAGTCGATCTTTTGATTGTTAACATCATACTACGATCGTATATAGTTGTTAACAATTAACTTGGTTTGATCAATATATTCCTAAAAATCAGTTTTTGAGTAAATTCTCTATTGTTCCACTTTTTTGTATGCTCAAAATATGAACTTTATTTTTGAGACGCAATTCATCCAGCCGTTCAATAAATTGCTGGGGAAGCGGATTAAAGCCGAGCCACACGCTTTTTTGCAGGTGCCGAAATCCGCAGGCGGTCAATTCCATGCGCACTATATCACGCTTTCGTCTTTCTCGTTCCGGAATGTCGAAAATAACCAGACGCGGGATACCATCTTTTTCCGGTATTTCCAGGACAATTTCCTGTCGCTTATGCAATCGCAGTTTACCTTTTGTGGTAATATGCCACCGGGAATTTCGTGAGGATCCATTGCGTCCAACCAGTCCATGTCGCTTTAGACGGGAAAGAATGGCGGAGAGCGTGCGGGGAGAAACCTCGGGACTGGAATCTAATCCGAAAAGGCGGCGGCCAGATGATGTGAAGGAATATTGAGGAGGGAAGAAGGCGTCAAGAAATACTTTTCCTCCCTCTGCGAGTTTCTCCAATACAAGCCGCGTGATTGAGCGATTTTTTACATATACGCGGGAAGAGGGTTTTTGCATGTAGATTTTTACCATAAAAATAGATATTATGGACTGTTAACAATGTACTACGATCGTATATAACTGTTAACATTTGATGAAACTTAATTTTTTGCTTTAGTAACACCTTATTTTATCCACGTACCAGAAGACCACGGGCTTGCCCGTGGAGCTTCATTTCAGTATGTCAATTCCCATTGAGCGGGCCGTACCCTCGATTATTTTTTCTGCGGCCTCGGGGTTCTCGGCGTTTAAATCCTCCATTTTGCGCTCGGCGATCTTTCGGATGTCTTCGCGGGTAACACGCCCCACCTTCTTTTTATTCGGCTCTCCGGACCCCTTTTCCACGGATGCGGCTTTGCGCAGCATGTCGGATGCCGGCGGAGTTCGTAATTTAAACTCAAAACTACGGTCTTCAAAGATCGTAATTTCCACGGGCACAATTTCTCCCTCCATTTTTCCGGATGCCTCGTTATATTTTTTTACAAAGTCCCCGATATTGATGCCGTGCGGCCCGAGAGCCGTGCCTACCGGCGGCGCCGGAGTGGCTTTGCCGGCCGGAAGCTGGAGTTTAAGTTTTACTTTAATTGGTTTGGCCATGTTTTTACAGATTAACACAGATTTCTCACAGATGTTCACAGATCACAGATAAATTGTTTTCTATCGTTTGTATGGATATATCTGCAGGGCTTTAACGTTTTTTCTGCGAAATTTACCGCATACCCAAGTTCATATTTGCTTATTTTTAGATACTCTAAGAGTTGTCGTCCGGCTTCAATCATTTTATGCGGCGGGAGCGCCTTTAGTTCTACCAGCACTTTATCATTTATAAGATAGTCGGGCACAAAGAAACCAATTCTTTTTCCATTAGTCACAGAATGCAGTGTTATTTTGGGCTTCGCGATAAACGAAATTTTAGCTTGTTCGAGTTCCTCTTGAAAGGCGCGGTCATATATAATTTCTCTATGCCCAGATCCGTATTTATTATGCGCCGCAAACAGGCAACCGATTATTTTATGACATAATTCTTTTTCAGGAAATCTGTGATCTGTGTTGATCTGTGTAGAATCTGTGGGCATCGGTGTTTATAGTTTTTTTATTTGTAATGAATCCAGTTCTACGGGCGTGTCGCGGCCGAATACGTTAACAAGCACCTTGATCTTGCCGCGGTCCTGGTCCACTTCCGATACTTTGCCGTCAAAGTCCTTAAAGGGGCCGTCGGTAATTTTTATCGGATCCCCGATCAATACATCAATTTTGAATTTGGGTTCCTCCTCTCCGACGCGATTCAGTAAAACCTCCATTTCTTCGGGTGAAAGCGGAGTGGGCGTGGTGCCGGCGCCGATAAATCCGGTAACGCGGGGAGTATTTCGCACTACGTACCAAGAGTCGTCGGTCACGACCATCTCCACCAAAACATACCCGGGATAAATTTTTTCTTCAACTACGCGCCGTTTCCCGCTTTTAATTTTTATTTTTTTCTCCACCGGCACGAGCACGTTGAAAATTTTATCCTCCATACCCATGGATTCGATGCGTTGTTTTAAGTTTCGCGCAACCGCATCCTCATACCCGGAATAGGTATGGACCGCGTACCAATTGCGCCCGAATTCCGATGTTTGTTTAGGCATATCGTGCTTTGCACCGCAATGATGCCAATCTACAAATGAAATGCTAATCTACAAATTGCGAATAAATTCTTTTTACAGTATTCGCGATTCGCTAGATTGGCATTAAATTCGCATCGGATTGGCATCACTGCTAAAGAATGAATGTATTCAAAATAAACTGGAATAAATAATCCAGCCCTCCCAAAAATACGGCAATGACCAGGCTTACGGCAACCACGGTTACTGTATAGCGAATCGTGTCTTCGCGATTCGGCCAAGTTACTTTTTTGAGTTCAAGCCTGGTTTCTTTAAGAAAAGTAGTAAGACGTTCCAACATACCGCGCTTCGCGCCGCAATGATGCCAATCTATAAATCTTATGCTAATCCACAAATTGCAAATGAATATTCTCGATAGACTCGAATAATAATTATTCGCAATTCGCTAAATTGGCATTAAATTCGCATCGGATTGGCATCACTGTGGCCTTTTTTAAAAGGCCCGCAGGCCCTTAGTATTTCAAGCATACTGCAATATGGCGCAAGATGTCAATAGTCCCTAAATATCAAGATTTTTCACTGCTTTTGCGTGTGTCTGAACCCCGCACTAAAATTTCGACCGCCGCAATCTTGTTCTTTGGTTTGAGAAGGAATCTTTATTCACGAGAATTTCGCTCCGGCTTAGTCGGGGCGGCAACGAAAAGTCGAAATTTAGTTACGGGGCAAGTAAATTTTTATATGTCGAGGTTCTTTACCGCTTTTGCATGAGTTTGAATGAATTTCTTGCGGGGCAACACCTCATCCCCCATTAAAATATCAAAAATTCGGTCAGCTTCTGACGCGTCTTTAATCGTCACTTGTTTTAGAATCCGCGCCGCCGGATTCATGGTGGTTTCCCAGAGCTCCGCAGGATTCATCTCGCCGAGTCCTTTATAGCGCTGGATCTCAATGCCTTTTACTGCTCCCTCCATAACGATTTCGGCGGGTTCGGGTGCGTCCTCGTCCTCTTTTCCTTTTATGCGCGCTCGTTCTTTTTTGGCCTCGATTTTTTGCTTGGAAAGTTCCGCGGCAACCTTTTCTTTTTCGGCGTCCGAATAAACGTATTGGATATTCTTGCCGGACTGTATTTTATAAAGCGGCGGAGTCGCGATATAAAGGTATCCGTGATCAATCACCGGACGGAAGTAGCGGTAAAAAAGAGTCAGGAGCAGAGTTCGGATGTGTGAGCCGTCCACATCCGCATCTGTGGCAATAATCGTGCGATGATATCGCAGTTTTTCCGCGTTAAATTCATCTCCGATGGCCGCACCTAAAGCAATCACCAGGGACCGTACTTCTTTGGATGCAAGCATTTTATCCAGCCGCGCTTTTTCAACATTTAAAATTTTTCCGCGAAGCGGCAGAATCGCCTGAAATTTGCGGTCGCGGCCCTGCTTTGCTGATCCTCCGGCTGAATCGCCCTCCACCAGGAAAAGTTCGGATTGCGATGGATCGCGCGATTGGCAGTCCGCCAGCTTCCCCGGGAGCATCATGCCCTCCATAGCGCCTTTGCGGAGTACGGTTTCCCGTGCGGCTTTGGCGGCTTTACGCGCTTTTTGGGCAAGAATCGCCTTGCCGATGATTTGTTCCGCATCCCGCGGGAATTTTTCGCACCATTCCTGCAGCGCTTCTCCCATCAGGGTTTCTACTGCGGTTCGCGCTTCCGGATTGCCGAGTTTGGCTTTGGTCTGTCCTTCAAATTGCGGCTCTTTAAGTTTTACGGAAATAACTGCGGTAATTCCTTCGCGCGCATCGTCTCCGGTGAGCGTATCCTCTTCTTTTTTCAGGTATTCGTTTTTACGGGCGTAATCGTTCAGCGCGCGGGTTAGCGCCGTGCGGAATCCGGTTAAATGCATTCCGCCCTCGGGAGTATATATGTTGTTAGCAAAAGACATTTCTTTGGGTTGGATGTCGTCCGTATATTGGAAAGCGGCTTCCACAAAAATTTTTCTGGGTCCGGCAGGCACTTCTTTGCCTACATAAAAAATATTTTCATGTTTGGGCGCGTTCCCGCGGTTTAAATATTTGATGTATGAGAGTATTCCGCCGTCAAAATAAAATATGTGGGAATTTCTTAAAACAGATCCGTCTTTGGCTTTGCCCCCGTCCCGTTCGTCAAAAACCGCGATTTTGATCCCCTTGGTAAGGTATGCCTGCTGGCGCACGTGTTCAAGCACCCGGTTCCAGTCAAATGCGATTTTTTCAAATACTTCCGCATCCGGCTCAAATGTAACGGCTGTGCCCGATCCCCCGCACTTCCCAGTTTTTTTCACGGAATACTTTGGCTTGCCGCGAATGTATTCTTGGGTATATTGGCTGTTGTCGCGGCATACTTCGGCTTTCATCCAGATGGAGAGGGCGTTAACAACTGATACGCCAACCCCGTGCAATCCGCCGGATACTTTATATGATTCGCCGCCGAATTTGGCTCCGGCATGCAGGGTGCACATTACGGTTTCCAGCGCCGATTTTTTGGTTTGTTTATGGGTTTCTACCGGAATGCCGCGGCCATCATCAATTACCATGACGCGGTTTTGAGGCAGAAAAGTAATCGCAATATTTTTGGCAAAACCGGCCAAACTCTCGTCAATTGAATTGTCCAAAACCTCCCACACCAAATGATGCAGTCCGTCCGGTCCGGTTGATCCTATATACATTCCGGGGCGTTTGCGTACGGGCTCCAGCCCCTCCAGAACGTAAATGTCTTTGGCAGTATATGAATCACTCGTTTTAGTCGTATTGTTTTTATCCGGTTTTTGTTTTGATTTTGTGGAGGATTTTTGAACCATTTTAACTACTTTAGCTTAGCATTTTTGTGCCGTCTTTACAAGTAATTTCGTCCCGTATGTGCGGGACGAAATATGCCTTATATATGATACTTTTAGCTTACATGCATAATCGGATTTTACTTTCCATTGTTTGATGTTTCGAAGTCGGACTTCAGTAGCACACTATTGAAGTCCGACTTCAATAGACTACCGCAATAAAGCATGAAATATTTTCTCGGTTTGTTGATAAATTTTGGCTTGAATCGGGTCTATTTCTTCGGTTAAAAGCGTTCGTTCATTACTGCGGTATGTGATCCGATAAGTGTAACTTATTTTTCCCGGGCCGAATTTTTCCTTATTTTCGTAGCGATCCAAAAGTTTCACTTCTTCCACCATATCTCCTCCCAAATCGCGGATAAGGTCAAAATAATTGTTGGGCACGAAATCATTTTTTACGATAAAGGAGATATCGCGGGTGATCTGCGGGAATTTTGAGACCTCTTTAAACTTATTACCCAATTTTAACTGGTTTTTTACCCTTGGGTTTTCCGACCAGAGCAGTCGGATATCCGGTAGCGACATGGAAACAATTGCCAAGCGCTCGAGTCCGAAGCCAAACGCCCAACCGTGGTAGCCCGTTAAACCAAAATTGGCAAGCACGCTTTTTCTTGCCATGCCGGAACCCAGCATTTCGATCCATTGGCTGTTTATTTCAGCTTCCATTTCAAAACTTGGGTCGGTATACGGAAATTGGTGCTCATAAAAGCGGAAATTTACGTCGCCAAAAATACTGCGGGCTATTTCAGACAGCGCGTTTTTTAGATCCACCGGGGTTATGGTGTGTTTATCATCCGGCGTTATATAAAGGCCGCCGAATTGATGGAAAACATTCATGTGCTTGCCGTCTATTTCATCTTTGCGATAGACCTTGCCGTAGCAAATAGCTCCCAAAGTTTCCTGGTTTTCAATTCTTTTTTTGATTTCGGGGTGGTTTAAATAATAATACCAAAAAACCGTATCATGGGTCCTCAAAACATGATTATCGTCCACATAATATGTGTCAGATTTGCTGCGGGCAGGATGACCCGGGGGCATATTGAAAAGATCAAATAAAATATAAGTGGAAACTATTTCCGGTATGTCTATTACATCAAATCCCACAAGACTTTTGACCCCGCAAGCCCTGTCAATAATTTCTTTTAAGGGACCCCCTTTTGTCCGTGAAAGATCGGGCATAGCCAAGAAGCGCAGGATGCGTTTGGCTTCCGGATCGGCGCGTTTTTTCAATTCCTGAAGGATTTTTTGTTCCTCATCGCGCGGGATATGGATTTCTTCTCCGGTTGTTTTGGTGAGTAGTGATGACATGATTTTTGTATCATATCACTTTTGGGTAAAAAATAAAGTATGCCCACTTTTTCCGTTTGAGCGGGAAAAGTGGGCATACTTTGAAGTAAAAATTTCTACCGGGATTCAATTTTTTACTGCGGAGGGATTTCTATAAAAGAAGGCGGCGGTTTTACCAGCGCGGTTGCACTTCTTGATATGCCATCGCAAGTCAAGGTAAATATGGTGGTGGAAGCCAGATTCACTTTGGGGCAGGCCTGGTATCCGGCAATTCCGCAATTGGTTTGAACCGGGGTATTGTTGATCGCGGTTTTGGGATTATTATCCGTAAGAGTGCAGTCAGTTGCGCCAAATCCGTCGGTTGTCCAAGAAACAGTTGTGGGCTTGCCGGCGTCAATGGGTGTGGGATCTACGCCGAATGTTACAATTCGTCCTTTGATTTCTATGGGCGAGTTTGTGCAGGTGTTTGGCCCGTCGCTCGTAAATCCGTCACTTACGGTTACAGCTCCGTTTTTTTGGCCGCTGGAGGGATATATAGCATCATATGGGTTTGCGGTTTGTCCGCCAAGCGGAGCGTCTCCGGACCAGATAAAGCTGTAAGATCCCGAACCGCCGGTTGGGAATGCGGTCCAGCGCACCGTATCATCTATCATGGAGGCGATCGCCGGAACCGCCGTACAAGTCGCGTCAAGATTTACATTCACCACGGTGCGGCGTTCGGCAGACGGAGCAGGACCCTGTTCCAGGATAACTTTAGCGGTTGAACGCAGAGCATAGGCGCGGGGAACCATCATGGAAGTCGCTGATTCGCCATTACATTTGGCGCCATTGGAGTTGGTCGCGCATATGCCGTCACCGGCTTGTTCACAACCCACAGGATTACCCGGAGATATGCAAGTTGGCGGAAGCGCTCCACACACGCCTGATACGGTGCCAACATTAGTGCCGGCATTATTGCAATTCCACCAGAATGAATAATTAATTGTGCCGAGTGCTGTACTTGCCGGGTCGCGCGTTGCGGTAATATTACGGTTAACACCCGGATCCGCCGGGTTTGGAACAACACTAAGCGAAGATATTAAAAGGGTCTGCGCATTAACAGTCAGGGTAAATGTCGTGGTGCGCGTAAGAGGGCCGCTTGTGCCGGTAACAGTTACGGGATATGACCCGGCCGGAGTTGAACCCGAGGTTGTAATATTAAGGGTTTTTGAACAAGGAGGATTGCAGGATGCGGGAGACGGGGCAAAGGAAAAACTGACACCGGAAATCGGCGCTGAAGTTATGGAAAATGTAACCGACTGGGTTGCGCCGGAATCAAGCGAGGCATTGATGGTCCGGGATGTATTATAGCCCTGGGTTACGGACACGTTGCCGTTGTTGGACAGCGAAAAATCAAACGCCGCGCCAACGGTAAATGAAGTCCCGGCTCCTGCGCAGTTATTATTTTCATTTGACTCGGTTACGGCGCCGGGCGGCGGAACCGGAGAAACATCCGCGCAAAAATACACGGTATGCGGCCCTATGGTTGCGGGCCAGGAGGATGAAGTAATTGAACCGGAACTTCCTCCGCCCGAAGTCAACGCTCCGATACTCGGAGCATTTATTTGTCCGGTAGAGGATGTAAGGCAATTTGAATTATCAATGCAAAAGCGGGCGGTGGATGCTCCGGCATTGGCTGTGCCGACATTGGTAACGCCGCTATTGGTAAAGGTAAGAGTTTGTCCCGCAATAAGAGTGCCATTTACCGTAATACTCGGACCAACCACAAGATCGGGTGTGGGAGGCACTCCCACGTTAAAAGTGGCGGTGGTGCAGTTATTTCCCTGACTTGTGTCATTAATATAGTCGCTGGTTTCGGAAAAAGCATTTCCCACATCCGCGCATACTTCAAAAAGATGTGTTCCAACTTGCGCGGTCCAGGCATTGGTCCAGTTTTCAACTTCGGTATCCCCGGGATTACTTGCGGCAGCTAATGCTCCGGTGGTTTGATCAGCCGGAGTAAAATCCCATGTGCCATTATTATCTATATCCAAGCGTAAACGCGTTTGGGAAGATACGGATGCCGCACCCGTTCCGGAATTTCTCACAGTCGCCGCAAAAGTTACCAATTGTCCGGCGCTAATCGGGCCCGGAACCGGACCGGCTGTGGCCAGTCCCTCGGTAATGTAGTCGGGTTCAGATGCCGTTGAAACCGTAAACGTCTGCGCTGAACAATTGTTTGTTTCGTTTGTTTCATTCTCAACTGGATTCGGCTGATCGGCACAAAGGGAAATTCTATGAGTCCCGAGTTCCGCGGTCCATGTGCCCGATGTTACTGATTGCGAGCCCGAAGGCGCGAGCGCGCCAGCCGCAATCATGGGATGGGGAGTAAGCGCGCGATCTTTACCCATAGTATCGTTATAGAGCTGCGCAATTTCAGACGCATTCAGCGCCCTGCCGTACACATATACTTCATCAATTTGCCCGTCAAAATATACCCCAGAGCCATCATCCTGACTACCGATTGCGCTATATGAGGAAGGCGTATTCGGCGTTAATGATTGAGAAAAATTCACAGGTCCTGATGCCGCAAGCGCGCCATTAACATACACGCTCATAAAATCTCCTGCATAATTTATCACCCCCGCGATATGGTACCACGTATTCAGCGCCAGCGGAGGAATTGCTCCCGAAGTGCTAACGCTTTGAATCGCCTCGGTATCCATAGACCGGCCCACAACCCGCACATTACCGGATGAGGTGAACTCAAGCGCGGCGCGAGATTCATTAGTTGGGACAGCGCTGTTGATTGAAAAAGAAACCACTCCGTTGACAAAGCCGGCAACTACGCTTTCTCTTCTAACCCACGCGGAAATGGTTACGGCGGCTTTTTTGCGTACGGTGTTAAGATTAGTACCCAAATTAACGTATTCATTCACTCCATCAAAATCAAGAGCTCCATTTACTCTGCCGCCCATCCAATCGGTGGATTCCATATTGACGAGCGTCCCGTTGATTCCGCTTCCTGAAAAATCACCCGCGCTGGTTCCGGATGTTTCATCGAAATGCCATCCGCCCGCAAGCCCTATCGGATCGGGACTATTATTATTAAAATCAATATAGAATAGATTATTAAATGATGATATGTTGGCGCCAGCGCCGATGTTTGTAATGTTGCCCGAGAATGTAACAGGGCCGGGGTTTAGAGTGCCTGGGGAATTGAGCGCCGAGGTGAGATCGGTATTAGCGCTTACCGTAAACGTCTGCGTTGTGCAATTATTTCCCTCGTTTGTTTCGGCAATAACTAATTCCACATCCGCGCATACTTCAAATAAATGCGTTCCAACTTGCGCGGTCCAGGCATTGGACCAGGTTTCAACTTCGTTATCACCGGGACTCATGAAGGAAGTTAATCCTGCGGTGGTTTGATCCGGCGAAATAGTTAAATCCCATACTCCGGGAGGATTGTCATTATTTATATCCAGACGTAAACGGGTTTGGGAAGGAATTGTTTCCGCATCATCCCCGTAATTTCTCACGGTTGCCGAAAAGGTTACCAATTGTCCGGCAGTAATCGGGCCGGGAACCGGACCGGCTGTGGCAAGTCCTTCGACTCTGTAATCAATTATACCAGGACCAGGACCAGGACCAGCCGAAACTCCCGCGGCAACGGTTAAAAAAGCGAGCATCAAAAAACACGCCTGCAATGAGTTTAAAACGCGATGATGATCTAAAAAACCTGGCTTAATCATTATATTCAATATAGATGAGGCGCCGAAAATACACAATCAATTTTATCCACACGGTAATAATATGATTTCAATTTTTACTTATGCCGAATGATACGGAAATCAAGTCAAGAATTGTTTTTTCCGGATAGGTTTTAAGCAGAGTTTGATAATCAACGTAATATTTTGTCTGTCCGTAGTATCGGACAAATGAGGGCGGCATATCGCCGTGCCACACTGATCCGGAAAATGGCAGAAAATAGAGCGAGGGGAAAGAGCGCGTGATAAAGAGCTCTTTTAACTCAAGGGGTTGGGGAAGAAGCGCGGTTAGTTTCATCAGGTTCCGGTTTTCAGCAACTCCCCGGCGGATGAGTGCTTCAAAATATCCGCTTTTCTCCCGGTTGACCTCAATAATTTCGCGAAGCAGGTCCGGAGTATCGTTTCCGGCAAGTTCGCGTAATTTTCCATCCGGATATTTTTCAAGTGCCAATCGGATGGCGTAAAGCACCCGGTCCTGCGTTTCACGCCAGATCGGATCTGCTTTAAGAAATGAGTCAATTGCGGACACAAGTTCGGGCAATTCTATATTCCAGTGGCTGGCGCGCCACTCCAGCAGCAATTTCCGCACGCGATATAGCGTAAAAATCTGGGCGTGGTAGGAAACATCCGGACAGGAATAATAATTGAAGTTTGGCTGCCAGTAATATTCAAGTCCGGCTTGGCGGAGCGGCTTGAAAAATCGCGTTTCCTCGCCATAACTCAGGGTGAAGTGAAAAAAGGTTTGGCGTATGGAAAGCGGAGTAAGAAATTTGTTGACCCCGTTAGAACTCCGCTGACTCCTGCTCGCCTCGCTAAAGCTATGGCGAAGCGGGTCGGCGGTAACGGCAGAGATAGTCGATGGGGGTGTAATACCCTCATCGGCGGGTTGTGAAGCGCCCGTTCTAACGGGGTTGACGCGCGCCAGGTAAAAAAGATCGCGTTCTCCTTTGGCCGGGTCTCCTCCACAGCCAGTCGGAATTTCGGCCAAAGGCATGACCGGCAGCCACTTCATGCGTTCAATGATTTTTTTTGTAAATGCAAGGTTACGCAGTTCGTCGGGGGCTAAAATCGGATTTGGCGCTATGACAGGCGCGGCAATGGTAACCGGCAAGGATGGCGCGGCGCGTTGAGTCGGGGTTTTTGCGTTTGCGATCAGCGCCGAAATATTGGAAAGAAGCATTTCGCGGGTTATAACGCTTGTCCCATAATGGTAAAATTCATTTTTTGTAACGCGGGGCAGATTTTCTAGCGCGTTTTGATATTGTAAAAGATCTTTTTGATATAACGCTGCAGTGCGGTTAAGCGCCCGACGGTATGTTAAAAAATTTTTCAATGCCAGATTTTTTATAAATGCGCGGCGCGTCTCCTCCAGGTTCGGCAGTGATTCCAGAAAATCAATAGGGTGAAAAGAGGTTTCAATGAGCTGTTTGTCCCCATCTTTAGGATAGAGGGCGGCGACTGCGTTGACGGTTTCTTTCAATTCTTTTATTTTAACGCGGAGCGTTGCGGTGTCTGCTCCCGTAAGCCCAAAACGCGGTTGGGTCCGGGCTTCCTCCAGCGCCGCAAAAATTATTTGTCTTGACCATCCCCAGATCAGCAGTATGGAAACGCAAATAAACGCCAAGGCGGTTACGCCTTTGCGCAAATTATCCGTTTGCAGCAGTTTTCTATTTTTTTTATTTATGTTCATCGTATGTCAATTGTCAACTGTTAATTGTTAAATGTTGGTTGTCAGTCGTCGGTATCATCTATTTTCCGGATAAGGATTTGTTTGGCCGCGTCCGGAAAACCGCCCCTGATTTCTATTATCAGGGGCAGAAACCGGCCCGCAGATGCGAGATCCGCCAGGGTCTTATCCGGGGTTAAAAATAAATTTCTACTTATGTGCTCGGCTAGCCACGTTAAAAAATGGTTGATATCCAAAATATGGGAGTCCGCGGGCTGGATTAATATTCTTAATTCACCAAGCAATTTTCCGCCGGTTTGTTTTTCCCGTACTTCTCCGCGCCACTCCTTAACGTATGATTTTAGGGAGCCCATGACCCTTTCCAGTTCCGTTCTCACGATAAGCGCGCCTCCGTATCGGATGTAGTCGTAATTTTTTCGGCCCGCCAGAAAAAGCGTGAATTTCGCTCCGCAGGGGCATTTTTCTTTCACGACTCGTCCCATGTCGCCGGTGCGATAACGCAGCAGCGCCCATCTGTGGTTGAGGTGGGTGACCGCAATTTCGCCGCAACCGTTTTCATCCATATCCACCAATTCTATAATAGTACCATTTAAAAAATTGGGGTGGTACACGTCCTGGCGTCCATATCTTCGTTTCAGTTCCGGGCATGAGTGAGAAATCTTTCCGGCTTCGGTCATGGTGTAATTTAGATTAAGTCTCGCATTATGGAAAAATTCATGAATAATGCGGCGCTGGGTGGCGCTCAAGAAATCCCCACTCAAGTCAATAATTTGGATTTTAGAAGACAATGCTTCGGCCGCCGTAAAGACAGATGTGAATCTGATAAGATTTGCGGGGAAACTGAAAATATTATCTGCGCCAAATTCTTCGAGGGCCTGCCGCATTTTGATGTTAAGACGCGCGGGGTCGAGTATAAGTGTTTGTAAAACCCCATTTGGTTCGCGGCGATTGCCCAAAATGTTTAGCAGAACGCCGCGTAGGCAAATCATAAATGGCCCTTCAATCCAAAGAGTGCGTTTTCTGCCGGAGCGCGCCAGGCCGACCGGCATTAAAAAAAGAGGCGGTTCGTTTAGCGAAACGGTGCCGGAAGTGGCGCGCAGAATAAAATGACGGGTTTTATTTTTGATTTCCTCCCGCAGATCAATCAGCCGCGGGTTTAGGCCAATTTTAAAAAAATCATCTTTAACCAGAAACGGAACGCGTTTCCACTGTTCTTTATCCATTTTTCCGGCTGTGAACCGAAAATTATGGTTGCCGAAATGTCTTTGCCAAAATTCGAGCTTCTGCAGTTCGGTTAAAAATTTTCCTAATTCGGACAAGGTAAGTTGTTGGGATTTTTGGGAAATAAATCCCCCTACCATGAATTTACGTTCGGGGCGTTCTTTTTTATGCGCGGTCGTGTCCATGGTCTTTTTAATAAAGTTGTTTCCAATCCATATGGCGGTATTTTTTGCTTTCAAAAATCTTTTCTAAAATTTCTGAAGAAACAAACGGTTCAATCTCTTCGAGGGTCTTGTAAATTCCCCCATTCCCAAAGCGGCTGCCTAAAAATCTCGGCGCATCGGATATGCGCCAGACACTGCGGTTAAAAGTCAAATAATATAGAGATGGATAGGACCGGGCAATAAAATTATAAAGCGGGGAGGGATTTTGGCCGGCCCGGGCCTGGACCTTTGACATAACCATATAAGACCGTTCGTGCTGTACCCCGGTCCATAAAATCAGGTCCAGCATACTTGATTTCTGGCTAAGAACCGCCTGATGGTCTAAAAATGTGCGTCTCCAGTTTAAGTCCGTTAGGGTGGCCAAATCAGCATAATAACGAAGGTCTAGAACCGAGTAAAACGAGGTTACGTCTTGGTGCCAATAACGGACGCCGCGCTTGAGCGAGGGCTCGTATATGGCGCGGGTTCGGTTGTCAAACGGACTTTGTGCCGCAGGCAGGGCGCTTTCGGTTTTGGTTAATTCCAGGAAAAAACGGCAATCCGCCAGTGAAATATGAAAACTGCGGCGATTACGGTTGTCTCGGGTAACATAAGTGAAAAAGTTATGGATTCTGGGCGTGCCGTCCAAATGAGCGAATTCATAAAAAATAGGGCCGTATTTCTCAACCAGGCCGGATATATGTTTTTCTTCCAGACGGAGAATTTCTTGATATTTTTCGGAAAGAGACGGCCCCTGAATTTTCCAGGGAATGGGGTCAGCCCCGGGAGGTTGCGCATCCGAAAAATTTATACTTTTGAAATCGCCGCGTTCAAAAATATTGCGGCGGCGTTTCACCTCCTTCTTTAACTCTTTTAGATTGGAGTAAATGACTTCAATTGATTTAAGAAACTCGGCGAGTGAAATGCTATTGGTATGAAAATAAAAAATCGAGGTGTCCGGCGGAATATGTTCTTGCCGGCATAAATCCAAAATGGAATCGCGGTAGGCCGTTAGGTTAAGTTCCAACGCGGAAACAGTTTTTTCGTGCGTGCGCAGGAGCAATTCGGCATTTTTTTCTGAGGGGCTGATTATAAATCGGCGCCGTTGGCGCTCGCTTTCCAAAAATCTTTTTAAGAAACCGATGGGATGCAGTGTTTCCGTGAAAGGATGCCAAAAACAAAACCAGCGGTGCGACGGGCGCCATACCCGTTCCACCTCGCGCGTTAAAAATTCCAGTTCCTCCAGCGCCCACTTGGCGTTGTCAATATCCAGCCCCTCGGCCGCAAACAAGGGGTCGCGGAGCGTGAAGTTGTGGAACGATTTTATTTTTTTATCCATTGATTTCATGGGTCTGTTGCCGAATGCGCTTTCGTCGCGAAATTTCAGAATTTCGAGGCAAAATCATTGAACAAATTTGGCGGTTTATCTGAAAGATAAGCCAAGAAATTTTGAGATGATTTTGACCGGAATTCTGAAATTGCAGTAGAAATGGCATTTGGCAACAGACCCCCACAAGTGAAAAAATCTGCATCTTAAGATTAAGATGCAGATGTGGTTTTATCAGACAGGGTGGCATAGTTGAATATTTTGGGACGCAACCATCCGCCGACCAGGCAGGCTATCAGAGTTATGGCAATTGGAACTAAACTTCCCACCGAAGAAATAGTCGGGTTTTTAACGATTGATCCGTAAACAAAGAGCGGCACGCCTATAACCATACCCAGAATAATACCCCAAAAAGTGAATAATGGGGAGAGTTTTGACCAGAACAGCGAAAGAATTGTTGGCATAAGTAGCGCGCCGCGGAATGGAGCCATTATAAGAATAAGGTATAAAAGCTGGATATTCGGAATTAGAGAGATAGACATTCCGATCAAAATCATAATAACCATACTTATTCTGGAAGCCATAACCAGCGCGCGATCCGAAGGGTCGGGTCGGAAAAATTTATATATGTCAACTGCGCCGATTGAACTTACCGCGGTCAGCGCCGAGCTTCCGGCTGCCACGAGGCTAGCCAGCACCATGGCTGTAAAACCCAGTACGGCGATGCCGGGTAAAAAATAGACAGCCGCGTAAAAACCGGCTAACTGATTTTGGTCCTTCGGTATATTTAAAATAGACGCATGATTTACCGCCACATAGCCAAGCATGCCCAGCATAATCGGCACAAAAGCGAACAGAAATCCTCCCCATAAGAATGAGCGCCGGACAATTTTGTGTTTCATCGAAAAAGCGCGTTGCCATTGCTGTTGGTCCATTACGACTCCGGAAAAGAGCGTGATGCTGACGGGTACGCCGAAAGACCAGGCCACCGCCGGGTCAAAGATATGGGTAAAAGTTCCTTTTATTCCCCCTAAGCCGGATGTTATAGAATCAAGTCCCCCGCTTTCAAAAATCGTCCAGGGCACGATAATAAACGCAACCATACAAATTAAAACGGCCTTAATAGTATCTTCAGTCAAAGAAGAGCGGATTCCTTTAAGCACGGAGAGTGAAACCATCATTAAGCCCAAAATCACGATTAGGGTTGATTTGGGAATCCCGGTAACCAAGTTCAGCATCAGAAGCGCTGCGGTTAAATTAAAGACGATCGCATAGTTCTGGGCCGCGAAAATGGAAAACGAGTATAGTAGTTTCATCCTTTGATCAAACCGCCTGCCCATAAATTCCGGTAAGGTATAGCCGCGGTCAAAAATTTTTCTCATGCGGACCGCCAGGAATGAAAAAAGAATTAAAGCGCCGGCATTCGGAAGCGTGAACCAGAAAAGTCCGGGGAGGCCCTGCTCATAGGCCTTTTGCGAGGAAAGGAAAAGCGCTCCGGCCCAAACCCAGGCCGCGGCCACGGATACGGCTCCGATAAGAAAACCCACTGTTTTTTCGGAAACCAAGAATGTTTCCGCAGTTGTATTTTTTTTGAAAGACAGCTTTATCGCGGCCAGCGCGGTTAACCAGAATACACCCAGGAACAAATATCCCTGAAATTGGCTTAACATGTTTTTTCTCCGATTTCATATTTTAGAGTGCTGATAACAGTATAAGAAATAAAAATAATTTGTCTAATTTACATCGTGCATTATGCATGGTATAATAATCTATTTTATTTGTAGGTTTCTATGCGGCAAAACCACCGGGTATTAAAATTATAAAAAAACGGCCATATTTTGTAATATAGCCGTTACATTTAATCAATTCCGTATTCTTTCCATCGCGAATGTACTAAATTAAGATGATCGAGCGGAGGAAGCGATGGCTCCGGAAATGCGTGTTTTTTTGTGGCGTCAATTACCATTCGAGATCCGATTGACCTTCGCGGATCAAGCTGGGATGCGTTTTCGGGTGCAAGCGAGGGATCGTAAACGATCGCCCGCTCACCCCGTTCGATGTATACGTCTTTGTGCGGCTGCATCCGAAAACTTATTGCCAGTTCGACTTCAAAATCATTTTGTACGTCAACATCTTCGTCCACGACTATAACGAGTTTTGCCACCCCGCCCTTAAGAGACCAAAGACCATGTATCAATTGCTTTACTTGTCCTTCGTATTGTTTTTGGAGGGAAATAACGGCAATCGCTTCGCTTCCTCCCGATTCTTTTAAATTCACTCCGGATACGGGAAGATTGAGAATATCGCGCAAGTGGTGCATTATTATTCGTTCATTTCCGATTTTTCGAATACAGCTTGATTCGCTCGGCGGTTTTTGGCTTATGAACGCATGGTAGATCGGATTATTTCGGTGCGTTATGCATTTTATTCGGAAAACCCGCCGCATTCCTTGCGGACTCATATAGCCAGTAAATTCTCCGAATGGTCCTTCCAGTTCAAGTGTGCCGGGAATGATTTCCCCCTCTAAAATAATTTCTGCGGTTGCAGGCACCTCTAAAGGAACAGTTTCGCATTGGATAAGCTCAACGGGTTCGTTACGTAAGCCGCCCGCAAGCGCAAATTCATCAATGTGTTCTGCGCTTCGCGTAGTCGAAACATAACAAAGCGTCGGATCCGTTCCGATGGCAACCGCCAGGGGCGCAGGCAAACCCAGATCTTCGTATTGTTTAATGTGGCGTGCCGCATCTTGCACTGTTCCAATATGCATGCCGGTCGTATTGGCGTTTTTTATCATCATGCGATGCGTTCCAATGTTTCTTATTCCTGATGCGCGATCTTTGGTAATAACCAAAGGCGCTGTGATGTAGGGAGCCGCATCTTGTCCGGGTGTCCATATCGGGATCGGAAATGCTGTTATATCTATTTTATCCCCCAGAAGAATGTTTTCTTTACATGGCGCTTTTTGAATCATTCGCGGAGGAATCGGCCTCTCTAGGGCGGAAAACCATCGTTTGTCTATCTCTTGCCATGTTTTAGCTTCCAGACCTATTTTGTAGATTTCTGGCGATGCCGCAGCGCTACCGGCTAGAACGGGAATCGAAAAATCCTTTACGCGTTCGAAAAGAAGGGCTGGTCTGTTTTCCGGAAGGAATTTATAAAAAAGTTGTCGGCAGACGGCAGCGATTTCCCAGTCTTTGTCGACTTCTTTTTTTACTCGCCTGAGCTTTCCTTTATTTTCTAGAGTTTTAAGATATTCCCTTATATCACGATAAGCCATGACTTCATCCTTGTCAGAGGTCTTTGTTTATTCTAGGCGGCTTTTATCGGCGAGTCAATTCAGAGTCTTGTACAATACAAGATGAGCCCCAAATGAATCTTGATTCCAAGGCAAGACTCGTCCCGTTAAAGAGAAACAAACACATCAATTATTAAAGAAAAAGGTTTGTATTGAAATAAAGGCAATGTTTATATGACTATCATCATCTGTTTCTCTTTAACGGGACGAGCCCGAGTTATTCCCCGAGCAGAGTCGAGGGGCTACCATATTATTCGTTACCTACACCAAATGTATGCCTTCGACAAGCTCAGGCAGTGGTTCGACAAGCTCACCACGGGCATTATTCTGAATTTCGGGCTCATCCTGCATTAGAAAATACTTAATAGTGTGGATATCCGTTGAATTGACGAAGTATGCATGAAGATTTACTATTAAATATATGCTACGATATAAAATTCTCAAGTTTTTTTTCGGCATACTTAGTTTGGCATTTTTTTTCCAGTTGCATCCCAAACGGCACGATGATGATGTTGAGGAACGCGATCGGCGCGATGCCGAACTGAAAGCCCTGCAGATGGAAAAAGCGCATCCGGACGTGAATGTAAACGCCCATTTTTTCGTATCCTGCGGGGGATTTATCAGTTAATCATACTTCGCTAATTTGCACGAATTTGTTCACGAATTTCACGAATATACGAAATCATAATTAATCCGAGTGACCCGAAGTGTTTAGTCCAATTTCCGCAAAAGAAGCGGTTTTTTTGCTTCCGGAAAACTATCTACTCGTTCAATTTTTAACGGCAGAAACGCGCCGCTTGAAATTAAATTGGCAAGCGTGCGAGTGGGGGTAAGAAAGAGATTTTTTTCCACTTCGGTGCGGATGAATTCTTTGGGATTTGCCAGGGCATTATATCCGGAAGTTACTTTAATTTTTAGAGCAATTTCTCCGACAATTCGTACGCCATCGAGAACTTCCTGCGTCTCGGCCCTCCATTCTTCAATATAATCCTTTAGGGATGTTAATACCCGTTCCAATTCTTGGCGCACTATCATGGCGCCGGCGCATTTTATATAGTCAAAATTTTTTCGTCCGGCAAGGATGAGCGTAATTTTTTTTCCGCATTCGCATTTTTCCCGCACCACCCGCGCCATATCTCCGGTACGGTAACGAATTAGGCAAGTTGCGGGATTGTCGAAAGAGGTTGCCACCACTTCTCCGTATCCATTTTCGTCTATATCCGCAAGTTCAATTAAGCGGTGGTGTTGAATTAGATGAAAGGCGTTTGAACCATATTTTTTTGCAAGAAGCCCGCATGGATTTCCAATCTTGCCGAATTCCCCCAATCCGTAACCCAACTCCATCTTTGGATTTTTAAATACTCGTTCAATTAATGCGTGTTGCAAATTCTGCAAAAAATCTCCGCTCATAATCACTTTTTTCAATGAGTCCGGCGCGGAAATCTTATGTTCAAGCATAAGGGAGGAAAGGCGCGCAAGTACGGCGGGAAATGCGCTTATACTATCTGTTCCAAAATCATTTATGGTTTTGGCGGCGCTCGCGCCGATCCGATACGGATTGATAAGCAACATTTGGTATTTATTCGTATCCTTGATGCGGTTTGCATCAATGTGCAGGAGAACGCTTAAGAGTCCCACGACATATGCGTCATGTACCCAGACAGTGCGTACCTCACCGTCGGGAAATACGCGCCCATTGACCGGACGCAACGCGGTAATCGGTTCAGTCATGCCGCTTGTGCCCGAAGTCATGCGCAGAATAAAATTATATATATTGCCGGTTTTCCCTATCGTGGCATCTTTCAGACGTGAATCCAGTCCACATTTCAAAAAATCACTTTTTTCAAAAAACGGAATCGTCTGCCAATAATCCCAAGAAAATTTATCCGGCTCAAATTTAAAATTATGGTTAGCAAAATGTTTTCTCCAAAATAAAAAGCTGCTGGCGCTGGAGAGAAATTGTTTGATTTTCTCCGTCTCTTTTTCGAATTGACCTTTTGTTTTCAAGATCATTGTGGACGGTTCCATAGTTTGATGATATGTAATTAGAAGTCCGACTTCAATAGCGCGCTATTGAAGTCGGACTTCGATAGGGATTATAAAAATTCCCCGATTGAGGTCGGGAAAGATTTTTAAAAAATTATTATTAACTGACTATACCGCCGCTTTAGCGGCGGAGGACGTCATTCCGGTTCATTATTTTCCATTGGGGCAGTCGTAACATCGGCCGGTTTTGGTTGGGATGGCTGAGGATGATTGCGGTATCTTAAAATGAAATCCCAAATTCTATCAATGTGTTCTTGCGTCAATTCCCCGTTTTCAAGGTTGAATTTGTCCTGACGACCGAGAGCGGTGAGTGTTATATCGGTATCCTGAATAGATCTGCCTGTTACAAAGACAAGGGGGGTGCTTTCAGATATTTTTTTAATCACCTCCACAATCTCATCCGGAGTTTTTGTGGCTTCCTGGGTGGTTTTTACACGCTGCGCGATTTTTTCCGTTGAATCGCCTTTGGCTCTCCATATGTCCAGATGTTTTTCAGAAATATAATTGCTACGGTAAGTAATCCATATGAACCCCGCATAAAGTCGTCTTACAGCCACCTCGGGTTCAAGCGATTTTTGAAATGTTTTATGCCGTGGGACTTTCCACACCTCGTATTTTCCACTGAGAGGATAGTTCCATCCGGAGGTTGGTGGTTGTGAGTTGTACGAAGGATGTATTTGTCCGGGGTCAATTTGGAATTGGGACTGCGACCCCAGGACGGGTATCATTATACTTTTATCACCTCTTTTGGGTGATCTTGGTTGGGAAAGAAAATTCCAGCAAAATTCCAGACGGTCCTTGAAAAAATAACGATATGGGTATAGGTCCGGATCAACTTCGGATTTATACAAAAAAAGCGGATTGCGGGTGGTACAATTATAAAAATACCCACCGCCACTCAGAAATAGAATGGCCACGATTCCCAATATAGCCCACTTGCCGTAGCTAAAGCTGGATCTAAATACTGTTTGTTCTGCGCAGGGTTTTGCGTTTTGGCTGATATCCGTATCGTCCATATGTTGGATGTTACAATTTCATGTCAGTTGTCCAGTGTCAGATTTAACAGCCCCCGCTGTTATAAATATCAAGATTATCCGGGTCGGTGACAAATTCAATAGGCAATCCAGACACCCCTTGTACGTTCCGCGATTGGAATAAATATCCGAATGTCAGGGCGCGTATAAGTTTTTTTAGCGCAAACAGCGCGAAGATAACCGCCGCGATAATCAGGAAAAACGGAAATTTTAAAATAGTTTGACCTTTCATACTTTTTACGCTATATTTTCGGGTGTAAATTGTAAAGGCGTGGCTATCCACATGCGGTAGCTAACATCTAACACTTAACATTTAACACCTGACCAAGACGTCAGATGTCAGTGGTCAAATGTCAGTTGTCAGTTGTATGGTAAAGTATTCCGTCATCATCCCCACTTATAACCGCGCCCACCTCCTCAAACAATGTCTTGAAGCGGTAGCGCGCCAGACCGTTCCTCATAGCTCATATGAAATTGGGATTAAACGCGCCAAAGGAGAAATCATATTTTTTACGGATGATGATTGCGTGGTGCCGAAAAATTGGATTGAAACTCTCGCAGACGGGTACCTTCGTCATTCGGAGGTAGCGGGAGTGGGGGGATGGTATGAGTATTCGGAGGAGCTGTATGCCCAAAGTTTTTATATAAACTATACCATGCTCTGGTTGCAAAAAAGATTTGATGGGGCGATAGCTAAAAAAATAGAAGTTAAAAATAATAATTTTTTTTTAAATCCGGCCGGGAACACGGCCAATACTTCATATAAAAAATCAATTTTAGAAAAATTCGGGGGATTTGATGAAAAAATTGATTTTACCGGACTGGTTGACTGGGGACTAAAAGCGCGCATAATGAAATCGGGATATAATTTATTATACGTTCCGTTGTCGGTTTTGCATCTAAAACCGCTTGAATTTTCCGATGTTGTGCGTAAATTTTTTAATTTCGGGCGGGGCTCGCATTATCTGGTTTCTAAAAATCCGGAATTTATATATTATTTTCCGTCAGTGTATAAATATCGGCAGGTTATGAAAATTTTACGCAAAGAAAATGGTTACGAACAGCTGCGATTCAAAAAAAATATCCATTTAATCCGCGCTATGGCCTGGTTTGATTTTTTCTTTAGCCGTTTGGGCTGGGAATATCAGAAAATACAAGAGAGGCTCGCTAATTTACACGAATATGATCAAATATTCCGTCATCATCCCCACTTATAACCGCGCCCACCTCCTCAAACAATGTCTTGAAGCGGTAGCGCGCCAGACCGTTCCTCATAGCTCATATGAAATTTTACGGATGATGATTGCGTGGTGCCGCCCAATTGGATTAAGGCATTGGTGGATGGGTACTTTCGTCATCCAGAGACGGTTGGAGTGGGGGGATGGTATGAGTATTCTGACGATGTTTTGCAAAATAGTTCGTATGCCACCTACACCACCTATGAATTTAAAACCCGTTTTCCCATAAATCAAGAAATAAAAACTAGTCATTTTATTACTCCGGTTGGGAATACCTCAAACATGTCTTATCGCAAATCCGCGTTGGATGCCGCGAGAGGATTTGATGAGGAAATGTGTTTACCCGGATTTGACGACTGGGAATTAAAAATCAGAATTATAGATTTAGGGAAACCGCTTCTTTATCTGCCTATTTTTGTAATGCATTATCACCCACTTTCAACAGTAGATATCGCCAAGCGAATTTTTAATTTTGGCAGGGGCAGATATAAATTCCTGCAAAAACATCCCGATCTTTGGCGCTGGTATTATCCATACTTTGGCCGTTTGATGGACTATATTATCCCGCAAATTCCGATAAACCGTTTGGACCTTCGTTCCATGGCGATTGTTCAATTTGCGCTTACCCGATTGGGCTGGGAATACCAGAAAATACGCGAACATCTGACCACAGACACCTGACAACCGACAACTTACAACTGGCATCTAACAATTGACCGTTGACAGCGAACAACCGATAAATTTATTCGTTAAAATAGTCGAATTTCTACTGCCTGATATGAAGAAACTTAATGTTATTTTAATCGGCATTGACACGCTTCGGGCAGACCACCTTGGATGTTACGGGTATAACCGCTTAACTTCACCCACGATTGATGAACTCGCGAAGAAAGGAGTTATTTTTAAGAACTGTTTTGCACAGGCCCCGGCAACCGCGCCTTCTTTTATGTCCATTATGACCTCGCGTTACCCGACGTATCATGGAATTGGCGAAAATATCGGAGGCACCGGCAGGGTGATTTGCCGTATGTACGCGCTTGATCCGGCAATTCCGACGCTTGCCAGTATCCTAAAGAAAAACGGCTATCAAACTGCCGCGTTTACGACGGGCGGCAACGTGCATCCGCTCATGGGGTTTGGGAGGGGGTTTGATTATTATTCCGTAAAGCATGGCTGGACGGGAAACTTTAGGTTAGACGCCGGGAAAAGAATTTTGTTATCTGACGATCCGCGGCGGTGGATCCGCGAGAACGCTCGTGAAAATTTTTTTCTCTTCCTCCATACATACGCGGTGCATAATCCGTGGGATCCTCCGAAGCGCTATCGGAAGTTCTTCGTTCCGGAGGCAGAGGAACGTTTAATCGTTCCTTTGTTTCGCAATAAAACAAAGGCGGACCGCGCACACCGAAAACAATTATCAGAACAAACCAGAGGCGATACATATCATACTCTTCATTCGTTCGTAAATCCGGAGAAGCCGGAAGACGTAGATTGCCTCAAGGCGCTTTATGACGGAGCAATCCGGTACGTGGACGAGTGCATTGCCGCGCTTCTTGAAACCGTAAACGCGCTGGGGCTTTCGGAGAACACCATTATTGTTTTTACATCCGATCATGGAGAAGAATTTATGGAGCATGGCATGTTAAGCCACCTGCAGCTTTACAACGAACTGCTCCGCGTACCGCTTATCATCCGGGCGCCAAACCTCAAAAAATCTGTGGCTGTTGACCAAATTGTGCGCAGTATTGATATTCTCCCGACAATTTTGGAGTTATTGCATATCAGACGGATTCCTCCCGTTCACGGAGTATCATTGATCCCCGCGTCCAGGAAAAATTTGAATCTACTCGCGATTGCGGAGACCGAAACCCGCGGGTGCGCCGTTCAAAACAAAAAATACAAATATATTTATCCGAGATATAAAAGTTATAAAATACGCACCGACGAACTTTACGATCTTGAAAAAGACCCGGAAGAAAAGAACAATATCTTGTTTGAAAAACCCCGAATTGCCGAAAAAATGTTTTCATTGTTTGAAGAAGAATTGCATAGAGAAAATTTAACTCCTCCCCGCCGGAAAATAATGTATCTTATAAAATGAATCAAAGAAATAATCAATGAGTCCTAAATTCAAAAATATAATTTTAATAGGGATAGATACTCTTCGCGCGGATCATCTCGGATGTTACGGATATAAGCGCTCAACTTCTCCCGCGATAGATGAGCTTGCAAATAAAGGAGTTCTTTTTAAGAACTGTTTTGCACAGGCCCCGGCAACCGCTCCTTCATTCATGTCTATTTTTACCTCGCGTTACCCGACGTATCATGGAATAACCGCAAATATCGGCGCTACCGGGCAAGGCGCGGGTAGATATTATACGCTTGACCCTAAAATTCCTACGCTGGCCGAGGTATTGCGCATAAACAGCTATCGCACCGGCGCATTTACTGGGGGAGGAAATGTGCATCCGAGGTTGGGCTTCGGAAGTGGATTTGATTATTATGGTGTAAGTTCTTATGGGGCGGCGGTGAATAAATTCGATCCTTTGGATACAACAATCCCGGCATCCGGTATGCCGATAGATGAGATACAGGGGTGGTTGGGACAGAATTGCAAAGAAAATTTTTTTCTATTTCTTCACACCTATGCCGTGCATAATCCCTGGGAGGTGCCGGCCGCTTACCGCAATCTTTTTGATCCGGGGGTTGATGAAGCGTTTTTTCGTCCGGCTCTGCATGAATACCAAAAAATTTTTAATGAAACGGCAGAAACTAAAAAAAAGAACGGATGGAATCGTTCTTGGGCCGATTTATATCATTTTCTCCATACGCGTGTAAGTAGCGGCGATCCCCAATCATTATTTTATCTTCAGGCCATTTACGACGGAGCAATACGATATGTAGATGATTTTGTGGCAAAAATTTTGCAAATACTCAAGGATTTTAAAATTTCTGATCACACCATCATCATTTTTACGTCCGATCATGGCGAGGAATTTATGGAACACGGCAAGCTTGGGCATAATCAATTTTATCAGGAGTTACTTTATGTGCCGCTTATTATGAACGGACCAGCCCAGTTAAAAGATAGAATGATGGATTCTCTTGTCCGTAGTATTGATATTTATCCTACAATTCTTGATATAATAGGGATAAAAAATAATCACCTAATTCAAGGCACGAGCATTTATTCGGTTTCTGGCGGGCGTGAAGATATAACAACAGTCGCAGAAATGGAAAATTATGGTTATGCGCTGCAACGCGGTAAATATAAATACATTTATCACAATAATAGGCCCGCAGATGCGCGGGGCGATGAATTATATGATCTTGAAACAGACCCGAAAGAGCGGCAAAATATTGCGTCAATGAATCGTGATGTTGTGCAAAGCATGTTTGCCAAATTTGAAGAGGAATTGCATCGCGGCGTCCTGCCCCATCCGCGAAGAGATATTAAATATCTTATTTAAAAATTTATGCTTAGAAAAGATTTTGGGATTAATAAAGAGTTGGAGACACGTTCCCGAATCGCGCTTGTTACTGGCGGGTCAGGAGAGATTGGGGGTGCCATAGTGAAGAGATTTGTTGAAGACGGATTTCGTGTCATTCTCCATTACAAAGATTCACGAGATAGATCTGTTTTTATTGCAAATTCTTTAGGTAAAAAGAATAAAGAAATAGTTCTTATGCGTGCTGATATTTCGAGAGAAAAGGATGTTTCAAAGATGTTTAAAAATATTAAGAGAAGATTCGGGACTCTGGACGTTCTTGTTAATAACGCCGGAATTAATCGCGTTGATAAACACCCCGTAGATCTGAACTTTAAGGATTTTGACGAAATGTTGAATGTAAATTTGCGAGGTTCGATCTTGGTTACAAAACATGCTCTTCCCCTGCTTAAAAACGGCATAGAACCGCGTATTATTTTTATATCTTCGGTGGTGGTTTTTTGCGGATCTTCCCAAAGGATAGGTTATGCGGCTTCAAAGGGCGCGTTACTGGGGCTTACCCGGTCGCTGGCGTTGGCTCTGGCTCCTAAAATTTTAGTAAATGCGGTTGCACCGGGGTATATTGATTCGCGAATGATTAGACATTCCAAATCTGAACCAATTAAGAAAAGAATAGAGCGGATTCCCCTGAAACGACTTGGAACTCCGGAGGAGGTGGCGGCCGCGGTATCGTTTTTGGGTTCCCGCAATTCTTCCTATATAACAGGACAATGCCTGCATATCAATGGGGGAGTTTTCATGTTATGAAGAAAAAAAATATAGACGCAATACTTTTGGCTGCCGGTAAAGGAGAAAGGGCCGGTGGGAATTATAAGCAGTTTGTGCACGTTCATCAAAAGCCATTAATTTTTTATTCTTTGGAAAAGATTGTGAGAATATCTTGCTTACGGAATATTATAGTGGTAGTGCCTCTCCAAAAAATAAATTTTGCTAAAAAGATTATATATGAAAGATTTAAGGATCCTCGGATTCATATAATTCCCGGGGGAGCCACTCGAAGGATATCTTCTTATATCGCTCTTTCATGCTCAGAAAAAAAAGGTAATACTGATTTCATAGTTTTTCATGAAGCCGCGCGACCGCTTATCACCACTACGATGGTGTATTCTGTGATTAAAGAAGCAATGCGATGCGGAGCCGCCATTACTGGAATTCCGGCCATTGATACGGTTGCGAAAGTTAAAGATATGTTTATAACGTCGATCCCGGATCGAAAAAAAATGTTTTATGTATATTTGCCCCAGTGTTTTAGGTTCTCGTGGATTATCAAGGCGCATCGGGATAAAAAAAATAAAATTCTGGAATTGGAAAATGCTGAAAATACCGAACTGTTGGTGAATATGGGGAAAAGGATAAAAATCGTAAATTTTTATCCGAATTTTAAATTTACTTATTCACCCGACATAAAAGTTATATCCGCATTTTTTAAAAAATAAATGTTGCCCAGCGAATCTCTTAGACAAAAAAAATATGGGGAGAATCCAAATCCAAATGCAAAAGTCGGCTTCGTTATTTGTTATCCTTTTCAGTATTATGTTCAAAAAAATATCTATAAACATCTTAGGGATGAAGCGGAATTTATAATCGATGCCGGAGTTTATTTTCCCAATACTCAACCTCGGGCGTTAATTGACGATATTGTCGCGCTTCTTAGAAAAGAAAATGTATATTATCGGGTTCTTTACTATGATGATTATTTTTACAACCCAATTTTGGAAAGATTTTTTTTGAAATATAGAGTTCTGGTTTCTTTATGGGAATGGGGATGCATGAAGTTTCGCTGCAATGATAATAAAAAAAGGATTCGCTTGGCTTATGGGGCTGGAAAAGAACTTACTCTGGTTCGTCCAACTGGAGCAAAATTTGACGTGTCCCTAGCGTATGGGAAACATGATGCGCGACTTCTTTCGCTTTTCTCTCATTGCGAAATCATTGGTAATCCAAAATTTGACGATTGGTTTAATGATAAGTGTGAAATACTACCGGACATTCAAAAAAGAGTAGATCCTAAAAAAAAGACGGTGCTTTATCTCCCGACTCATGGGGATTTATGTTCCATTGATGAACTCCACCCGGAACTTAAAAAAATAGCCGGAACATATAATCTAATTGTTAAATTTCACTATCACACTATCCGTGACGAGCCAGAAAGAATTAAAAAAATGGAATCCGGTAGTATTATTCTTCTTAAAGATGACGTAGATTTACTGCCGCTGCTTAAACTTTCCGATGCTGTGATAAGCGACAATTCAAGCGCTATATTTGATGCCATACTTGCTGATAAACCAATCGTGGTTACAGATTTTTTGGAAGATAAGTTTTTCACAGCAGAGCATCAAAAACTACGTTTAACAAGAAGAGGTATTACTGCTCCTCTTACTTTTCCGGGCAGTATTGAACAAGTAATAAAAAGAAAAAAACTCATACCAACGATTCAATCCCCCGGGGAATTAAAGGGAGTTATGTTGAACGCGCTTCAAGACAAGGATTTTTTCAAAAATGCGAGAAAAAAAATCAGGGAACATTTATTTGCGTATCGCGACGGTCAATGCGGTAGGCGCGGGGCAGAAGTAATCCAAAAAATTATGGATGGAAAATTATGTTTGCCTAAAAAAATTTTTTACTATATGTTGCCTCCGCCTACTCAGCTTGTAGAAAATTTTTATAACGAATCTAAAAAAACCCGCGTACAGAATCACATTAAAATACATTTTCAATCCAAAGAAGAAGAAAAAAGGAATTTACTGCAATCCAATGTTAAAATTATAGACGGGATCATTTTTAGTATTATTTTGCCTTTATATGGTACAGCAAACCTTATACAAGCATCTATCAGATCGCTTTTGGCTCTTCGATTTCCTGCGCATAAATTTGAAATAATACTTATTAATTGTGGCGCCGGCAATATATCACTACCCGAGAATCATGCGGGAATAAAGGTAATTTTTTCCAAAGATACAGCCGATACGATTTCTCAGGCCATAAAAATCGGTTTGTCGTATGCGACTGGAATTTATATTTGTTTGGGTCAGCCGCACTATTTTTATCATAGCGATTGGTTAAGGCATTTGTTTCGGGCCTATCAGGAGAATTTTTCTGTTGCCGGAGTGGGGGGATATGAGGCAGCTTCGAAAGAGTTGAAAAACTCATTTTCTGCGTATTACGAAATGGAACTTAAGAGAAAAATGAACCTTCAGCGGGATCCCGTAGATTTTCCCACTAGGTTTTATCATGTAAAAAATAAACTTTTTTATCAAAATCCGGCCGGAGTGCTTTCCAATATATCTTATCGGAGAGACATAATGTGTCAGTTTGACTTCTTAGCATTTTCTGCCACCCCGGAAGTCATGGAATTTGAATTGAAACAAGCAGTATTAATGACCGGACGGCATCTTTATTTTAATGCGTTTCCGTGTTTTAGTTTGGAACGAATTGGTATCAAAAAATTTTTGCACAAAAATTTTTGTGAAGGTATCGCGTTTTATACTATATTTTCAAGAGACCCATTTCTAAAACCCCATTACAAATATACTCCGTTTACTCTTTTTCGCATTTCATTAAATAATTTTTTTGACAGGCCGTTAGAGGTTAAACTTTTGGCTACAACTATTTTAGGAACTTTTGTAAGAATTTTTGGAACGTGTTATGCCGCGATTTTTTCATTTTCAGTGTTTATATTAAAGTTGCGCCGCGTGTCTTAGTGGCTGTTTTTATAGCAGAAAGGCGTGATATTCCGGTTGTGGACAAAACCTCTTTATCTATTTTTGGTTTATTGATATAGTTGTTTTGTGGTAAAAAACACCTGACAATTAACGATTTGGCCGTAATGGTTAAAAGGGGCTTTGACGGCGTGGATAAGCGTTTTGAACAGGTTTAGGATCATAATTTATGACTCTAGAAAACAAAAAACGATATTTGGGACTGCTTGCCGCCTTTTTAGGAATTGGTTTGTTAAAGTTATATTCGCCGACTGTGGATACGCCGCTTTCTTCCGATGGCGTTTCTGCCGAAAATTGTTCATTCAAGGTTGCTGAGAACGTAAAGAATCAGAACGGATGCGATATTTTTAACCAAACCGACGTGGATATTATGATGCAGCAAGATAATGGCGGCGAAGTGCTTTTCGCCGGTTGCGGAGGATTTTTTTAGTCCGCAACGCGCATCGGATGTTCTCGAAAAGCTAAGTTTCCCATGGAAAACTTAGCTTTTTAGGTACGCGGCTGATTGGTTTTTATATTTTTTTGTGTTACCATGTCCGTATGACTCCCCAGAGTTTTATAAAAAAAAGGCCATATCTGGTGTGGCATACCAGAAATTTTGACCACCTTTCTGAATCAGCAATTATAGAGGCGGTTTTAAATTACGGCGACTTTGACGATGTTAAAAAACTGATTGCGATTTTGGGTATTAAAAAAGCCGCGGCAATTTTCCAAAAGCGCGCGTGGCAAAGAAGAAGCAATTATCGTCCGGAAATAAGAAATTATTTTAAGCTTTACTTCAAAAAATATGCCCCGCATGCATAAGGAGATTTTAACTAAAGAGCAGGTTGAATTGTTGCCCTTACTCCAGAAATTTTCTAAAAATTTCTTTTTGGTGGGTGGCACGGCCATGGCTTTGCATATCGGACACAGACGGTCGGTTGATTTTGACCTTTTTTCTCACGAGGCATTTAGCATTGCCGGCATAAAAAGAAAAATTTTATAGGCGAACAGAATTGAAACAATTTTGGTAAATAAATCGGGGGAATTTACTATAACCATCCAAGGCGTGCGAATGACCTTTTTTACTATCCGTTTCGTACTGTTACACCCAGGACTGTTTTTAACGATATTATAAAGATGCCGGATATTTTGACTTTGGCCGCCATGAAAGCGCACGCCCTGGGCCAGAGAGCCAAATGGAAGGACTATGTGGATCTTTATTTTGTGATGAAGAAATATCATGGACTGGATGAAGTTGTAAAAAGGGCGAAACGTCTTTTCGCCTCCGAATTCAATGAAAAAATATTCCGCGTTCAGCTGGCCTATTTTAAAGACATTGATTACACCGAAAAAATTATTTATTTGAGGGGCTTTGAAACCAAAGACGAAGTTATCAAGAAGGGGCTAATTGAATTCAGTTTACATTTATAGAGTACCCGATTCGCCTTGTGTCGGGCGCGAATATTTATCCAGCATTAAGAATTTAACGGGGCGAAGACGCGCTTTTTTCCGGATGCGGGGGATTTTTTTAGTCCGCAACGCACACGTAACTGTTTTTAAAGAAACCGGGTTTCCGTTGCGGAAACTCGGTTTCTGGTTGGGGCGCTTGACGAGACGCCATTTTTTTATTATCAATGAATAAAGGATCCTTTAAAATTTGGGGGTAAATTTGATGAAAGGCGCAGAATTGATCGTAAAAACTCTTGAACGATATAGTGTATCGCATATTTTTGGCTTACCTGGAGATGCAACTTCTTTTTTTCGTGCGTTGACGAAAAGTCCAATTCAATTTATTACCATGAGAAATGAGCAGGGTGTGGGGTATGCAATAAATGGCTATGCGCGCGTAGCGAAGAAGCCCGGTGTTGCATATGTATCGCGTGGAGCCGGAGGAACAAATGTTTTAACCGGCATTGCTTGTGCATATTTAGAAGGAACTCCCGCTATCTTTATTACTGATCAGGTAAGTCGCAAAGAAAGCATTTATCCTGATTCCTATATGTTCATAAATCTTGAAGATATATATAGACCCGTTTCAAAAGGCGTTGATGTGGTTTGGCGCGCTCAAGATATACCAGATATTATGTCTAGAGCTTGGGCGGATGCAAAAAGAAAAACTCCGGGTCCGCGCTGTATAATAGTACCGCAAGATGTATTCAATGAAGACACTGATCCGATTTATTTGGATCCGGTGGTATCTGAAGATGTGGAAATAGATTCCTTGGGGGCGGTGGAGCGGTTGCAGTATCATCTTGAGAAGAGCGGGTATCCGATTTTAATTTTCGGGCCTGGCATTAAAGAGTTTGTGAGGTCAGAAGAGCTGAAATCCTTTTTGGACCGTATTTCTGTGCCGTTTTTTACCACTCGTCATGCCAAGGGAATTATTTATGAAACCCACCCACTTCATTATGGCGTGGCTAGAAACGATATTCTTTCTGCTCTATCCCCTCAAATTGATTTGGTAATCACTTTAGGGTACAACATAAGCGATAAAGACGATGAATATTCTTGGTGGTTGGATCGGACTAAAATTGAGCACATAGATATTTCAGATTCCCCCCCGATTGAGACCCTGTGTTTCCAGCCTGCGGAAAAATTTCGTGTGGATTGGAAAGATTTTTTTCAGCTTGCTCAGGAAAAACTGCCAGTTCGTTCACATCCAACATTATTTAGGTTGTCGTCGCAGGAATGGCAAGAACGCTGCCGTAGAATGACTTTGGACAGATTTGGCGATTTTCTGCTCGGCGATGTTTTAAACCAAAATAATTTAGGTGCTATTCTCACTTCAGACGATATAATAACGGTGGAAACGGGCCTTACCCGGCGTTATATACTCACGGTTTTTAAATCGTGCGGACCGCACATAATTGGATCCGGAACCCTAAGTGCACTGGGATTTTCTGTCCCAGCTGCAATCGGCGCATCGATTGCCGATCCCAATGCAAGGGTTGTGGTAATTTGCGGGGACGGGGCGCTCCTTATGAACGTTTCTGAACTTGCAACCATTCGCCGCTTAAAATTGCCGGTAAAGATTATTGTGGTAGCTGACGGATCATATGGTTACATGAAATATCTTCAGTATGAAGCATTTGGTAGTTGTGTCGGAGTTGATTTCACTAATCCCGATTTTGAATTGCTGGCTCGTGCGTTCGGATTCGAGTATTTAGGCGTCCACCAGGAAACAGAGCTGGAATTAGTTCGTTCGCTAATCGAAGATCGGAATAATCCGGCGCTCATTGTGCTCTATCAAAAATATCAATATAAGTAATTAGAGATATTAAACAACGCACTTATTCCGGTGCGTTTTTATATTCCTTGCATAAAATGAAAAATAAATTATAATATGTATATGTCAATCAGTTTAAATTCACAGACAAAAAAGGCGTTAGTAGAAATTCTAAAATTTTCTTTAGAAAATCCTTATAGCGATTTTTATCGCCGAAAATATGCTCCACTAAAATTAAAGCATATTAACGAAGATAATATTGGAAATATTTTTGTATCTCTGCCGCTACTTACGAAGGATGATCTTTTGGCCTCACCTCCATTTGATCGCATCTTTACAAAGATTCATTCTCCATATGTGATATCTAGCACTTCGGGTACAACCGGAAAGGGACCTGTGATCATATTTATAAATACACCAAGTGAAACAGCTGAAGGGCAATTGACTTGGGGAAAAATTAATGCCCAATGCGGATTATTTTTATTTCCACCCGGTGTGCAATGGCAATTGTTAACGACTATGATCCGCGCATTCCCGGTTTATATCGGAAATCCGTATCAAATGAAAGAAACCGCCGAGATCGCATCACGAATAAAAATTGATACAATTGCTACAACTCCGACGGCATTGCAGCATTTTTTAATTTTTTTAGAACCAGCTTACGATATTTCAAAAATTAAGCACATTTTATTTAGGGGTGAGCCCTTGAGTAAAGCCCAGCAAACTTTTTTTAGAAATAAATTCCCCAATGCGATATTTAATTTGCTTTACGGGATGAGAGAAGCTGGACAGATTGGGGTTCAGTGCGATGTTTTGTCTATGCGTGAAGAACCAATCTATCACCTTCGTTCAGATAAATTTTTTATAGAGATCTTGCCGGCTGAAAATGAGGAGGCGGGAGAATTAGTTCTAACCCACTTGCGAAAAGATCCTACGCTCCTGATACGCTATAGAACCGGGGATCTTGGTTGGTTTCTTCGGGATGAGAAATGTTCGTGCGAATTAAATTTTCCGCTATTTAAACTTTTTGGCAGAAATAGGCGAGAAACAATACATGCAGGCGGAGTTGTATTTGAAGCGGAAACTTTCAACGTCATTTTGAAAGACTTTTTGGAAAACATTCAAAATAATTTTGAAGCTCATTTCTATCAACGTTTAATCCAGGACAAAATTCAGTACGACATAGTTGTGCGGGTAATACCTAAGGGATCCGTTAATGAAATGTTAAAAATCCGGCTGGAAGAATCCTTAAATAATCGTCTCCGTATATCAAATAGATTTTCTTTTTCCGAGCTTATACGTCAAGACCTATTTTCGCCAATTAAAGTTGAATTTGCCGATCCTGATACCCAAATCTATAAAATGCCATTGTTATATAAATTGGTTTCGCATTTTTAAGATGCTTCACTCAAAAATCAAGCCTCAAGATTTTAGAAAATTGCTGCGTTTTGTTTGGCGAAGCCCCAGATCCGACTTTTACCGCAATCTGTATAAAAAGGCGGGCTTCAACCCCGTTTTAGATTTTACATCCCCGGCGGATTTGACTAAAGTCCCATTTTTAACCAGAAGCGATCTGGGATCGGTCAAGCCCAAAAAAAGGCTTTATGTCCCATTGAAAGATGTGGATTATATAAAAGTTTCTAGCGGATTTAGTGGAGAAAAAAAAGATCTGTTGGTAACATACTGCTGTCATTATCGTTCAAAACCATTAAATAAGGATTTAGCGATTGATTCCATTCCCCCGCATCTTAAAAAAATTTTTTATTTGCGCCGAGCGGAACACGTGCCCATATTTTTTTCGAGAGCAAGAGATCTGGGAAGACTGGCGATTTTCGGCAATCGCTCTGATCCGGAGTGGTCGGCAAAAGTTTTATCCGAGGTAGAGGCCCAAGCGCTTTTGGCCGTACCGACGGAGGCGGTTTTATTTGCCAATTACATTAAAAAATATTACGACCCGCGAAAAATCAAATTAGTTATAGTTTACGGAGAACCCGTAACCAGAATGCAGCATCGAGAATTATTGCGTCTGTATCCCGAAGCAAGCGTCCGCTCGCTGTACGGCATGGCGGTGTTTAACAGGCCGGTTGGGATACAATGCGATCATTTGGCAAAAATAGCGCCCAATCTTTATCACTCGGTCCCGGGATATTTTTATGAGACAAAGGTGGTCGGAAAAAATGGTTTTTTAAGAAAGGAGCTCGTCTTAACAGATTTTGAGAAAGCCGCTACGCCATTTATTCGTTACCGGACAGGTGATGCCGCAAAATTCATAAACAGCAATTATAAATGCCGTTGTGGAAAAATTGGGTTAATTTTTGTTTTCTTGGGCAGAGTTGTGATGGATGCCATTCAATGTACAAATCAGTTTATGATACGGGCGCGAGACGTGCAATACACACTTTCCAAAAATAAAATTCAATATAGGGGATTTCGTTTGGAAGTAGATGAAAAAAAATACGGACATAGCCCGCGTTCCATACTAAAGTTAATGCTTTTTGTAAAAATATATCCGTCACGAGTTCTTCAGATCAATATTTATAAAATATTGAAAAAATCCCTTTATTTTAATGTGAGATATAAGCTTAGCGATGGTTCGCCGAGACTTGCAGATCTTCTACGCAGACGTGAAATTTTAAATTTTCAGATTAATTTCAAAAAAATATCGGATAAAGAAAATCCACAGTGTGAATTAGTTGACATGCGCGTTTATCACGCCCTGCCGCGCAACTTTTTGTCCAAATTGACAAAATAAACTATTTAATATATAATGTTTAATATTGGTCTTTCCCAACCAATAAATAAAATCTTAAGGAGGTTATATGAAGGGAAAAAGCGTTTTTTGGTGGGCTGTGTTGTTAGTGTGTTTATTCGTTGGGGTCGCTTCGGCCCAGGTCGACGCGCCCCAGTATAAAGAGGGTGATGCGTGGAAGATAAAGTATAAAAGGGGGGGGGCGATTTCGAAGTCGAACGTGCTTCTTTCCGGAATTTATGATGTGGTTTATCGCAATGGCGAGTTTGTATGGTGTCCATCGCAGGACGACAAATCGATCGATAACAAACTGTGTGCTGATCCATGGACGGGATTGCTGGCCGAAGCGCTTTTTTTCGTGGGGGATTATGGTAAAGATAATCCACCTTTTTTTAGTTTTCCGATTAAGGTTGGTGATAAGCCCAGGGGTTATGAATATTTTAACCCAAATGCCGGGCGTAGTGGCATGAATTCAAACGGCACCATCGCCGTTACGGATGTCAGCACCAAAACAAAAGCGGGTGAGTACAACGCGTATAAACACTCATTAAGTGAGAGCGGGGGTCGCACGATCCGGACATATTACTATGTGTCAGAGTGTAAATGTGTATTGGAGTTTTCGGCTGAACTTGGGAGCGGAACAACTTACTCCGGGGAAGTTCTAGATTTTAAAGTCGCAAAGTAAAACCCCGAACAAACAAAAGGATGGATATCATAAGGCATCGCTCGCGGTGCCTTATTTTTTTGCTCCAGTATAAATTTCTTTAAATAGAGGGGGTAGTTTATTCAAATCCAAAATTTTCTCATAATTCAATTTTTTAAGCAGATCCGAATAAGTAATATAGCCAGATTTAGTGTCAAAAGTCTGTCTAAGAAGAAATTGCGGCGTTTCGGAAACGCGCCATATGGCTGGTGAAAATGTTCCAAAATAGAGCGAATAGGAGCTGCGAGCGGTTAGAAGGTAGAATGGTGACTGCGTATTTTTAATAGCGGTGGGGTAATAGATTGTAAACCAGCCGAATGCGAGAGTATTTTGGATAAGATATGGCAGTGTGGCTAATTTTTCGTTTTTTACCACCCCATTTTTTATCAAAAATTGATTATAAAGATCGGTTAAATAGCGCAGATCGGTACAAAGATAATCATTCGTTTCAAAATGTGGCCAAACTTTGATTCCATGTTGAAGCCCGAATTTTGCTTCGAGTTGATCAGGCATGACAGAGTAGTCGCGATAGTATTTTTGATTTGTTAGCTTGGCCTTAAGCCAGAAATTTTTATATGTAAATGGCATTTTTTTAATATAGAAAGGATGTTTTATCGGTAAATTATTTTCCCGGCCAAAACATGGGGTTTCGGCCCAATACGGGCCGAATACTTTATCCTCGGGTTTAATTCCTAAAATTTCATTGGGGAGTGGTTCAAAAGGTATGTGTTCAGACAGGGATCCGATCCCTGTATTTACAGGGATCGGATCCCTGTTTTCTGTCAGACACCGGCCATAATATAAACATTGTTTGCGTTGCGCAATTTCTTCCGCTAATTTCAGGGCATTTTTTTGAATTAGCCGGAAATCATTATATACGATTTCCGGGGTGGTGCCGGAGCCCAGAAATATGATTTTGGTTTTTGGTACTTTGGGATTTGCCCGGAAGATATTTTCCATGGCCTGAATATGCAGATCAATCGCTTTTTTGTATGATGCGGCGGATTTTTCATGCCAATCCAGCAAAATTAAAGCACCTTCGCGCGACGGAGCATCAAGAAATTTCTTGGTAGCCACGTGAATATAAGGGAGGGTTGCCAAAAATTCATCCGGCCACAGCCGCCATTCTTCGGGAAATACATCGCGGTATTTCGGGTCTCCGTTGGGGCGAAACATACGATCCACATAGAGAATCAAATCGTCTTGGTGTTTCATCTCGGCCACGGATTCCTGCAGGAATCCGGCATCCATAGCCGGATCGTAAAAAAGCGGATCGGACGCGGTAAGTTCGCGGAATTTTTCAAGATTTTCGTCCATGATTATAGCTGGTTTTGGATAAACCAAAGTTATCGCAACCAGCGCCCCGGCCCATATAACAAAAATCCCCGCAGTCAATTGGAGCGGCGTGGACAATATTTTTTTATGCCAGTGAAATTTTAACATGTGTTCTGTCAGCGGGTTGTAATGTAATCTTTGTGGCGGAATTCTGCGCCGCGCGCTATTTCTGCAATTTCGCCTCCCGAAAGATTGTCGGCGATTTCAGCAAAATTTTTAAAATGTGAAATCGTATTAATCTTTGTGCCTAAAAAATTTGGGCTCTGCGGCAATCTCCACACACTGCGGTTGAACGGCAAAAAATATAGAGAGGGGCACCCCCGGGTGATGTAAAGATATGATAAAGGAGGAAGTTTGCTCTCCTGCGCCATATAGCGCGACATGGTTGTATATTGCCGGATTCCATCCGCGCCTGTTTCAAGAATTAAGTCCAGCATGCTGGATTTTTGATTCATCACCGAATTTTTAGGTAGGTGCGGCCTTCTCCATGTCAGATCGCATATTGTGGCCAGGTCAGCATAATAGCTAAGATCAAATGACGCGTACCAGGCTGTGGGGGGTTGCAGCCAATAATGAATATTTCTGCGCTGAAGCGGTTGGTATGGAGTTTTATCGTAAGATGATGTTTTTTTATTCTCATCAATATCAAGGTAATAATATTGGTCTGTTATTTTAAGGTCAAATTTTCCCGTTCTTTCGGAGTTAAGTATATAGGCGAAAAATTGATGAGTTTTGGGAGACACATCAAAATTCGGAAGGGTATAAAAAATAGGGCCATATCGTTCTTTGATTGACCTATTTTTTTCCAGTATTTCAAGTATTTTTTTATTTCTTGCGGATGGTTCCGGGCCCGAAACTATTTGTGGAATAAAATCTTGTGCGGTCTGTAGTGAATCCGATAAATTAAAATTTCCTGCAAGGATATCGTGGCGCCTATCTATATCTTTTAACAATTCTTTTGAATTTTCTTTGAATTTGTCAAAAATATCCAATATCTCCTGAAAAGTAATGACTCGATGGAAAAATTGAAAGGAAGCGTGTGAGGAGAGTTTTTCGGCCTTTTGCGCGGTCCGCAGGGCTTCGCCACATCCTTCTAAACCGTTTATATATGCTTTTAGGGTTTTTCCATGTTGGGTTAAAAGTTTTTGGGCGTTTTCTCTCGTAGAATTTGAGGAAAATTCTTGGCGTATTTGTTCCGCCGCCACGAATTCTTTAAGAAATATAAGCGGATGGAGCGTTTGGTGAAAGGGATACCAAAATGAAAACCAGCGATAGGATGGCCGCCATACGTCTTCAAGTTTTTTTAACTCTTGTTCAAGTTCGTCAACCGCCCATCTGGCGTTATTTACATCCATTCCCTCGGCGGCAAAAAGAGGGTCGTTTAAGGTTATTTCCAAGAATTTTTTGAGGTTATCAGGCATTGGTTTTTTTGATTACCCATGCTTTCCGCGCCAAAATAATTAAACGGCGGGAATCAAAGCGATACGGCGATCCGTCATAATATCCCCACACCCTTTTGATTTTTAATCCGCTTTCTTCCAGCATACGGCGAAATTCGGGAAGGGAAAATAATCTTATGCGCAATTGAAGATTTTTTTGTTTTCTCCGTTCTTTCCATGAATATGTGATCGTCCAATGCATGGTCAGCGGGTCTATTTCTTTTTTTATGACAAGCCGCTTTCCGTTTTTGAGCGTTTCGTTTTGAAACATTGAAACGATGTTGTTTTTTCCTGTGGAAGCGCCATTTTGGTAAAATTGAAAAAATACTTGTGAAAGATTATTGAGATCAATTAGTAAAAATCCTTTGGGTTTCAGGGCGCGTGAAATCTTCCGAAGCACTAGGAGATTATCGCTTTCTTCCGCGAAATATCCGAAAGAAGTATACATATTGATAATAAGATTAAAGCGCTTTTTGAATGATAGGGTGCGCATGTCTTTTTTGCTGAATTGCACTTTTTGTTTTTGTTTTTTAGACGTTTCGCGCGCAATTTTCAAAAAATATTCGGAAGTGTCAATTCCGGTTACGTTAAATTCGTGTTTGGCAAGAGCGATGGCGTGCGTGCCGTATCCGCATGCCAAATCCAAAATCTCCGCACTTTTCGTAAGGCCTATTTTTCCCGTCAGTTTAAGTAAAAAAGAAATTTCGCGTTTTGTTCGCGCCTTACTTACAAAATATGAATCGGCAGTCAGGTAATCCTTATTGAAGGCGGTTTTCCACCATTCTTTTTTCTGTTTTACCCCATTAGAGAGAAACATAAGACCTTTTGCACAATAAGCTTTCGTGACGAAATTTTAGAATTTTAGGCGAAAATCGTGAAGGACGAGGAGGCCTATATGGCATATATAAGTCGACGAGTCCTGAACGATTTGCAGCCAAAATTATGAAATTGCAGTAGAAATGTTATTGTGCAAGAGGTCTATAGATTGTTTTTGCCGTATAAGAATACTTGTGATATCGGCCATGGGCAATTCGATGTGTATAAATTAAGCGGATTAAATTTTAAGCGACGCCTTTGGGCATAAACAGCGCGGAGAAATTTTTTCAAAATAAATATGGCTGCGGTAGCGGAGCATGGGGCAGGCCTTAAGGCGGGTGGTGGTAATTATTGAAAGCGCCGATGGCTCAATATACACATCATCCGCCGGATGGAAGATAAGATCCTTTTGGACGATTGATTCCGGGCAGGCATGCGCAATGCTTCCGATCTCCGGAATGCTCAACGTAAAATTAAGTTTTATTTTCTCCGGCCACTCCAAGTCCTCTTGGGAAAACGTATCATCAATCACGGTAACGCTTTTTAACGCAGGCAGGATTTCCAACAGTTTTTCACGAAAGGCGCGGATCGCGGCGCGGTCCATGAAAATCGTGTCAACCTCGTATTGGCGGGCCGTGGCGTAAATCACCGCCGGGTTGTGAAATTCGCCGATCAAAGGCAGGACATTTTGCTCGTAGAAATAAAGACAGCGTTCAATTGCCTCATAAACATTTTCAAAAATTACCATGGGGCGCGTCCCGTCATACGGTAGTTGTTCTTGCCGGATTTCCTCCAAGGTCCGGTGGATTAAAAAGTATTGGTCCGCTTCGTTGGAAAAGATTAGTTTATTTAAGCCCGGTTTCTCGCCGTAGCATCTTGAGTCGTACGGAGCATATGCAAGTTCTTGTTTGGTAAGTATGGGGAAGGAGTTCCAATTGGATTCGTTTAAAGTATCAAGCCGTGTTACGTCAATTCCGGCAGACGCGTATTTTTTACGGTAAAAATCCGGTTTCGCGGCCAAAACCAACCCGATAAGTTCTTTGATTTTTTGTAAAAATTCCGCGTCCATTGCCGCCATGATAACTTAAATTTAGTTTTCGTTCTACACTTGATTTTTTTTAGAAAGTATGTATAATATTATATACAGTGAAGTTGCTTGAAATCTAAAAATTCGGGGGTGTTTATGGGTCTGGACGAACAGGATAATCAGAAGCCCGGGGTTGCGATTCTGTTGGATGTGGAAAATCTGCTGTTTACGGCCTTAAAGCGGGATGAAGCGGCACAAAAAATGCCGATTCGGGATATACTGCAGGCCATGACCTGGATTTTGGAGGGTCGAGCGCGTAGACACGGATGGGTTGAGGATCGGATTGCCGCGATTTCTCTTCTACCCCGGACAAGAATGAAAGAGTCGTTAAAATACCGGCTTCAAAAAAGAAAAGAGACGATGCTCATGGCTGAACTTTTGGTTGACCTTAGTTATCGGGTTGTATTGGTTTCTCACGGTAAAGATGCCGCGGATGACGGATTATTGCTTTTGGCGCGAGGAGTTAGGAATTTCAAAAACATTCGCACTCTGGTGCTTGCCACCGGGGATGCAGGTCCTGCGTTTGCCAAGATTATAGACATGTTTGTTTCCGGACAACCCAAACGTGTCGAGGTGGTTGCATACGATTGCGCCTCGAAATTTAAGTCCTGGCGCGGAGTTTCTTTTTCGCGCATTGACCAAGGCATTCTCATGGCGGAAGATGCCAGGCAAAACGGAAAGATTCTGGGCCGGGTTAATATTCCTCCGCCTTCACCCACCGACCTTATCCGGCAAAGCGTCAGTAAATTCGCCAAAAATCCTCAAGATGGAAGCATTGATCCGCGCCATAATTCCTGGATACGCGATACTATTGCGATTTGGCGCAAGACATTCGGAGCAAATGGCATACATCCGATTAACTTTGTGAAAATCCGCGAAGCGGTTGAGGATAAATTCTCCTTCGCGTGTTCCGGTAATGGCAATGCGGATGAGTCAGTCCCAGATAATCTGATTCCGACCGGCGAGGAGATTGACGCGCTCGCCAAATACCTTTCCGACTTTACTGATATTTTCGAGCGCCGGCCCATGCTCTTTTTCAACCCGCAAAGCCAATATAATTCAATCACATAAGGCCCTTTTCACAGGGCTTGATTTTTTATTGGGAATGGTGTATAATTAGTATATTGTTCCCGAAAAACTGAATAAATAAACCAATAACCCAATAACCCAAAAATCCAGAAGGAGGATTTATGAATATTGCGTGCATAGCGCGGGATGAAAGCGGTGGCCGGTGCCGCGACGATAAAGTGAAAAATCGTCGTTGTGCTCGGCATGAGGGCGTTGACGAGGCACCCAAGCCGAACGATGTGCTGATTAAGTTTCAGTTGAACACGGCGCTTTTTCAAAAGGCCGGGCGGCTGGGGATTCGGATGGTTGATCGGACGGATCGCCGGCAAGCGGAGATTGACGAATCACATCGTGCGGAGTCCGATTCTCTGGGTCGTGATCACTTTGTGTATCGCGACCGCCGCGGCGATTCCGGCACCTCGGTTTTTAACGGCAAGAAAGGCCTTGAGCGCGTAACCAGCGCCGGGCTCTTCAAAGAGCTGGAGACAGCTGGATTCCTTTTACAGGACATCCATTGTTTCCAGCGTCCCTGGGAAGATAAACCTCGAGGAACAGGATTCCTGGTAGTGGGCTTCAAGAAGAGCAAGGAGGAGATCCTTGCGCTTCCGCCAGAGAAAGAGGCGGAGATCGTGTCATTTGTCGCCGAATGTCTCTCAAAGACATGGCGGCGTCTCACGGTTTTTGAAAACCCGGCCAAGCCCGACGGCCTGGTGCGGCATACTGTTAACCACCTGGACATGCCGTTACCGGAGCATGTTCATCCCGATTACCGTCTCGCACTGGGAGACGGCCATTGGGAGGCCAGGGATATAGGGACTGCCGTAAGGTCGTCGCGGGTGATCATAGTCCCATGATCTTCCCGCAAAAACAGTCCGAGGCCGGAATTTATTCCGGTCTCGAACCATATATAAGCCATTTTTTACTATAGAGGCTAAGCCTCTATAGTGAATTTTGTTCTTTTCTCATTTCAAATAATTCCCTGAATCGCCCCTCTTTGAGGGGTTTTATAGTGCCGGTGCCAAGTATTTCTTTGGCGTCAATTTCATCCAAATTTATGCCTTCGGGTATGGGCTGGCCGGAGGACAGCATAAAAAGATGGGAAAGGAAAGTGGTAGCATAAGACGCTTTTTCCAGAAAAAAATCAATAAGAAATCCGCCCGGAACGATGCGCACGCCGTATAATTTGAATTTTTTCAGAACCTCTATATTTTTTTCCGGACGCTGAATATAAGGAAAATTTTTAAGCGCCTGAAAAGGCGGCGAAATTCCGTGATTTTTAAAATATGCGCCGTATATCTCTTCGGCCCAGGCCTTTTTACCCAAAGCCACCGGAAGTTCAAACGCTACGTCTTCCCCGGATTGTATAAGGCCGGACAATTTTTTATTAAAAAGATAGCTCCCATAGGCATACACCCAAAGTCGAATTTGTTCCGGAATCTGGTTAAGAGCTCCAATGAAGTCCTTAGGATGATTTTCCAAAAAATACAGCATTTTGCGCTCGCTGCGCAAGGCGTAGGCAAGCGGCTCGGTTTTTTTAAGCAGCGCGCCCCAATCCCCCCAAAAAGGCGCGAGGGATTTACGAAATTCCTGGAAATATTTGATTTCGCGGCCCCCGGCATAAAGCAGGGAAGATTTTACCGTATCTTCAAATCGGCCCTGCAAAAGCAAAAGGCCTAATTTGTGCGAAATCAGGCGCGGTACGCCAAAGCGCTGAATATAGAAAAAATTCCAGAAGCCGTTTTCTTCAAGTTCGGCTAATTTGGTTAAAAGTTCTTGTTCGGAAATTGGCTCGCGGGTGCGGATGAATATGGTGAAGCGATTGCCCGCTAAGTCCCCAATTTGCAGAGCGCCTTTGCCGGTATAAATATTTTTTAGGAAAAAGTTGGATGCCGAGATATCGCGAAGTTTTTCCGGCTGAATTCCGCGAAAACTTAAAAGTTGGGCGGTTAGGGCGTGTTTGTCTTTGATCCCGGCAAACCCTATAAATTTTTTATCCAAAGATAACTTTTGGGAAATTTCGTTAACAATCTCAATGGTGTCCAATCCCATTTTTACCGCCTCGGCCCAGGTCGTGCGGATGTTTTCATTTAGTTCAGGTATTTTTTCGTTTTCCAGAAGCGGCGCATCTTCAACCGTGTGCAAAGTGCCGTCAGACGCTATTTCCTCTACGATAAAATCATCCGGATTTAATTTAATGTATCCCAGAGGCCGTGTTCCGAAAATATCCGGGGCAATGCCGATTTGCTCAAGCAAGGAATCATCATCAATAAGCGGCGTGCGTAAAAAAAGTTCGGGATGTTTTTCTTTTTCCCGGGCTAAAAATTCCTGCTCCTTCTGCCATTCGCCGAAGGAAGATTTTTCGTTTTCCGGCATTTTTAAATTATACCACAAAATTTAAGTATTGACAAGTCAACCTGATTTTGCTACAATGTCGGCAAAGGAGATCCTTAAAATGGCTAAAGTACGAGTTGCCAAGAATTCCTGCGGTTCCATCATTCTTAGATTGACGCGCGGAGAAGAAAGCATGGCGCTGGTTTTCAATACCTTTAATGTTGAGTTTATGTATGTGCCGGTTAGCCAATTGCACCGCGCTGAATACAAAGACCGGGTTATTGAGATTATCGGGGACCAAGCCATAGTTTCTTTTGATCAGAGAACGGCCCTCGGTATGCCGTTTGGCAAGCATGAGGATATAGACGGTGATCCGGAAAATCCCGGCACCTGGGCTGATACCGCGAAACGCGAAACCAAGGAAGAAACCGGCTCACCCATTGAAGATCGGATCTATCCAGACATATTTTATAAAGAACGTCCGAACCAATGGAGTGAGTATTTCACGGTTGCGTTTCTGGCTAATGGCGTGGGATTTCATTACCAAAAAGACAAAATTTGCGATCCTTTTATCCAGAAAGATTTATCCAAGTTTTATCGGCTGGATCAACTTCCGATTGGCGAACGGGTTTACGAAAAAAAAGAGGGATGGAAAAAAGACGAAGATGCGGATCGGAAAACCGGCCGAGAAAAACATCGGAGCGTTATCCGGGATGTGGGAACATATTACGCACATATCCGGCGTCTTTTCGCAATTCTTCTTCAGCTTCGCCAGCCGATCTTGACCGAGCTCGGAAGGCCGGATTGCGAGAATGCGGATGATCTGGTTCAGATGGTTTTACGCCGGATTCACTATCGCAATCTTTTTTCGCAACGGATGATAAGAATGTTGATCAGTTTTAACCGCCTGGATATTCTTGCTTCCCGCTTGCAAAATGACCAAGGCGGCATCAAGAGTCCGGATGTTGCCCGCCGCATTGTTGAAAATTTTGTATTATATGGAGAGGGCGATGTTCTGGAAAACTCCTTATTTGCCGTACGTTCTCGTTTGCGGGAAAATGCCTTAGGAGACAGGGCATTCTCCTGGATGGATTTTCAAAAAGGCGGAGAGCTTGTGCGCGGAAATTTTGATCAGTTTGTCGAGTCCCGCAAATTACGCAAGGAAAAAAAATATTTGCGGGTGGCGGATGAGAAAGCAGAGATGGATTATCCGGAGGAAACATTGTCTCCGGCTCCGGAGTCAGGTGAGTATGTTGAGGAGGATAACCGGCCGGACGACGAGAAGCTTTGGTTGCGCGCAACGCAAAACGTCGCCAAACTTTAGATCAAAGTAATTTTAAAAGGGTGAAACCACCAACGGTGGAATCACCCTTTTTTTATTTTACTATTTCTGTAGGAAACCGAGTTTCTTATCGTTGGAAACTCGGTTTCTCCTGCAGTCAGAGAAGCCGGATGCATCTGTCTTCCGGTCTGTCCTGCCGGAATGTGTGGAATTCAGGCAGTTGCGCCTGAACCCAGTCCAGAGCCGGCGTTGATCCATGGCACAGACCCACAAATGGCTTTTGGGAGCGCGAGTTCCGTAAAATCTCGCCTATCCTTCTGACTAAGGATTTGCGTAGAGAATGTCCGGTGGCGCGGTATTGCTCACAGCGCGCATTCACCCGGACCTCTTCAAATTTTTTATCCGTAACTTCCAGTAGAATAGTTGAGCCGCGTTCAGCCCGCAGGGCTTTATAACCATTGGTTCCGGGTGCCAGATACCCGGAAGCCCCGTACATTGCATTCTCGCGCGGCAGAAGTTCACGCATGTATTGCGCCACCGGTCCATGCCCCATACCCGAAGGAGCCACTATCGCTCCAACTTTGCGATTAGAATCAAGCGCGCTTCCCACCGCATTTAAAATTTCAATTTCTTCACTGTTGGCATTTACCGAGCGATCCCCCATACACCAGAAGCCGTCCTCTGACTCCATGATGTCCCAGAGTTTACGGGCCGATGGTCCGTCCAGATACACTCGAAGTCCGAGATCAGCCAATTTTCTGGCAAAAGTAGGCGCGCGATCCAAAGCAAAGGCCGAAGTCAGAAACCATCCGCCGGCTTTATTGGTATTGTGCGCATCATCCGCCATGCGGATAATTTCTCTTTTCCAGAAGGTTTTTTCGTCCGTTCCTTTGGCAACATCTTCTGCGCAATTGGTGCAATCAATCGATAAAAGGTGGCTTATGCGTATGTCGTCTGGCGGAAGAGGCGCGCCGTCGGTGGTCAATTGCGCATGCGTGGCATAATCCCCGGAAAACATGAATGTATGCTCGGTTTTTCCGGATTTGATAATGAATATAACCGAACAACTTCCCCGGATATGGCCGTTGCGCCATAAAAGCACGCTAATTTTGCCCGGAACCAGCTCTAAAATCTCTGGACGTTTTACAGCGTGTACGCGATCCAGGGTTTCTTCAATGTCGTCCTTATCATACGGCAGATTTTCCTTGCGCCGGTTAGAAACATTGAATTGATCGTAAAGCACGCGCGGAAGAAATGCGGCTGTGGGGCGAGTGCAGATAATTCGGCTGTCATGCGTAAGATGCCGTCTGATTTTTTTGAGCGCCACAGCTGCGGCGTGATCACGGTGCGCATGGGTCAAGAAGACGTGATCGATCTTTTTTACGCCGACGGAGTCCAGGATTGTTTGAAGTTTTTCCAAGTCCTGCGGAGCGAGCCAGGAAACTGCCGATACGGCGCCATCACTGTCTGTGCTCTCCATTCCGGCATCAATCAAATAAGCATGAATCTCTTTACCCAGCCGGACTACAAATAAGTAACAACTGGCTCCTAAGTTTGTAAGGGCGCGTACTCCAGTAGCGCCACCAAGTATATACAGCCATGCTTCCATTTGCTTTCTCCTTTTGTTTTGTAATTTTACTGCCTTTAGGTAAAGCTGTGTTTTTAAAACATTATTTCCCGAGCCTAGTCGAGGGATTACCTTAAACGGCCTTACTTAAAGGCAGTATTTTTCAAAGTTCGGGTTATTGTTACAAGTATACCTCATCTATTGACAAAAATCAAGTATTGGAATATAATGTGAGCAACTACTACCCACATTTGATGAATCGCATTTTTATCAGCGATTCGCGTAAATCGGCTAAAATTCGCAGAAATTCGTTCGGGTAGGTGGGCGATCTTTAACACCACGTTTGGGATCCCGCAAGGTGCGGGAATAAAATTTTGGACGGCAATGGTTGTTTTACGGGCATGTTACTTCCGGCCCAATCGGAAAACGGAAGCAAAAACCGAAACCTTAGGGGGGTTTATGAAAAAGGAATTGTCAAAAAAGTTGTTTGGTCACACGGATCGGTCGCAGTTAAGTGCACAGCTTCAGGAGCGGTTAGATTCAATTCTAACCAATACTGTAGCTCCGATCATCTTCGATTTCGTGGACGTCGTGCTCCCACAGTTCGCGGAGCAGGGCGTCATCTTAGAGTCAGGCACGCCCGAACACATTACTGAAGTGCTTGGCGCAGAATTCTGCGCCAAAGTTACTGACTTGGGAAATAGAGTGTCCGAAGCGGTTCGGGGCGTGGAGGATAAACTCCGAGCTAGTCGGGAGACCGCGGACATGAGCAAACGGGTGCGTGGCTTTTTGGATGGATGGGCCAAGGACATCGCCAACCGATGTTACGGCCCCGCCAACGAAGAGTTCTTCTCCAAATATGGGGATCAGACCGACAACTTCATGTGTCTGGTGTTTCCCGGACAGGAAGTAAAACACTCGGCAATAAAGTTGGTCTTGGAGTGGGTGGGGCAGGAGAAGAGCCTACGGAACGACATTACTTCGGAGTCCCGGAAGGCGATTGCGCCGTTCCTACCGCAGGCCGCGAAAATTCTGGACGAGGAATTTGATAATCTTGACCAGAAAAGAGCGGCAAAACCCAAACGTGCTGCCCATAAGACCACAACCGAGTGGTTGTCGGCGCTTGATCGGCATGAATCCGATTGCAAACTGGATCAGCTGGGTTTGAAGGAGGTGGGCCGTGCCATACGGTACCTTGAGAAGTGGGTGGAGGGAAAACCGCGCCGGGTTCACCAGGATGGAAACCGGGGAAGTCCGGAGAAATTCAATCCGGTCCCGGTTTTGGAAACCCAGCCCGCCGGAGAAGACGGCACCGCCGAGGAATCGTTAGTCGCTTCGCCCAAAAAACTTCTGTCGGCCCTGAAAAGGGTTCACAAAAAGTCCTTGGGTAAGGATGGGGCGGATGAGGAGTTAGTGGTCATACTCTGTAACGCGGTGGTGATCGCGGAAAAGCTGGTTCCATTGGCGCGAGCCAAAGGAGAAGATATTTCCGGATTACTGGCGGAAGTGGTTAGAACCGCTAAGGCCAGTGATAAGGAAGGCCTTGACGCCAATGTTTCCGCCATGCAGGTTATGGCGGAGAGCATGTAGTCGCCACTGTTACAACGCCACGAAAGGAGGCATTTAAAAGCCCAGTACGGAAATCCGTACTGGGTTATTATAATTTAGGCGTTATCCCATTTGTCCGGAGATATATCTGCTTGTTTTATAATTTCTGCGATTAAGTTTTTATCTATATCACGGCCGTGGGGATTATACCGATATGCAAACCCGGAATAGAATCGCCATCTCTTAGTTTTAATAGTAGCCAATCTTCAAGAGCGGATTGCAATTCTTTCCGACAATCTTCTAAATTTTTGGCGTGGGCCCATACTCCTTGCAATCCCGGAATTTCACCCAAATAACTCTTATTTTTTAGAAGCTTATATCTGGCTTCTCTTAGTTTTTTTTCCACAAATTCAGAAATCATATTTTTATGTTACATATCTGATATGGTTGTGTAAATCTTTACTTTTTATTCAAAATAGTGTATAATATAAGATATGGATTTGCAGTAGTTAATTCTAAGGTTTAAGTTTAAATTATAGCTCAATTTTTATGGTAACTGATAAAAATATGCGAAGAGAAGGGGCCCCGCCATCAAATCAAAATAATACAGATGCGCCGATCGAGAAATCGGCCGTAAGCGGAAGCGGACAAAAACCGCAGGATATTTTGGATTTGGAAAAACAAATTGCCGAATCAAGAGATAAGATTACGGGCGGATTGCGGGGAGAGGAATTAAAAGCGGAAAGCGAACGGCTCGTGGCACTGGTACGTGCCAAAAAAGAAAAAGAATCAAGCGGAGTACCTGCTAAAGAAAATATCCAGTCGTCCGCAGAAATAGGAGAGAAAGATAAGGGCCAAACTCCGGCATCCAAAAAGACGCGGAAGAAAAAGAAGGCAACTGCGGATGCCGAAACAGTGGAATCCGAAAAGACGCCTAAAGTCCCGGCTAACGAATTGGTAGAGAATGCGGCTCAAGAAACCGCCTCTAAAGTTAAAATTAAATTAGGCGAAAACGATTTGGCTAAAAAAGAAGTGGAAAAAAGGCAAGAACAATTTGCCGAAAATTTAAAAGAATTTTTGCGTAAAAATCCACGCGAACGGGATAAGGCCGAAGTTTATGAAGGATTAGCCAAGTCGTTCAATTATGATGCGGAGAAAATATTAGCAGCCACAGACGCCTTTGATGAAACGGGGGGTGTGATGGCCAAACGAAGAAAAGGCGCATATAAAGATGTGTTCACGATGCTGGGTGGAACATCCAAAGATAAAAATGCAGGAGTGGAAAAATCCGCAAAAGATAAAATTTCCGCGGATGAAAAAGAGCAACAGCCGGCTGATTTGGCCGAAGCGGTAAAAATCGATCCGGAGAAGCTTGAAAAGGAAATTGCTGAACTGAAACAGAAAATTATCAGCGGGAAATATGCGGGCGAAGAATTAAAAACATTAAGTCAGGATCTCAAAAAACTTGTTAAGATGAGGCCGGCTGCGTCCAAACGGATTGCAGGAAAAAAAGCAGGTAAAGACACCGAAGATGCCGATGGAAAATTCAAAATATCTATGGGGGCCGGAAAATCGAAGTCGCCGCTACCGAAGGACGTGAAGACGACGCCCGGACCGGGCGAACAGACGCCAACTCCGGCGGATACGGATACCGGAAAAATTGAAAGCATACGCACGGGTATTTTGGAAAAATATGCCGAGGGCAAGAAAGCGGAACTTACGGCGCGTAAAAAAGAGCTTGAGAAAAAAGATGCGCGAAACGCCGCGGAAAATGCGGAATATGAGGAATTGATTCGCGCCGAGCGCCTGGAGCATGTTATAAAATCACTCGCCATAATCGAGATCGGGGGAAAGCCCACCCCAGAATTCATGCAGCAATTCAGTCGTGATTTGATGAAAGCGGAAAAAGAAACGCTGGAATGGTACGAACTTCGCGGGAAAAACGAGACCCATCCGCCGGCAGAATTTTTCAGCGCCCTGATTGACCGGCTTCCCCAAGAAAGATATCCGAAACTTCACGAATTGAAAGAAAAAAGCGGCAAGAAATTTAAGGATGTTGTGGAGAAACTGACCGATGCCCTGCATGAGCCGGATGACGAAAAATTCGAGGGGAAATTCGCCGACCTGGAGGGCAGTCAGCCGGTTTTGAAAGAGTTGCTGGGCGAGGAGGGATTGAAGCAGTTATTCAAAACGCTTCGCGGGATGGAACATCTGCGTGTGGAGCGGGAATCCGGTGTTTTAACTCCGGAACAGGCCGAACAGCGAAGAGAAGAACTCAATCAAGCGCAAGGCCAGTTAGGATCAGCCATGGAAAAGGCGTGGTCCATTGCCGGCCTCGTGGGTATTATGCTTTTGCTCGGATTGATTTTTATGATAATCGTGGAATTGGAAGCGATTGACTTTATGCTTAAAAAAACCAAAGGAGGGAAAGGAGGCATATTTTAAATGAATAAAGAATTTTTAAGAAAAGAAACGCCGGCAATATCTGCGGAAAAATCTCCTGAATCCGCGGGAGGGAGATTTGAAAAGATGGAAAATATGGTGCGATCGGATTTGGAGGCGGTGAATTTACGGACGCCCGAGGGAGGTGAAAAGGAGCAAAGGATACTTCGCGGGTTAAGGGATAATTTTAATCCGGCGCCGCGTCTGCAAAAAGCGCTGATGGGAGCGGGGATCTTATTTTTCCTCGGCGGATGCGGTTTTCCGCTAATTGATGTGGATATCAAGGGCGGATTGAAGTTTGAGCCGTATCGGCCGCCACCCGAGCGATATGAATATAATATACAGCCGCGTTCGCGCGGCCGCGGCTGGGTGGATAGTGGCGGAGGCACCGGAATATGGCATGGATATGGAAAGCGTGACGGAAAGGTCAAACCGATTTGGGAGGAAACAGGCCCACGTCCGCGTAAGAAGAAATGAAACAGAGGCCGTTGAATTATTCTTCGAGCGGAGCAAAGCGGAGTCGAGAAGCTTCTTTTTAAGGTAGTTTATCCTGAGTTTGTCGAAGGAAAGGATAACTTTTGGCTTATGTATCCTCTCGATAAGCTCGGGGAATAATTCAACGGTATCAAACATTAAGTGAGTGTTGCAAAAGTATAATTATGGTTTATTATTATCTATATGAGTGAAGAAGGACCAAAAAAAGAAACGCCAAAACCTCTTACTAAAGAAGAGATTGACGCATTTCTTAACGGATTTCCGAATGATGCCCCGGCTCCAGCATCGGCTGAAGCGTCTCCTGTTGTGAATGAAAGTGAAGACGAAGAATTTGCGCGACTCGCGGAAGGTCGCCGGAATTGGAATTTAAGCAAGGATGAAACAGAACGTTTGGAAGAGTTAGAGCGGCAGAGAGCCAAAAAATCCACGGGAGCTGAAGTTACTCCAACGCCGCCGTTGATTATAAAACAAGCAATTCCTGTTTCGAAGAGTGCGGCACATCCGGATTCAATATTTTCAGGAATTTCTTCGCCTAAAAAAGACACAGAAGCGGCAGTTTCTCCGGCGCTGGCGGCTGCTACAGGACCAGAAGTTCCTCCGAAAGGATTAGAGGGGCAGAGCGTTGTACCTGATATGGGAGTGCCGACTGAACCCGGTGCGCCGCGACCTGCTCCAGAACAAGAACCCACGGAAATCGGACCGGAGAGCCGCGAAACATCACGCCTTTCCGACAAAGAACGGCTATTTGCGTATCGTATGTGGAGCGGGGACTGGAAAGCCGCCGAAGTTCCGAAAGAAAAAGATAAACAAACTCCGGAAGCAATTGAGGCCAATGCCCAAGAGGTTTTTAAACTCCGCGGTGATGAGCTGGATGCATATGAAAAAGTATGCCGTACCCGATCGGCCCTGAAGAAACTGGAGAAAATCCGCGGAGGCGAAAAGGATTCGGGCGCCAAGGCGCGGGAAAAAATTGAGAAAGAAAAGGAATTATTAGATGCCGAAAATAAATATCATACTGCAAAAGACGCGTATGAAAAGCGGCTGGATCGTTTCAAACTGGATTTACTTAATGATTTTATAAAGAGCAACGAAGAAAAATTACCGGGCCTGACCAAAAAACAGCTGGCGGATGCGGCGCTTAAATGGCAGCATCAATCTTTGCTTGAAACCATCCAAAATTTGGACGGTAATACGCGGCTGTTGGAACAGGAACGCGAAAGAAACGCGCGTGAAATTGGAATGTTGCGTAATATGTGGGAAAAATTCAATCAACTGCCGCAATGGCAAAAAGTTGCCATTGGAGTTGGAGCCGCGGGTTTGATTGGAGTAGGAACAGCCGGGTTGGGCGGAATGGTGCTGCCTTTGCTCGGATTTTCCGCGCCAAGCAGTGTGGCGGCTTTGAGTGTAGGAGGGGTATATATGCAACGAAGGGCGATTGGCGGAACCCTGGGGGCCGGTTTGCAGGCCGTAGTGGATAAATTATTTATAAGCCGGCAATACGGTAAGGAGCGTGAAAAAGTCAGTAAAGAAGAGAAGCAGAAAACCTCCGAGAATTTAAACCAAGAGTTAAAAGATTATTTGGGAAATTGGGTGGAAGATGAGGAGAAAAAACTAAAAATGATGGAAATCGTAGATAAAGACGCCAAAGAATATCGTGCGCGCCTGGATGATATAACGCGGCGCGAAGGCAAGACGCGCGGATGGTCGGCGCTTGCTACTGGTCTTATTGGCGGAGGATCGGTGCTCGCGTACGAGAACTGGGATAATATTGTTAATTTGTTCCAGGGAGCGCCTAAAGGAAGCGTTTTGGGCAGTGTGAATCATGATGACTTTTACGAAGCGTATCACCCTGATAAGTATAATCCGCATCCGGCCGTGCCTGCGGAGGGTGCGGCGGCCATTGAACCATCATCAGTAGAAACCGCGCAAGAAATGGGATATATTCCTTCGGAACCCTCATCCGTAGAAACTGCCCAGGATATGCAAAATATCGGCGCTGCCATTGAGCCCTCTTCGGTAGAAACAGCGAAAGAGATGGGCACAGCGGCGCCCACCACAGAAGCTTCGGCAGCGGGCTATGACCCGCGTTTACTCGTTGACTTGGAGGGCGCGGCAACCGAGGACGCTTCTTTGGCAGATAAAGTATTTACCGTACAGGAGGGCGATTCTATGTGGAAAATCACGCGCCAGATGGTGAAAAACGGACTAATTACCGAGGAGCAGTGGAAAGACGGTTGGCAAAATTCCATGGTGGAGATGGCCAATGGCAAAAAAGTTCCTATCCACGAATTGGGTCTGATTCATGCCGGAGATCAAGTGCGAATTTTAGAGGACACATCGGGCGGAATAGTTTTTTCCGTTGAAGATTATCCGCATGACACGCTTAAACTTGCGGATAATGCGGGATATGCCGAATATCTGGATAAGGCCGGAAAACCCCAGCCCCAATGGCTGCAGGACGCGCTGGCCATGAAATCAGGAGCAAAATCCGCGCTTGCAGAGCAGGGCGCGGAACTGCATGAATTGGTGCTTGCCTCGGCGTCCGATAACGCCAATGAAGTTATCCGTGGAACGCCGACATTTTTTAACGAGGCGATACGCGCGGAACTTGCCGAACAATTCGGCAATGCTACGCTTGCGCATCAGGAAGAGATGCTCGGAGAAATTGCGCTGGATCGCGCCAATATCGGGGATTTGGCAAGCGATGCCTGGGAAGACCCGGGACGCGCGCGGGATCTTGCCCGCAGTTTCAGTGAAGCATTTGGTTTTGAAAACGGATTGCGGACATCCGAGGCGTATCTTGCTAATCTGGAGGCGTTTAATACGCTTTTGCGCGATAATGAAATTTTTCCATCATATTTTAATAGGGTGAAAGATGTGCGCGTTGGAGAATTTATCGCATTGGCGAAAGGAGAAGCATCATTTGTTAATTCGCCATTCGGATATCTGCAAAATCAATTCCGGCTTTATCCGGACAAATGGCAAAAGATCGCATCTTTTCTTGAACAATCTAAGCCCGGTCGACCGGAAAAGATGCTAACTTTGGGGAAATTTATTAAAGGCCTTGTAGGAGGATAAAATTATAACTAATAACTACAAACTACAAACTAAAAACTATTAACTAATTTTATGCCAATCAAACAAATTCCAGTGGATGTTAAAAAATATTTAAAAGCCGACCTTTTTGCGGAACTCGGCATGAATAATTTAAATCCCGAGGAGCGAGTTTCGATGCTCGAAGCCATTGCGGGCGTGGTGCATCAGCGGGTCGCGCTGCGTCTTATGTCCGAACTCTCCTCGGATCAAAAAGACCAGCTGGAGACATTAGTTACGCGTCATCCGGATGATTCTGTTGCTATGGGATTATTTCTTAAATCCGAGGTTCCGAATATTGCGGATATTGTGAATGAGGAGGCGGCGGCGTATAAAAAAACGCTGATTGAGCGGATGAAGGCGTAAGTAAAAAAACGTCCGAAAACTCTCCAAATATCACTTTTTGTCATTCTGAGGCATCAGCCGAAGAATCCCTATGAGATCCTTCGCTATCGCCCAGGATGACGACCAAAGAGAATCATTTGTGAATTTTAAAGGAGGAGCCAGGGGGCTCCTCTTTTTGTTTGCCGTTGCACGGCGTCGCGTTATGGCGTTTTGGTTTTGGTCGCCGGTGTGGGAACTGCAACAGGCGACGTAGCTGGTGCCGGAGTTGCAACTGAAGCTACGACGGGGGCGGGAACGCACGTTAGATAGACGAGCGCCGATCGGTTCATGTCTTGCTCGCCGAATTTCGCTGTGGCTCCATGGCCCTCAAACGGCAAGCTCTTATTTAATGCCTTGCCGAGATACTCCGCAACGGCTTTCGCACGGTTTTGCGCAAGTTCGGGATTCAGATCTTTTTTGTTTCCGTCCAAGTAAGGCACCGTATCCGCGAATCCAGCAGCTGACGCAACCGTACATCTGCCTTTTTTTTCGAGCTCCGCGATCTCGTCCAGCCGTTTTTTCATCGTACCAGTGGGGTTAGATGATTTCGTCGCAAATCCGGAAACACGCAGAAGCCGGTTTTTATGGTCAATACCGCCAGTATCCTCCAATACGCCAAGTCGTCCTTCGGTCATCCGACGGACGCCGACAACCCTTTTTTCAAGAGCCGCGAGACGTGTGTTGGTCTCTTCGACCGACCGGTCAAGTCGGCTCACCTTAGAGTTCGTTGTCGCGATCTCTCGCTCGGCTCGATCAATGCGACCCTTTTGCACGGTGATTGCCTGACCATGTGTGGCAATGGAATCCCCGGTCGCTTTCAGGCGATCCTCATGCCTGTATATCGTCTCGGCATGCTCGGAAAGCGCCCCCCGGTGTTTCTCAACGTCTTGCCGCAAAAGTTCAGTTCCCCGCTGAACTATTCGTGACCCCACTGTAAGGCGATCAACATCGCCCCGCAGAGCCGCAACCTCCTCCTTGGTTGCGAGAACCGAGCAGCCCGAGCCCGCCGCCATTACTACCGTTAAAAACGCCAATAAAAAAGAACCATTCTTCATAGCCCCTCCTTGCTGGTTTTGATTTTTCCCTATTCGGGAAGACCAGCTATATGCGATATATTATACACTATATTCAATAAAATGGCAAGCTTTGGAAATTTGTCATAAAGACCCTATTTTGTTATGCTGTTTTTAGCTTATTTTTTAGAGGCGTACCTTGAAAACTATTATCATCGGATTTGTAATCGTGGCATTGTTGGTTTTGGTTGGATCAACCGCGGCTTTAGCGCAGTCAGCTTTACTGGATTTTAATTTTACGGAACCGCCAATGCATGCAAAATCGTATTCACAGCCGCCTCCAGCAGAAAATCTTCAAACCATTAGGGTGGAAGTTGACCATTGCAATTCAGGTGTCGCTCCTTTTTGTTTTGAGTACGTCGTGCAAAATAATGATACCGTGTGGGGTATTGCGAGATTTTTACGCGCCCCCGGGGAGCGAACCGTTGATATGAAAAACCGAATCGTGGCGATTGAACGCAATCGAGCGCAATTTGAAAAGGTCTCACCGCGATTGAAGAAAATTTCAAACGAACCCGGACATTGGATTTTTCCAGGACAGAAAATTATGATTCCGGTCGTGTCGTTGGTGGAAAAACAGGCCGTTGAGGCGGCCGCGAAAAAAGCAGCGAAAGAAGCCGCTGAAAAACTTGCCGTAGATGCTCGCGCTCGAGAAGCCGAATTTGCATTGAATGCGTTGAAGATTTCTATCACAGTTGTCGTTTTTGCCGTTGTTTTCATGTTGATAGCGATTCACCGTAAAGCAAAAAGATATTCGGCGCCGCGCACGCCGGAGGAACGGGCAGCAATGATCAATGATCCGAATTGGAAAATGGGTGAACCGAGTGAACCGAAAGATCCGGATAGGAATAAGATAAAACCGTCCACTTGGGATGATTGGATGCCCAAAATGCTGCTCATCGGATTCACATTTTTTGCGTCCGCGTCCGATGTTCACGCCGGAGAAATCACCAACTTGAATGATCCCGAAAATCCGTTGTTGATCGTCCTTATTATTTTAGTTGCTGTTCGATATCTGTTTCCATTACTTTTATTCCCATCACTTAATTTTCTCTCGCGCGTTTTATCTTCGAAGACCGAAAACCATGATAAAGAATTATCCCGGAACTCCCGTCCTATCCGTACGATCAATGACTCAATAACGCATCGTCCCAAAGCTAAGGTCATTCCACTGTTTCAAAATGAGCCGCGGCATAAATAACAAAAGGCAGTCCCCTCCTTCGACAAGCTCAGGATAAACTACACTCAATGTGCAACACTTAGTGTTTAACATTATTTATCATCAAAAAAACGCGACATCCGAGGATGTCGCGTTACTCGTTATTAGGATATTATCGAAGTCCGACTTCAATAGCGCACTATTGAAGTCGGACTTCGGAGTATTGAGTTAGGCCTCCAAAAACTTTAAATAAACCAAGTTTCCAACCGGAAACTCGGTTTATTACTCTGCGGGTTTGGTTTCGTCTTGAGACGTTTTTTCTTCTGGTTTCTCGAGGCGTATCATACCTAGTGAAATCTTGTGCTCTTTTGGGTCGGTGAAAAGTATTTTAAATTGATAATTTTTTCCGAGTTCCAGGGTTTTACGCATATTCGTTTCTGTTCCGAATTCGGAAATGTGTACGAGTCCTTGAATGCCTTCGTTAAGTTCGGCAAACGCCCCGAACGGATTGAATTTGGTTATTTTGGCATCCACGGTATCTCCCTTTTTGTATTTTTCCGCGGTTTCAGCCCACGGATCGGGTTTGAGCGCTTTTAGCGAAAGAGAAATTTTCCCCCCCTGCATATCAATGATTTTGGCTGATGCCCGATCGCCGGGTTTCAAAACTGAACGCGGGTCCTCGATCAGGGTCCAGCCGATTTCGGAAATGTGTATAAGTCCCTCCAGACCGGTTTCGTCGAATTTCATGAAAGCCCCGAAATCTACCACGCCGGTTATTTCTCCTTCAACCGCGTCCCCCACTTTGTATTTGGCAAGAGCAGTGCGATGCGCTTCTTCCTCCTGTCCCCGTTCGGAGAAAATCAGTTTATTTTCTTTGGAGTCAACGTCTATTATTTTTACTTTAAGTACAGTGCCGACTAATTTTTGCAGTTCCTGCAAAATTTTTTCTTTTTCTCCGCCTTCTACGCGCGGATAGTGCGCCGTCGCGAGCTGGGAGGTGGGCAGAAATCCTTTAACGCCCTGCAGTTCCAAAATCACTCCTCCGCGGTTGGCCTCCTGCACCGGAACATCCAGCAGGGCCCCCTCATGCATTAGGCGTAATAATTCCAGCCATTTGCGGTCCTCCCCGGCTTCGCGCAGCGAAAGTTCACGATAACCTTCTTCGTTATCAAGCGATGTGATCTTTACGCTTACCGTGTCTCCGGCTTTTAGCGCTCGCGCTGTTTCCCCGGCTGCATAAAATTCCCGTCCGTAAATTACTCCGTTCCCGAAGGATTCTAAGTCCACGAAAATCCGAGGCCCTTTTCGTTCCAAAACAAGGCCGTCAACAATGTCTCCGATTTTGGGGAGCGCTGATGACAAAGCGGAGCCGTTTTTAAGCACCTGCTCCATGGGATGATAGGGCTTTAATTTGGGCGGAGCGTTTTCTTCAATAGTATCTTCTGTCGGGGCGTTTTTTGGTTTGACAATCATGTTATTCACAATTTTCATATCATATAGGGTATAAACGCATTTGGCAAGCGGGGGAAAGCATGATATGCTAAATAAATAAATTGTTCTAATTAACCTAATTATTCTAATCAATGGCGAATGACTGAATTTCCGATTACTAAAGGATTTTTTAAATTTTGCCATTAAGAAATTGGGATTTGATTAGGTCAATTAGAATAATTAGAAATTAGAATAATTTAAACCATATGGTTATAAATTGGCTCGGCCAGGCATGTTTCAAAATTCAATCCGGGGAATTCGTAATGGTGATTGATCCGTTTTCCAAAGAGATCGGATTCGTTCCGCCCCGCTTTCGCGCGGATGCGGTTTTGGTTACCCATGCGCATTTTGACCATTCAAACTCCGACAGTTTGACCGGTGATCCGTTTATTATTTCCGGACCAGGAGAATACGAGGTGAAAGGAATTTATGTTGAGGGGATCGAAACGTTTCATGACGCATCCCGTGGTAAAGAGCGCGGCATGAATACGGTTTATCGTATTGAATTGGAGGGATTGCGTTTAGCGCATTTGGGGGATTTTGGCGAGAGTGCCATGCGGGATGAGACGGTAGAGGCGTTGGGAGATATTGATATTTTAATGCTGCCGGTGGGCGGGCGTTTTACAGTTGATGCCGATGCCGCAGCTAAAGTGGTGAAACAAATTGAACCGCGTTATGTAATTCCCATGCATTTTAAAATTCCGGGGCTTAAAATTAATCTTGATTCCGCAGATGCGTTTTTGAAAGAGATGGGCGCGGCCAAGATAGAGGCGCAGGAAAAATTCGTCATTAAGAAAAAAGACATCGGGGAGGAAGAAAAGACGGAAGTGGTGCTGTTGAAACCGTCGTAGGGTTTCACAAACACTAATAGCTCAAACAGTAACGAACCGCCCTGACACCTGAATTGTTTATGGGTTTGGGTTGTAGATGCCCATATGGTTAAAAGGTTTAGTTTAAAGGCAACCAAAACTTTTAACCTAAAACCAGACCGGCTTCTAAAACCTACACCCTATAACGGTTTTATTCGCGCTTTTCATGATTTTTTTCATAATCAAACAAACATATGAAATTCATTGTGCGAGTTATTGAAGTAGTCCGGGATTTGCCCGAAGAAGCCCGCCGGCTGATCGCCGGGATAATTTTGGTGATTGCCGCGATATTCATGTTTTTTTCTTGGGGCGCGTCCACTTCCTCGCGGCTTGCGGATTTGTCAGGCGGAGAAGTTTCACCGGTGTTTGATGTTGGCGGCGGCGTTCGGCCAATCTCTCCGGAAATCATGGCCGAGCTGCCTTCGGGGGCGCGCGAAGCAGTGGGGCCGCTTGCCGGAATTGCGGAGTCCGTGAAATCCTCCGCAGAATTTTTGTCCAGCCGCCTTCGTTACGGGCCGCCGCAGGAAAATGGTATCGGTGCCGGCTGGAATTTCGGGCGCATAAAAAATGCCGGACGCGCAATTAAAAATGCGGCCTCGATTGTCGCCGGCGAATTTTCCGAGAGAACATATAATTTATTAAAACCGTTTTTGTCCGGAGAAGGAGGAGCTTTTTAAAGATAAATTTCTAATTGCCTAATTGTCTAATTTCTAATAAAATGCCCAATAAAGAAATTAGGAATTTAGGCCTTAGAAATTTTATTAGGTGAATTAGAAATTAGGTGAATTTTGAATTTTTATTCATGTCAGATATCGGTAAAGTCCAACAAAGAGAAATAGTGGAAGAAATGAGAGAATCGTATCTCGATTATGCGATGTCGGTTATTGTGGCGCGCGCTCTTCCGGATGTGCGGGACGGCTTAAAACCCGTGCACCGCCGAATTTTGTATTCCATGCACGATATGGGCCTTACCCATGCGGTTAAATTCCGCAAATCCGCGGCGATTGTCGGCGACTGCCTCGGCAAATATCATCCGCACGGTGATATTGCGGTATATGATACTCTAGTGCGGCTTGCGCAGGATTTTTCGCTCCGTTATCCGCTGATTGACGGCCAGGGGAATTTCGGGTCAATTGACGGCGATTCCGCGGCAGCGATGCGTTACACGGAGGCAAGAATGACACGTATTGGCGAGGAGCTTTTGCGCGATATTGAAAAAGAAACGGTTGATTTTCGGCCCAATTACGATGGCACGCGCGAGGAGCCGATAGTGCTGCCTGCTTCAATTCCTAATCTTATTTTAAACGGCACGATCGGAATTGCAGTCGGCATGGCGACCAACATTCCCCCGCATAATATGACGGAGGTGGTGGATGCGCTTATCCATCTTATTAACCATCCCAGAGCCACGAACGACGACTTGATGGAATTTGTAAAAGGACCGGATTTTCCGACCGGTGGAATTATTTTTGACGAGAAAGAAATCCGCACTACTTATGCCTCGGGAAAAGGCGCGATTTTAAACCGCGGAGTTGCCGAAATTACGGAGGATGCCAAAGGACGAGCGCAAATAGTTGTTACCGAAATACCGTATCAGGTCAACAAAGCCGAGCTTATTGAAACTATTGCCAACATGGCGACCGAGAAACGGCTGGAGGGCATTCGCGATATCCGGGATGAATCGGACAAAGACGGACTGCGTATTGTGATTGAATTGAAACAGGACGCCCACCCGCAAAAAGTGCTTAACAATCTTTATCAGCACACCGATCTGGAAAAAAGTTTTCACTTAAATATGCTCGCCCTGGTTGACGGGATTCAGCCGCAAGTGATGTCTCTGAAGGGTGTTTTGGAAGAATTTGCGAAGCATCGGGTGGATGTGGTAACGCGCCGCACCAAGTTCGATTTGGCACGCGCCAAAGAGCGCATCCATATTCTGGAAGGGCTTAAAAAAGCGCTGGATCAGATTGACCGCGTGATTGAGACCATCAAAAAATCCGCGGATAAAGACGAGGCCCGGGTGAATTTGATGAAAAAATTCGGACTCTCCGAAATCCAGGCCGGGGCGATTTTAGAAATGCGTTTGCAAAGTTTAGCGGGTCTTGAGCGCCAGAAAATCGAGTCCGAGCTTAAAGATAAGCTTGCCCTGGCGCGATCGTTGGAAGCGTTATTAAAGGATCCGGCCAAAGTGCGTGCGGAAATTATAAAAGAACTCGGAGAAATAAAACAAAAATTCGGGGATGAGCGCCGTACGAAAGTCATTAAATCCTCCCCCAGGGAATTTTCCGAAGAGGATTTGATTGCGGATGAAGAAGTGGTAGTCATGCTTACGCGCGGCGGATACATAAAGCGCATCAAGCCCGAAAATTACCGGATGCAAAAGCGCGGCGGCAAGGGGCTGATCGGCATTGAAACCAAAGAAGAAGACGCCGTGGAGCGATTGCTTACTTGTAATACCCATTCTTCCCTGCTTTTCTTTACCGATTCCGGGAAAATTTACGAAGTCCGGGCTTATGAGGTTCCGGAGGGATCCAGAACCTCCAAGGGTAAAACGATTTTTAATTTTCTATCAATTGCGCAGGGCGAACGCGTGACCTCAATTCTGGCTGTTCCCAAAAAGGATAAGAAGCGCGAGGCATCATCGGGTTTTATCGTAATGGTGACCCAGAATGGTATAATAAAGAAAGTGGAATCATCTGTTTTTGAGAATGTGCGCCGATCCGGACTTATTGCTATAAACTTGAAAAAAGGCGATGCGCTTGATTTTGCGGAACTTACTGCCGGTTCTGACGAATTAATGCTTGTTACCAAGCACGGACAAGCCATTCATTTCAAGGAGAAAGATGTGCGTCCCATGGGCCGGCAGGCGGCCGGGGTGCGGGCTATGCGTCTCAAGAAAAATGATATGGTCGTGGGCATGAGCGTAGTCAATAACAGGCCTGCCCTGAGTCGAGTCGAAGGGTTACATACAGCGAGTAATCAGAAATTGCTGGTAGTTATGGATCAAGGATATGGGAAGCATACGCCGGTTAAGCAGTACAAAATTCAGCGCCGCGGCGGCTCGGGCATAAAAACCGCCAAAGTGACGCAAAAAACCGGATCGGTTGTCGGAGCATATATTATCGGCGCGCAGGACTCCGAGCTTATCGCGATTTCCCGCAAAGGCCAGGTCATACGCACGGAGTTGTCTTCCATTCCGACCCTGGGCCGCGCCACGCAGGGAGTAAGGATTATGAAATTAAATCCCGGAGACGCGGTGGCGTCAATTACCACATTATGATGCCAATCTACAAATCTTATGCCAATCTACAAATTGCGAATCGGCTTGCGCCGGTATGATGCTAATCTACGAATGATATGCCAATCTACTAATTGCGAATGAACTTAATATTTATTTGGCATTAAATTCGCATAGGATTGGCATCACATCAATGGATGGATTCATAAAAGGCACTGGTTTTCTTTCTCCCGAACAGGTGGTTCGGCAATTCGGGCTGGAAAAAGGCGATCATGTTGCTGATTTTGGCTCGGGGCACGGGTATTTAACCATTCCTATGGCGCGGATCGTGGGCGGCGACGGAAAAATTTTCGCGCTGGATATCCAAAAAAACTCGCTGGACATAATACGTTCCAAGGCGCGGCTGGAGCATCTTTTGAATATTGAGACGGTCCGGGCCGATTTGGAGGAGCCGCGCGGCTCGCATATCAAGGCCGGATACATAAATTTCGCGGTTATTTCAAATATTTTATTTCAGGTGGAAAATAAAATTGCGCTTTTTGAGGAGGCCTATAGGATTCTTCATCGGGGAGGAAAATTGGCGGTGATTGAATGGGAAGGATCTCTGCAAAGCTCGCTCGGTCCGCCGCTTGAATTGAGAATTGCAAAAGACGAAGCATCGCGCTTGGCCTCTGAAGCCGGATTTAAATTGATAAGCGAATTTGACGGAGGAACACACCACTACGGATTACTTTTTATAAAAAAATAAAACAGTGATGCCAATCCTATGCAAATTTAATGCCAATTTAGCGAATTGCGAATATTCACATAATTAGCAATTTGTAGATTGGCATAAGATTTGTAGATTTGCATCATAATGTGCGAAGCACGAAATGTCTGATCAAAAAACTTTAGTTTACGGCGTATTGGGAGTTGTAGGACTTATCGTAATCCTTCTGGTTTTCGGATTTTTATTCGGCCGGGAGTCAGGCGGACCTCCGGCGGCTGACCTTCAATTTTGGGGTTTCGGGGATGATTCTGACGTCTGGCGCGATATAATTTCCGGTTACGCCGAAAAATACAGCGGCTCTTCCGTAACCTATACGCGCCTGAATGATCAAATCTACGAAGATACGATTATAAATCGTCTGGCGGCAGGCGAGGGCCCGGATATTTTCATGCTTAAAAATACCGCGGTGGTAAAGCACGCGGATAAAATTGTTCCTTTGCCGCAGGATTATTTCCAATTTTTCATAAAGGATTTTAAGCGCACATTCGCGGACATAGCGGCCGATGATCTGATTTCCGGTCCGCAAAACGCTTTTTTGCGGTCAGAAAGCGAGCAGATTGTCGGAATCCCCCTTTACGTAGATGCTCTTGTTATGTTTTATCATAAAGATCTTTTTAACAGTTCGGGTATTGCAACGCCTCCGGCAACTTGGGATGACGTGATTGAGGCGTCAAAACGCGTGACAAAATTATCGTTGGGTGGCGGAATTGAACGCTCCGGCGCCACGCTCGGCACATATGCCAATGTGGAGCGGGCATTTGATCTGTTAAGTTCTCTTTTTATGCAGCAGGGTGTCTCGGTGGTCAATCGCAAAACCAAAGCCGTGGAGTTTGGAGGCGGAGCATCCGGAGTCATGCAGTTTTATACTTCTTTTGCCAACCCGGCCAAGCAGAATTATTCCTGGTCCGGCCGTATGCCCAATTCCTTTGAAGCCCTGGCGCGCGGAGAGGCGTCCATGGCTTTTGGCACGGCCAGCGACTGGCAGAGAGTTCTGGCTAAAAATCCGCATCTGCGCCTGGGGGTTGCGCTTCTCCCCCAGCGCAAGGGCTCCGCGGTTCCGGTGACCCAGGGAGAATATGCGGTTTTGGCGGTATCGCGTCTTTCCCGGAATCCGGAGGCCGCCTGGAATTTTATACGCTACGCGACCGAAGCCGGGCAGTCGGAAAAATATCTTGCCAAAACCCAACGCGCTCCGGCGCGGCGCGATCTGATCGCCAAAGGAACATCTTCCGAGGAACTTGACGTATTTTATCGTTCAGCCCTTATAGCCAAAAGCTGGCCGGTGCCGGACGAAAAGAGGACTAAACTTATTTTTCAGGACGCGGTAGAATCCATATTGAGTGGCGCATCCGACCCGTCCCACGCCGCGCAAAACCTATCCCAACAATTGCAGTTGCTGATATCGAAATAGGTTAAAAAACGCACAAAATCCATTAAGATAAATTTCTAATTGCCTAATTGTCTAATTTCTAATAAAATGCCCAATAAAGAAATTAGGAATTTAGGCCTTAGAAATTTTATTAGGTGAATTAGGAATTAGGTGAATTTTGAATTTTAGAGAATCTATGTTTCTCAAAACATTTTTTGTCATATTCGCCCTGATTTTATTGGTATTCTTGCCTATTTTTGCGGATGCCGCTTTAGTCCCGGAATGTACTGGGATTAAAAAAGGCGGGGCTACTGATGGCTCGGATGATGTTCAGGTCTCTGGATATTGCACTATTTGCGATCTTTTTGTCCTTATCCAAAATATCCTGAAATTTATCTGGATTTATATTGCTTTTCCCTTGGCTGCTCTAATGTTGGTCTACGGCGGATTTATGATGCTGGTTCCGGGCGTTTCGGGCGAAAAGGGCGCGGCCTCTTTTTCCAAAGGCCGAAAGATAATTTTTAACACTCTTATCGGGATTACCATAGTGTTTCTGGCGTGGCTCGGCATAGATACAATTATGAAAACCGTATCTTATAATAGCGGCGGCGAGTTCGGATGGTGGAATGAAATTAAATGCATTTCCGCGCCGATTACGTTTGGAGGCGGCGGAGGCGGCGGAGGCGGAGGAGGCGGAGGAGGTGGAGGCGGAGGAGGTGGAGGAGGAGGGGGCGGAGGAGGCGGAGGGGGTGGAGGACTTGGCGGTGGTCAAACCTGCAGTGGATGCGTTAAAACCGGAAATTTTCTTTTGGGTCCAAAGCCCTGTGAGGGAGCTGCATCTGGACAAATTTGTCAAGTTAATAGTGCTCTTAATGATAAGTTGGCTACTTTAAATAATTCTATTTTTGGTGAGAAGGGTTCTGGATTTATGGTGGTTACGGAAACATGGCCGCCCGTTGGCTATTCCCCAACTAAACCCAACGGGATTCATGCGGATTCTTGTCATGGAGCGGCAACCTGTGTAGATATGAGATGCGGATCGGGAAGTGCCGCGGATGTAAACTATTGCATTCAAAAAACACAAACAGCCGGACTTAACCCATGTTATGAAGTAAAACCGGGCGATAAAAAGAAATTTGTTGATGCGGGCGTGCCATCTAATAGAGTAGCGGAGGTTTCGAGAATTACCGGCCCGCATTTTTCCGTATACCTTGATTCTGCGCACGGATGTCCATAATTTCTGTTCGAAGTCCGACTTTAAACACCCCCGTCTATCTTGTTGAAAAGTCCATTTGTTCTAAATATCTCGGCATTATATCATTGAACCATGGACTACATAACCTCCGCATTCGTCATATATGTGATGTGTTTTTACATAGTGACGGATGAATTGACGTTGCTGGATTAAGCAGTGATGCCAATCCTATGCGAATTTAATGCCAATCTGGCGAATTGCGAATAAATATTAAGTTCATTCGCAATTAGTAGATTGGCATATCATTCGTAGATTAGTTCGGCTATACTTCTGGTATCAGCTCCTTTTGTCTTGGCCAATTGCCATTCGGGCGGTTTTATCCCCAATCCCATAGCATATTGTGATTTTCCCTCGCTTTTACTGGCTATTACCACAGCTGTACGGAATATCGGGATGGTTTTTGCGGTTCTGGCCATTGTGATTATCGGGTTTAAGTTTATCCAGGCATCGGCCGCCGGGAATGAAGGAGGAATAAAAGAGGCGCGTAAATATTTCTGGTGGGTAGTTATCGGTACTGCGATAGTGGTAGGCGCGTCGGTGATCGCCGAGGCAGTGATCAATTTTGTAAAAGGGATTTAAATATGATGCCAATCCTATGCGAATTTAATGCCAATCTACCAATTGCGAATATTCGCATAATTCGCAATTTGCCAAATTAGCATTTCATTTGTAGATTGGCATCATTGCTTAAAAAGGTCGAATCTGAACAAATTTAATATTTCATATTAATATGTCAAAACTTATTAAATTATCAATAGCCGCATCGGTTCTTTTGCCGTTTATGGCTTCAGCAGCGGAGGTGGATACTATTATTACCACTGTAAAGAATACCGCCAATCTTATTATCGGGGTTTTGTTTATTTTTGCCACCCTTGTATTTTTGTGGGGATTGGTGAAGTTTATTGCCAAAGCCGATGATCCTGGAGAGCGCGCCAAAGCCCGCGGTCTTATGATGTGGGGCATAGTCGGACTTGCGGTTATGGCCGCGGCTTGGGGAATTACCCAGCTTTTGATTCAATATTTCGGGATAGGAAATGCTCCGCCAACCTTTGTGAAGCCCCCGTCTCCCTAGTTATTTTGTTCGCAAGACAATAGATCAATTTGTCATTTTTGGCATTTTGGGGAAGTATTATACTTCCCCAAAATGCTATCAGATCAAATTTATGCGATATAAGCGAATTTTTGCCATTTTATTGTTGGCAGTGGCTCCGATTCTTGTTGCGGAGGCCAAAACTATCAATGACATCGTTACTTCCGTGCAAACCGGCATAGTGAACCCGGCGATTAATTTTTTGCTTGCCGCCGCGTCCGTGGTATTTTTGTACGGCATAATCCAATATGTAATCGGGTCCCAGGGCGATCAAACCAAATTAAATAAAGGCAAACAGATCATGTTCTGGGGAATTATCGGGATGTTCATTATGGTTTCGGCCTGGGGAATCGTGAAAATTTTATGCAATTTTTTCGAAACATGCAGTTAAAATGTAAACCCCGTTACTTGACCGCGAGGCACTAAACCCATTGGCAAGTACGAACATCCATTACGGTAAACCTTGCGGCAGGACCGCAGGGCATTCAAGTAACGGGGTAAATCCCATTAAAATTTAGGTCGATAATCTATGGGATTAGTTAATCGTATGCTTATCTTTATGGCCCATATTTATAATAAGAATTATATCCGGAGTTTTATATTTGCCGCGATTTCGCTTTTTTTGCCGCTGGCAGCGTATGCGCAGAACGTAGATGCGATAATAGGTAGTATTCGAACAACAGCCAATCTTATCATTGCCCTGCTTTTTATTCTGGCAACATTGGTATTTTTGTTTGGATTGGTGAAATTCATTGCGAGCGCCGATGATCCTGCGGCGCGTTCCAAGTCCCACGGTCTTATGCTGTGGGGGATTGTCGGCATGGCGGTAATGGCCGCGGCTTGGGGACTCGCGTATCTTCTGGTAACCTATGTTTTTGGAGCAGGCGGGGGCCAGACGCCCACATTTGTCTCGCCACCCGCCATTAATTAACTTTATGATGCGTATTTTCCTTAAGGTTTTGGGGGTTGTTTTGTTTCTGCCTTATTTTGCATACGCCCAGACCTTTAGCCAAATTTTTAGTCGCATGGTAAACACCGCCAACCTGATTGTTGGCGCGCTTTTTATAATATCCACGGTGGTATTTTTTTGGGGAATCGTGAAATTCATAGCATCCTCGGATAATCCCCAGGAGCGCCAAAAAGCCAAAGCCATTTTGTGGTGGGGAATTATCGGAATGGCAGTCATGGCATCGGCCTGGGGACTGGCCTTTATTTTGAAAGAATATTTTCAGATCGGAAACCAACAGCCGCAATTTCTCTCTCCGCCGGCCTTAACACCCATACCTCTGCCCGGTTAGCGGTCTTATAGAGGCTAAACCTCGGCAGTTGCTATTGAGGTTTAGCCTCGGAAAGTAAAATAGGATCTTTATTCCAGGCTAAGCCTTGACGGAGGAAGGCTTAGCCTGCAGATTCATTTTTTTTCAATTTTAAAACCACGGGTAGAGAATCAAAGATTCTTCGGTCCCGTGGTTTTTTAACTGCCGCGCTACGGCCAAAAGTATCCGCGGCGGCTGCGGTTGCGAATCCCTTCAAGGTAGTAGTGGCGGCCTGGACTGTAGCCGCTCCTATATCCGTTTTCGCAGGATTCCCGAAGGGGCAGTGATGAGTAAGATCTGCAGTAGCTCCTGTGGTCATCCCGGAACCCGTTGATTCCTCGTTGATACCCATGCTCGCGCGCATTGTGATACACGGTACCCATGTAGTCACTCTCGCGCCGCCGTCTTCCCTCATCGCATACCGTTCGCTCCTCGCTTCCCAACGGGAAGTTGGAACAGTTTAAGATGCGATATGGATAGCCAGAACCGTATCCGTAGTTCGGGTAGCCGCCACTGTCTACTCCGAAGTCAAAAGTTCCGCGGATACACCCAGAAGTCAAACTAAGCAGTAGGGCCGCCCCCACTCTAAACAAAATAGCTCGCCAATCAACATTCATTTCACCATCCTCCTTTTTGTGTAAGATCTATACTATATCCCAATTATACCATATTCCCATAAAAAATCAACCTTAGTTGCACCAAACCGGGTTTGGGGTCAAGACCTTTAATTTTTCATACATTTCTGTTATTCTTGCAAATATAGTGATGGGGACTATTGCCGAATGTGCTTTCGTAGCGAAAATGATGAATTTAGAGACAAAATCGCTGAACAAACTTGGCGGCCTATCTGAAAGATAAGCCAAGAAGTTTTGAAGCGATTTTGGCCGAAATTCATCATTTGCAGCAGAAATGGCATTCGGCAATAGTCCATATATAATAGGGCAGGTGGTGAAATGGCATACACGCAGGGTTTACCCCGTCACTAAAATTTGCACAATTTAAGTAGATTCTCCGCATAACTAAGAAATATAAGTATTGGTGCGGGGATGGCGGAATGGCAGACGCGCTGGGTTTAGGACCCAGTGGGGAAACCCATGAGAGTTCAAATCTCTCTCCCCGCATTGGAATCGCAAAATTATATAGTGCGCTTCATACGGTGCAAATTTAGTGCGGGGTTTAGGACCCTGTGCCGCAAGGGCTGAAGCCAATTGCTTGGCTTCAGCGGGCAAAATGGTTGATAATCATTTTGCGGGATCACTTCCATTAACTCGTTTATATACGAACGCATAGATAAAAGTGATCCCTGGGCTTTTGCGATAAGCAAAAGATTTAGCGAACCGGTGAAACCGTGTGAGCGTTAAAAATTTCCCAGGGTTTCACTGACGAAAGCGAAACGAGAGTTCAAATCCCTCCCTGCCCAGAGCAAAAGTCGCCGATGTAGCTCAGCTTGCCCTCCCACCCTTGCCAACGTAGCTCAGTCGGCAGAGCAACTCCATGGTAAGGAGTAGGTCGTCGGTTCGATTCCGACCGTTGGCTCCAGTAGCAACTAAGATTTTTAGAATTTAGATTTTAGAACTTAGAACTTTAGACGAATTTTTTTCTCTAAGTTCTTAGTTCTATGTTCTAAGTTCTTATATGGGGCATGCCTCAACCTAATTTAATTCGTATGCAGTGTACCTCCTGCAAGCGTTACAATTACTGGACGCGGAAAAACATCCGTAAAGTCGAGCGCAAACTGCAGTATAAAAAATATTGCAAGTGGTGCAGAAAACATACGGCTCATAAAGAGGCTAAAAAAACATAGGCCTTCTTGTGGGAAATTCTAAATTCGAAATCCTAATTTCTAAACAAATTCAAATCTCAAAATTTGAAATTCAAAAACGCGTTTAGAATTTAGAACATTCGAATTTTGAGATTGTTTAGGATTTAGAGCTTAGAATTTAGGATTTTATATTTTTGGGGGGTGTAAGCTCAACGGTAAACTGTCGGTCTCCAAAACCGATCTTCTCCGTTCGAATCGGAGCACCCCCGTTTTTATATGGCGGCTTTTCTATATTACGCCAAATTCGGCGGAGCTAAATTCATACTTGGGTTTTTGGTGGCGCTGGCGTGCTATTTTTTTTGGAAATCCGCTTTACTTTTGTACGAGCGCTGGTCCGGCGAGAAAAAAAACTCTCCGGCTGATATTCTATTTCCGCTTCGCTCCCTGTTTCTGATCTGTTTTATGGTTCTTGTGCCGATTGTGGCTATGGGCTTGGTGATAGAGCAGCTTACAGTTGGCGGATTTTCGCCGCAGAATGTTTCGGACGTAAGCGATGCTTTGTTCCGTATGGATCAGGCGGTGTTTCGGAGTGCGATCCCCTTTTGGTTTCAGGAGAGCGGAAGTTTTCAAAAGCCCATGTTTGATTTTGCCGCTCCGTTGATCATCACGGCCTATTTTTATCTTTCGTTTATAATCGCCGTGTTTTTTTTGGTTTCGCTGGTTTGGGACGGAAAGATATTTTCCCGTTTTCTGGCGTCATTTTTTATCTGCATGCTTTTAAGCGCGCCGTTTTGGTATTCATGGCCCGCGCTTTCGCCGCATGACGCATATTTTGATAATGCCCTTAAAATGCCGCGTCCGGCTGCGGTGGAGGAGGCCCTGGTTTCATATGAGCCGAATTCGGAACTCCGCTCGTTTTTTGCCAAGATCCGCATATTGCCGGAAAATGCCGAGCGCCTATTTTTGCCGATTACCACATTCCCGAGCATGCATATTGCTTGGGCAACTGTGATTTTATATTTTGGGATTTTGCTTTCGCGGCGGATTGCGTTTTTTCTTGTTCCGTATTATGCGCTGAACCTTGTCGGATCGTTTTATACGCTCCAGCATTATGTTGTTGACGGCGTAGCCGGAGCAATTGTCGGTTTCATCGCGATCGCAATCGCGTCATATTTTATAGGCGAGTCGCCTCCGTATATTGAGCGCATTCGCGCGTTGATCCTCGGAGACATACGGCGGTTTATTTTTTTGATATCCAAATGATTTATATCTATTTGTTTTTAATTGTCATACTGGTTATCGGCGCAGCCATATTTTTATGGTTTTTGATCTGGACCGTGATTATTGGAGATTTGCGCGGCGCTCCGTTTGTGGCTTCCCGCAGGAATAAAATACGCCTTATGTGCGATTTGGCGCAGATAAGGCCGGGGATGGCGGTCGCAGATTTAGGATCCGGGGACGGCTCAATTTTGCTGGAGGCGGCGCGCCGCGGCGCTAAAGCCATCGGCCTTGAAATAAACCCGTTTTTAGTGTGGTTTTCTCGTCTACGTGCGAAACGCAGGGGATTGCATGAGAAAATAACTGTTTTGCGGCGGGATTTTTACACGTATCCTTTGGATAAGATAGATGTTATTTTTGTGTATCTTTGGCCGGAAACAATGAAAAAATTGCGCGAGAAATTTTTGAGCGAATGCCGCCCCGGAACCCGCATAGTATCAAATGCCTTTCCCATAAAAGGCTGGAGGGCTATAATGGAGAAAGAGGGAGTGTATGTATATGAAATTAAAAACGCACAAAACCCAGACACGCATAAAACCTAATAAGATAAATTTCTAATTACCTAATTGTCTAATTTCTAATAAAATGCCAAATAAATAAATTAGGAATTTTGGCTTTGAAATTTTATTAGGTGAATTAGAAATTAGGTGAATTTGGGATTTTAGAGTTATGAATGACAACCTTTCTTCAATTATAGAAAAATATCTTCACGAAAAGGGATTGTCACGCGACATCGCCGTTACTTTTGAGGACGTTTTTATCATAGATCAAAATTCCGACATACCTTCGCGAAGTTCCATTAAAAATACCCGGTTGCGTATGGCGCGGGATTTTTTTCTAAACATTCCGGCAGTGTCGGCAAATATGGATACAGTCACGGAATCGCGGATGGCGGTGGCACTCGCGCGTCTGGGCGGAATCGGGTTTATCCACCAATTTTTGCCGATTGAACGCAGAGTGCGTGAGGTGGAAAAGGTAAAGCGCGCGGATAGCGGCATAATCGAGCATCCTTTCGTAATTCGGCCGGACGCGACTATCCGTGAGGCGCGCGATATGATGAAAAATTTGCAGGTATCGGGCCTTTTGGTTGTTGATCAGGGCATGGGAAAACTTGTTGGAATTATCACCTCGCGCGATATTCGTTTTGAAGATGCGAATGAAAAGAAAGTTGCGGAAATCATGACCGAGATGCCGCTTGTGACTGCGCCGCCGGGGACCGGATTGGAGCAGGCGCGAGTTATTTTACGAAAAAATAAAGTGGAAAAATTGCCGTTAGTTGATGAAGAAGGGCGTGTGGCAGGACTAATTACCGCTAAAGATATTTTAAAAATAGAGCAATATCCGTTGGCGCTTCGCGATCAAAAAGGGCGTCTGGCGGTGGGTGCCACGGTCGGGGTGTCCGGGGACTTCGCGGAAGATGCCGCGGCTCTTGCCAATGCCGGGGCAGATATAATTTTGATTGATACGGCGCGGGGATTTTCCACGCGGCTTAAGGATGCGATAAGGCGTTTGAAATCGGAGCTGGGTGAAGATTTTCCGGTTGTGGCCGGAAACGTGGATACGCCGGAGGGCGCGTTAATGCTTATTGATGCGGGTGCGGATGCGGTGAAAGTCGGAATTGGTCCCGGCGCGGTTTGTAAAACCAGAGAGGGTCCGGGCGTAGGTACGCCGCAATTAACTGCTGTGGCAGAATGTGCGGCTGTGGCAAAAGAGCGTGGAATTCCGGTTATGGCGGATGGCGGTATTCGCGGGGGATCGGATTTCTGCAAGGCCCTTGCCGCGGGCGCGTCTTCGGTCATGATGGGATATATTTTTGCAGGATGTGAGGAAACCCCGGGCGAGCCGTTTTATGAAGACGGAGAAAAATGGAAAATATATCGCGGTTCGGCTTCGCTTGAATTCCAAATTTCGCGGGTGGATCGGGATGAATCGGAAAAATTGCGCGCGCCCGAGGGCGTGCCGCGCCGCGTTAGGTACCGTGGGGAAACCAAAGGCGCGGTGGATGAGCTTATGGGCGCATTGCGCTCTTCCATGAGTTATGTAGGCGCCTGGACTCTTGAAGAATACCGAGCCAAAGCAAAATTTCGCAGGCAGACCGTATCTGGCTTTGAGGAGGGTCGGCCAATATAGCGCATGCCATGTCGGTTTTTGTTTCAAATGGTCATTGTTAACAATATGCCACGATCGTATATTGTTGTTAACAATGCTAATTTTGCATAATTTCCCTAAATTTTGAATTAAAATAACGACCCGGAAGGATCGTTTTTATGATTTGTCTCGCGTCCTTCTCTTGTGTCAAGTCCCGAAATATATTATGATCCGTATAGTTTTTTGGTAACGCAAGGTGGGTAAAATGTCCCCTAAAAGATTTTTTCTGCTACCCTTGTTTTTCTTTATTGTTTGGTTTTGGATGGCCGGATGTTCAGTAACGCCAAAACTTTATTTCGGCCAGCCACTGGCGGCTTATAACTCCAAAACCGTTGAACGACTTTTACCTGTCATCCAAAGTAATTTTCCGGGATGGCATATTGAAAATCCTAACCAGCCCAAGCATGATGAGGGCGTAAAGCGCTGGCAGGCCAAAACCGGAAACGCGATGGATTATTATTTTCAGGAAATTCTTCCCACCATGTCCGGGGGTATTTTCCTTCCTTTTCCGGATGGTGCCTGGAGCGCAGGCGCTTACGGAGAAGCAGTACGCCTTGAAGAATTGGGGATGCCTCTCTTAAAAGTTACGCCAAACGGCGCGATAGAGCAAACCACCACGGAAAAAATGCGTCTATGGGATGGCGGAGTGTTGAGTGTCCGACAAACCAGAGAGAGAAATAAAATGCCGTATGATGAATGGCTACGGATGCATCAAAATCGTTAATCTTGCGGAGATGTAATTAAAAATCGGTCAACAGACCGATTATTATTTTTCTCAAAAAATTTACTTTTGCGCAATGACAACAGTTGCGAGAGCAGACGTTTTTCCTTCAGCCGCATCCATGCGCGCATCCAGCCATTTTTCAATGCGCTGGGATATATCTTTTCCGAAAAGCGATCCAAGACATCCGACCAGGATTGCAATCGGAACAATGTCCGGGATTCTGGGGTTTAATGCAAAATACCCCATTTTGCAAAAATCCACCAAACCCTTGGGTATGCAGGCGCTTACATGGTACCCGGTGTGGTTTCTGTTTCCGGCGCGACTCGTGGCAGTGTGTAAAAACGAATCCAGAAAGAAAATTATGGCCGCGATAAGCATAATAACCATGCGCGGCAGATCATCCATGCCCGGGATCGGAAGAGGAAACGCAAGCGATTGTACATTGACTCCCAAGTAATTAAGAATAGATTCATTCGCTAGAATCCATGTTGCGGACAGAGCCGCAAAAATCGTATATGGAAGTTTGGATTGTTTAACCTGGGCCTTCTTTTCAAGATGGCGGTCGGGTGCTATGTCGGCTTTGCGTTCGATGATCATGGAGAAAAATGCCCCCAGGGTTGACCCGAGTACGGTTGATAATATATAGGGCAGAGAAAGCTCGATCGGCAAATGTACCGAAAAAAGATAGACCGCGTTTACATAGAAGATAGTTCCTCCGAGTAACTCTATGGCAACGATGTAATTATTGTTGCCGCGGTTTTGTGCCCGGGCCTTCATAGAAGTAAAAAGGTTTTGCAGAATGCTAAGCCCTACAATTACCATGAGGCCGTTTTTCAATGCAACGTCAAAATAGATCAGGCCATATAGGGTGTAGCCGATGAGTGCTGAAAAAAGCACCCAAAATGTCGGCTCTCTCGCAATATATCGCAGGCGTTTTCCCGGTGCGAGTTTATCGTCTCGCGTGGCATCGGCTTTCAAGTCAAATCTTTTGACTACGTATTGCGCCCACAAAACCCCGATGGTACGGCCTGCGGCTACGCCGGCAATAAACGGGAACAAATAAATCCAATTGGCTCTGGCGTCGTCAAATAGATGCATGGTGGCATACCACGTTCCATTGGAAGCAACAGCCGCGACCGCATGCCAGAAAAATGATCCGCGCTGGCGCAAATTGCTCACAAAAACAAAAGAAATAAATTGCGCGATGGCGGCTGAAAAGAAAATTATCGCCTTGCCGTAATCCGGCAGAAGATATGCCAGCCCCACTCCGATTATAATGCTTGCCAGCGGTGTTAAACGGCTTCCGATGGTTACCTTGAATTTCAGGCGATGGTGCAGAAACCATCCGGACAAGCTCGCCAAGATCATCGCCAGTATCAGAATTTCGGTTTGATACACAAAAAGCCCCTTTGGTAATGTGCTGTTGGTAGTAAAGCATAAACCCCATTTTTATCTAATCAAAGTTTTCCACAGCCCCGAAGTTACAATAAAATCGGCGCGTAGCGCTACATTCAATATGCCCTCATACACTCTGAACAAAATTTAGTGGACAACGAGAAAACTGTTAAGCGAGCCAATCACTTTCTTAATTCAATTAATGGAGGACTGATTTCTGTTATAAGTGAGGCATCCTGGGTTTTTCGGCAATGGGAGGGCGAACAGCTTGGCCCGAGCATTCCAAATTATTTGAGTGCTCGGTGTTCGCCCGACCCTGCAGGCCGCCGCAGGAGCGGCCGAAGCCTTGCCGAAAAATACAGGATGCCGAGCGAAAATTTTGTCCAAACCGAAGTTCTTGAATTAAAAAGTGGTTGGCGAGCTGTATATTAAACCACAATTTTAAATTTTGTGAAGTTCCCAAACGCTTTTCCACAGGCATAATGAAAGCAGATGTTCTCTGACAATAACATAACGGCATCTATAGGCATGGAGGATCGGAAATGAAAAAAAGATCAACTTATTGGCTTGAAGATAACGAAAGAAGATTAAACCTATTGCGTGAACACCGACTTGACCCATGGGAAGAACTTGAGAAATTGTTTCCGGAAAAAACCAGACGTGCCATTAAACATACAATGTCCGGGTATAGAATTCGGAGGGATCGTGATAAAGTGCCTGATGCGAACGTTGGCCCACAAAAGTGGACTCAAGAACTTATTGAAGATCTCCGTGAAAATCGAAATAAGCCCTGGCCATTTCTTACAAAAAGATTCGGCTGTCGTAAACGTCAGCTGGAGAGTATTATGGGCGAAAATGACATCCGGCGCGACCGTCTTGAAAATATCATCTGGGACGAGAATCACGAGCGGATTCTAATTGAAGCTGCGCTTGAATCTCATTCTTATAGTCCGTATATTTCGGCGGGAAGAAAAAAACTTAGGGACATTATCATAGCAACACGCGCGAAATTAAAAGAATTAGGATTCAGGGGAAGTACAACTCATAATGCATTAAAGATGCATATACACAATTTAACGCCGGAACGAGTTGCCGCGCTTGGCTTCAAAGAGATCCTAATACCGATTATCTGGGGAAAATCCGAAAAGGGTAAAGTTGAAGAAGTAACGGTCAGGTGGTGGGAAGAACTTGAAAAATCCGACTCGGAACGGTATCAGAAGTTCAAGGATGAATTTTTGAACCGCTGGCGTTCTGATTACCGTGTTGCCGGAAATACCAATGAGGACCTGCTTAAAGAATGGCAGGAAGCGGTAAGCGTAGACGGTTTAAAGGCCGCCGCAAGATTTTTGGGAGAAACGCGAACTCGAATTGAAATCGTACGCGAATATAAAAGCGTGGAGGAACTAGATAAGAAGATTGACCGCCGCATGACCGAGCTTATTTACGAAAATATACTTAAGGAGGCGGGTGCTGAAGGTTTGCGGCAGCGCATTTTAATTGAATTTGCCGATGAAATTGCTAAGATCAAATTCAATTTGACTCCTGAGTATTTCGGAAAGAAGCTTGGCCGAATTTTGTGGGTTGACGAAAAGGGCGGCGCGCTTGCTACTCTGAGGGAGTTTATCGAAAAAGGAATCGTGGATAAATTTACCGAGTACCATCGTCATATCCCTTTGGAAATGATTCAGTCCAAAGAACGGGAAGAAAGGGGTCTTACGACCGTTAAGCATCCTGCGCCCTTTGCTTCTAATTTCGTTCACGGCATCGGTCGCATTATAGGAGACGGAGATAAAGATATTCCGGAGGAAGAAATCCGCAATTTCAAACTGCCGGAAATATCTTTTGATAAGCCCCTGGAGATAGCGTTTCGGGACCCAAGAAATTTTAAGTTTGGAATCATGAGCGGTCCGCAGCTTGGTCTATTGCATACTCCTCGTATGGAGCAAAATCCAATTCGTCGCAGTTTCGCCTATGCCGAAAGAAATAAATGGGAAGCGTTTCTCCTAACAGGAATTTTTGATCTTGATATGACCAAGGCCGCGGGTCCGGTCAAGGGCCTGCGTTCTCTTTATAGCGGCAGAAATACCAACGTCAATGTGCTTGATCCCGGATATCAAGAAGTGGCGCTTGGCGTCATAAACGCGATTAAAGCCAACGAATTTACCAGCGAGATTATTTATGAAACCGCCAAAGAGGCAGCCAAAAATCTGTTGTGCGGATGGTGGAATGTTTTTATCCGTCCCGATAAGACCCCTGAATTTTCGGGAAAAGTGTTGATTGTATTCGGTCCCAAGGAATTTGAAACCGTGATGGCCGCGGCGCATGCGGAAATCGTATTCATAACAGGACGCAAACAAGGAGAGCTTCGTGCTCTGGCAGCTGCAGCAGCACGCGCCATGAGGCGTGATGAGAAAGAAATTCGCGCGATTGATAAAAAACTTGCGGATCTGGAGCGCGACCTTACTCGAGAAGAAGATCCGGCGGTTAAAGAAAAATTGCAAAAGACATATGAAGATCTGCGCAACACTTTAACCGAGGATAAGAAAGAAATTGAAGAACTAAAAGCCGAATTCCGCCGACTTAAGGAACAGGAGTCGCGCACCCGCATGACTAACGTTACACCCGAAGATTGGCAGCGGTTCCATAAATTGGCACTGGCATTGATTTCTCTTCTCGTTCAACGCGCCATTCCAGGATCGCAAGTGATATCTTTGGGCGATACATTCATAAAAGTCGGACCGGAGCCAAAGGATAAAGTTCATATTGTTATCCCGGGGCATTTGCAAGTGACCGATGCGCTTCTCTCCAAATTTTGTGATTCTTATGCGTCCCTGGCGCTTTCAATGAAGATGGCGGAAACAGTTGTAATCTGCCATCCGCACGCGATTTCCTATGCCGTGACAGCGCGTGAAGTTGATGCCAAAGGAAAACGTGAATACTCCCCGCGAGTGTATGTGGCGCCAATTCTAGTGGATGGGAAATTCATGCGAGAGAAAACGAGCCAAATTGTTCGGGGCGGAGGGCATCCGATTAGGAGCGTGGTTAATCATCCCATGTTTCAGGGTGGACTCCTGGAAATTACCGCTACCAACGGTATGGTAAATGCATCTCCGGTTACGATTGAGGCACTGGGTTTTTACGAAACAATCGCGAGGCGTAAATCGCCGACTAAATATCCTACCGGTAAATACATCTGGATTATGGCTGCCACTGACCAGCATTGGGGAGGGCGCGCCAAGGAATTTTTGCGTAACCCTAGGGTTGGTAAAAGCTTGGGTATGGCCGAGGCGGTATTTTATCTTATGCATATGTCTGGTTACGGAGACGGCGACAAATTACCGCCATTCCATATGTTCGTGGTGAATGACGACCCGACTCAAGGACACCATTTTCCTGCAGAAAAAGAGCCACATCGGCACGAAATGCAGCACTATCGTTTCGAAAAAGAACTGCATGAACTTCGCGGGCAAATCAAAGCAGAGAAAAATCCGCGAATACGCGAAACCCTAATTGACAAGATGGAGGCTTTCTCCAGTCGTCAAGTACGCGTGCGCGGAACAGATTCTTATACCCGTCAGATCGACGCATTTGTGAAATGTCATATTAAGCCAAACATCGATATCTTTAGCGGAATGCTTTTGCGAAGCATTAAAGCAGGACTTAGGTTGCGTCCGGTTAGCGAATTTGAGGATTATCTTGAGGTTCCTTACGACACGTGTGATCTCGGGTTTGACAATAATGGCACGGGTAACCACGGCATAAAGACAACCGACGGGAATTTATCCGAAGGATGGTTATTCGCGGAATTCAAGAAATCGTACTTACTGGCGCGTCCGCAATGGGCCGGCCAAGAGGAACTTCTGGATAAATATGTAAAGGGACCGGTCTTTGGAAATAAATTCATAGCTTTTGGGACAGTACAGGCATCCGGCGGCTATGAATACGCGTTTGATCTTCGCAATACCCCGGCGGCCAATGCGGTAGATTGGGGTAACACCGTTCGTCAGGGAGCAAGAATTGCGTTGCGACGAGCGAATTACTCACGCATTTTTGATGAAAAGTTTATTGTTCGGATGTCGGGCGATAAGCACTTTCTCGGGGCCTTGCTTGCCTCGTTTTTCCTGGAGTTCATGGCGCCCGCCGGAACACATACGGATGCGTTTGGCGAGCTTGGTTTTCCGCCGAATAATACCGGAATCGTGTTTCTGGGCCTTCCCGCCGAAGGACCAAGATCCGGACCAATTCTTATCAGGCCACTGCTCGTTCATCATTTACGCGATTATATCGAGGAACATCCTCGCTCGTTCGATTGGGAGGCATTTTTACCCAATCCATTATGAATTAGAGTACCCGAGATTCATTTCTCGGGATTTTATTTATTTATTATCTATCAAAAAAAAGAGTAACGCTGTTGGACCAGGATTTTCACCCCGTTAGATAAATTTTAAGCAAACCTGCGGGACCTGGATTTTTACCCCGTTAGATACAAAATATTTAACCCGCTTCCGGGTAGGGCTGCCGGGCTTGGACTCGAACCAAGATAACATGCTTCAGAGGCATGCATCCTACCGTTAGATGACCCGGCAGCTCTACCAATAAACAGGCAGATTTTAAATAATTAACACGGTGAATTCTTAAGTATCTAACGGGGCGGGCCAGGATAACATGCTCCAGAGGCATGTGTCCTACCGTTAGACGATCCCGCAAAAATTGAAAAATCGTTCCGTTATCGGAACGATTTTAAATATAGCATAAAAGGCGCAAAAAATCTATATATCCAGGTACTTTCGCACCGCGAGGAAACTGGAAAATACGCCGATTAAAATTCCGGTGCCGAATAAAATTGCGGAAAATTCTAATAAATTCATGAGGAAATATTGGAACAGATCAAAACTCGGCATAAGAAGAATCAGGCGCGGGGAAATAAGCCAGACCAGCGGAAAAAATATCAAAACCGTTAAAATCGCGGCCGATGCTCCGTAAAGCACGCCGGAAACCAGAAACGGCCCGCGGATAAACCAGCGCGCAGCGCCCACCAGACGCATAATGCCGATTTCTTCCCGCATGGTATAAATTGCCATACGAATTGTATTTACTGAGACCAAAATAGCGATGATGGAAAGCACCAAAACAAGCACCGAACCCCCGCCGCGCACCGAATTCAAAATAGTGGACAGGCGCTCAATCACCAGCTTGTTTTCAAAATAATTTATTTTATCAATCACCGGATATTTTTTGCCGGATAAAAATTCGCTGATAGCCGCATATTGCGCTGGATTTTTGGCGCGAATATTCAAACTTGCCTGCAGGGGATTTTCTCCCAATTCTTCCAGCGCTTGTCCGATAAGTTCCTCGTCTTTATGGCGCGCGCGGAAAACTTGCAGTGCTTCGTCCCGCGAAACATATTGGACTTGAGCCACATCCGGATGCGATTCCAAATCCTTTTTTACCGCGAAAATGTTTTCCTCCGGGGCATCGGAGGCAAAATATACGGATACGTCAATTTTGGACCCGAACTCCGCCAAAATGGTGGATGCAAAAGCCGAAAGGAAAATCAAATTCCCCAAAACAAAAAGCGAGAGCACCATGACCATCACAGTCGCGGCCGAAAGCCAGCCGTTGCGTTTGAAATTCAAAAATCCGGTTTTTAGAATTCGTTTTAGTGTTGTCATAATTATAGAAGCAAAGTTAAACGCAAACTATAACGCAAAATCAAACGCAATACAATTTTTTATTATCAATCCCTCCTCCTCGGAAAATGAAAATTAACTGCACATCTACACCAAATACTTTCCATTTTCCTTATCACTCACCACCATTCCCTTATCCAGCACCACTACCCGCTTGCCTATCATATTGATCACCTCTTTATCATGGGACGCCAGAACCACCGTGGTTCCGAGCTCATTGATTTTTTGCAGTAACTTTATTATCTCCCATGTATTTATGGGGTCAAGGTTGCCGGTCGGCTCATCCGCCAAAATAACATCCGGCCGGTTCACGATCGCGCGCGCAATCGCCACCCGCTGTTTTTCTCCGCCGGACAACTGATGCGGGAAATTGTGCATTTTATCCTTAAGCCCCACGATCTCAAGCGATTGCGGGACATCCTCGTCTATCTCCTCATCCGATTTGCCGGATGCCTCCATGGCAAACGCCACATTCTCATACGCGGTCTTGGAAGAAAGAAGCTTATAATCCTGAAAAATGGTGCCGATGCGGCGCCGGAGCAGATGCAGGCGTCTTCGATCAAGCTCGCCGACCTCCGCGCCGTCAAAAATTATCTTGCCGCGGGACGGCTCCTCCTCCCGTATCAATAATTTCAAAAACGTGGTTTTCCCCGCGCCCGAAGAACCCACCACGGAAACAAATTCCTTGGGATTAATTTTAAGAGTCACGTCTTTTAACGCGACGGAATTGTGGTTATAAAATTTTGAGACGTTATCAAAAAAAATCATTGCTCGCTTTTTAATTTCAGCAACATGGTTTTGAAACCCGCTCGTCTCGCCAGCGCGAGACTCGCTAAGCATCCAGCGCGGCGCCGCGCACTCAATACTTTGAGTGCTCGGACCATGCCGCCGCGCCTCCTGATTGTTTCAAAACCATATTACTGAAATTATTTGACTCGCTTTCTACATTTGCTTAATGTAGCACCTATCGGTGCAATCACTTAACTATTTTTTATATTTGATTGTAATTCGTCCCATTTCCGTTTAACTTTCTCGCTTGAAACCGGGCTTATATCTAAATCTATTCTGCCGTTCTCAACCCACAAAATGAGGCGAGATGTACCGCCGTCTCCCAAAGAAATATTAAGACTTGAGAATCCTTCTCCGGCGTCATGAATAAACCTATCAATATCCCGCAAAAATTGTTTGGTACTGACTCCGTCTTGAAAATCTCCGCTATTGCCGCCGGTCAAAATATGATTAATTTCACTAAGCGCCGCATACAATTTTTGCTTATCTTGCGATGTTATTGCTTCAGTAATCTCTTTTGCCAATGTTGATTTTTTAGATTCTTTTTTCGGATCACCTTCCATAATTTTACATTTTAATCTCGGCTTCGATAAATTCATCCAAATCCCCATCAAGCACCTTATCAATTTGCGAGGTTTCAATGTCTGTCCGGTGGTCCTTTACCATTTGATACGGGTGCATAACGTAGGAACGGATTTGACTTCCCCATTCTATGGAGACCTTTTCATTGCGGACTCCGCTACGTTCCTGTTCCTGTTTTTCAAGAGCGGCGCGGTAAAGTTTGGAACGCAAAAGATCCATGGCTATCTCCCGATTCCGTTCCTGCGAACGCTCGGCTTGGGATGCCACCTGAATGCCGGTCGGAGTATGAATAATGCGTACAGCTGTTTCGCGCTTATTCACATTTTGCCCGCCCGGGCCGGATGAGCGGAAAAATTCCACCTTAATATCGTCTGATTTTAATTCAACCTCGTCCGGCGCCACAAACTCCGGCATAACATCCACTAGCACAAAAGAGGTGTGGCGCAATTTCTGCGCGGAAAACGGGGAAATTCTTACTAAACGGTGTACCCCCGATTCTTTTTTCAAATATCCGTATGCCGCCGGACCCTGAATAGCGATTGTGGCGTTTTTCATGCCCAATCCGCCCGGACCGGAATATTCCCCCCAATGTTCATGGAGGATTTTTGCCATCCATTTGCGGCGTTCGGCATATCTTTGAAACATGCGCAGGAGAATGGCGGCCCAATCCTCCGCATCTTTTCCTCCGGCTCCGGCATAAACCGATAATACCGCACTGCCTTTGTCGTATTTACCGGAAAAATAAAGTTCGTTCTCCCGGCGATGAACCGCCTGCGAAACATTATCCGCCTTCCCGGCTAATTCTTTCAAAAAATTATCATCGGATGATTCGGTCGCCGCCAATTCCGCCAAATCCTTTAATTCTTTATCCAATGCCTCCCAGTCCTCAACCGAACGTTTCAAAACAGCCAATTCCTGCGATGATTTTGCGGCGCTCTCGCGCATATCCCAAAAATTAGGGTGCTGCATGTCTTTTTCTATTTTCAAAATTTCTTCGCGTTTTCCGGCTATGTCAAAGACGGTCCGCGAGACCGCGGATCTTAATACCCAATAAATTCAGCTTTTCGCCAAGATAATCCATAACTTTCTTAATCATACCATGATAATATAAAAAATAAAGGGGACTGTTATGAATTTGGTGAATAATGAGATTTTAAGCCAATTTTATTCTTCGAGCCTGTCGAGAAGTACATTATGGATTAAGGTAATTTCTCGACGCGCCGCCGCTGCGGCTTGCTCGAAAAAATAACTTATTTAGGCATTACTCACCAAATTTTGTTATACACCCCTATAATAATTTGGGGGGGGTAATTTAAATCAAACTTTGATCGTAAAAACCGTACGGGCTTTCAGAAATTTTTCAAGACAGCGTTCTTATATTTCTACACTTATTGGTAAATGATCAGAACCATACGAATTTAAAAATCTTCGTTTTGAAATAATTTTTGTTATATTGGGAAGTAAAATATAGTCAAGTTGCATAGGAAATTTAAGAAATGTTAGTAAGCCCCTAAAGGGATTTTGAAGTTTATTAAGGTCAAAGGTGGCTCTCAAAATCGTTTTTTCGTTAATAAAAAATTCTCTAATTTTGAATCCAAAATATTTCCACACAAATATATTTATTACCGGATGCCCGAAAGTATTAAGATCCCCACAAACAATATTTTCACGCTGGGGGTTAAAATTCTCAAGAACTTCACGGAATTGAGACAAACGATGATATGGTCCAGCCACGCACCTAAAATGTACATTGAAAATTCGTAATTTACGTTCGCCTATGTCAATATCAGCATACATTGAATCAGCTCTAAAATCCTGATATCTGTCATCTTGTTTTGTGATATCTTCATAGTAATTTTTATGCTTGATAACACCCTTATTTTGAATAGGGGTATTTGAGATTATTACTGTATACATTCTGTCTGGTTTCTTGCGTGAATTATTGTATACAAGAAATTCTTCTTCAAAATATAAATGCGCTGTCAATAAGTTTAGTTTCTTTAAGTCTTGAATCGGAAACTCCTGTAGGCAGATAACGTCAAATTTTCCGTTTTTCAAAAACTCAACAGCATCTGGCATTCTTTTATTATCCTTATAAATATTCCACGATAAAATTTTCATTTTGTGAGTAGTTTAAAATTTTTCCGATTTAATGCCTAAAAAATGGCCGAGAAGATTTACTAAAGGGTGCAAGATAGCAAAAAACAGCAGTCCGATAATATATATATCAGGATTAAAAATCATGTAGGTGGAGGTTAAAATAAATGCTCCCAATATCCAGTCTGTTTGATCAAAAAACCACCATGAATTTCGGGGCGGAATATCCATCTGTCTTTTGAAAAAACTTTTTACACAATCCCCGGCAAGCGCACCGAATCCAAGCAAGAATCCAAGCAGGATGAAATTTATAGACGCATAATCCAATAGGGCGTAAAAACCTATTTGATGTGCGAAGGTTTTTTCTAAATATACAACTGCGATCGAGGCAATTATTCCAAAGAAAAAACCCCGCACAGTTTTATGAGAACCAAATATTCTTTTCCCTCTAAAGTTTTTTCCTCCATCTGCAGGAAAATTTAAAAAATTAGTCTTTCGAACAAAAACTGGTGTCATATTTGCAACACCCGCAGGAAGAAATAATAAAAATATTCCAACGATCTCATTCAAATAATACATAAATATTATTTTTGACTTTTAAGTATACTAAAAATTTTTACGCCCCCCGCAACTAATGAAATCGAGGTGAACAATATAAATATAGCGGTGGTCACATTAAAAATATTTATACCACTTAATGCCCACAGCATATAAAGCGCGTAAAACAGATATTTACTTCGAAAAACAATGCTCGGTGGAACACCTAATGAATTTTGATATAAGATAAAAACTATAAGTAGTGAGTAGGTATATACATAAGTCAATCCTAATAAGGAATCGAGCATTGAATAATGAATGACTGTGGCGACAACAATGACCATTCCGGTATGATCGTTAAGCATGTCGAGGAAGCTACCAGCACGACTTGATTTTCCTGTCGCTCTGGCAAGAGGTCCGTCAACACCATCAAGTAACACATGAGCAAAAAGAAAAATAATTGAAAACCATGGATTATCAATGAAAAAATAGAAAAAACCACCCAAACTAATAAAACTAACAAAAGTAAGCATATTAGGGCTTATGTGAAGCCAAATAAGCGGTTTAAGAAAAACCCGCAGTATTTTATCCCGCATCAATCGAAATCGCTCCTGATGTTTTTCTTCTTTCGAAGAAAAGTAATGAAAATTGCCAGTCATATAATGATTGTAACATTTTTCCGACTTTAATGACGTTCCGCGCTGCAGAGCAGTGCGGGACGTCATTAAATTTTATCAATTTTCACGCAGGATTTAAACAATTAATCAGATCCATTGGCTTATCGTGAAGCGGGTTGACGTATGAGAGTAGAATCACCTTCGCAGGCCTGTGGAAAATTTTTACCCCAAGTTTTTAATCGTAAATGCTGTGATCGCCTATTGAGTGAAACCAAACAATATCTTTTTCCGTAAATTCAAAAATAATACGATATTTTTGATCCGTACTAAATGCCCAGAATTCTTTAAGGCGGCCATTTAATTTATGCGTATCAAGACGCGAGTCAAAAGGATTATTTCTAAAAATCTTCTCTTTTTCTTCCGCTAAATCTTTAATGTGCCGAGGAAGTTTCTTATATTCCCGCTCAAATTTTGAGGAATAGTAAATCTGCATAGCAGAGGCACGCTACTATCTTAAATCCTTTAGCGACCTCAACATCTTTCCCCCGCCTCTCTGTAATTCTTCTCTGGATTCTTCCAGTTCCGTCGCAAATTTTCCCGCCATCCATAACCGTAAAAGCATACGAAAAAATTCACTTTTAGTGGAAAAATGTTCTTTCTTTACACTTTTCTCAACTATCCGCGCCATTTTTTCGGGTAATGAAATATTGATAATATTACGCATAATTGGTAAAAAGGTTAGCTGTAACAACTTATATTACAATATTATTCCTCTGAACATGGCGCTGTCAAGCTCGAGTTTTGGACAAAAAAAGCCGGAGGGGAGAATCCCGCCACCAGAATTTCGACTGTTGCTTTAGTGACCATTCGGTTCGAAATCCCTTTTTCCCGTATATAAACTTTATCTCGCCAGCTTATTCGAGGCAACCCGAAAAAGTCGAAATTCGGTGCGGGACAAGTCGAACTCCCGACCTACGTTTATCCCGTTAGAGCCGCCTCGGAGATTTGAACTCCGGACCTACGTTTATCCCGTTAGAGCCGCCTCGGAGATTTGAACTCCGGACCTACGCGTTACGAATGCGTTGCTCTACCAACTGAGCTAAGGCGGCTCTAACGGGACGAACTTTAGATGCTTCACCAAGCTCAGCATGACTTTCTTAAACAGTAACTAATTGATACAATATCATCTTTTATTCAATTTTCCAAATTATATGCATGCATATATAATAGAAGGTATGGGGTTAACCATACTCATAAGCGAATATATCGCCTGGCATTATGGCCGGGCGCCAACCGAAATTTTAGAACTCGGAAGAAATTTTTTGTGGTTTGGTTGGAACGTGTTTTCCGTAGAATTACTTTCCAAAACCCTGTTCGCGCCCTTTTACCGGATACAAGAAGGATATAAAAATTGGACGGATTTTGAAGCGCTGGGGGAAACAATCGTAGCCAATACCGTTTCACGCGCGGTGGGATTTTTATTGCGCATTTTTATTATTGCCGCGGGATTCCTATTTGAAACGATAATCTGCATAGCGATGGTTATGGCGCTCACGGCCTGGATTTTATTCCCGATATTTATTCCCTTTTTAATTTTTAGCGGAATATATCTTTTATTCTGATAAAATGAATAAATTTGAAATCTCAAAAAATAAGTTCAGCGGAGCGATTGCGTTAAACTCCTTATTTCCTTCATCGGTCCGCGCCCGTTCACTGGCCATCTGCGGCGCCGCAACTATAATTTTCCTGGCGCTAGCCGCCATACGCGCCGGGTTTGCATTTGCGGCCAAAGGATTGCCGTCCGCGGTAATTTCAAAAATTCCTGCTGCGGATTTTTTGCCGGATTATACGTTTTTTATCGGCGCGGCCATGATTTTTTCAGCCCCTCTTTTGGTTCTCCTTGCGCTGGAGGGGTTTGCCAATTCCAAAACCGGAGAAAAAGGCGGGCCGCCAGGGGCGAGCCTCGCCAAAGGCGGGCCGCCAGGGGCGAGCCTCGCCAAAGGCGGGCCGCCAGGGGCGAGCCTCGCCAAAGGCGGGGATAGCGCAGGTGCGAATACGGCATCGCGCCTTAATTTTTATGCTTCGGAATTATGGATGGCCGGTCCGGGATTTTCCCGAAATTCCGATACTGATTCGTTTTTTGACGCGCTTCCGCAAACCGAAATCGGAAACTCATTCCTGATGCGTCTGGGCATTGTCCCCGAAATATATCAGGAATTCCGGCAAGCGCAGAAAAAACAATCGGAAGCCGTACCGCTTATCAATCTTGCTGAAGAATTAACGCCGCAAACCCAAAGCGGAAATGGCGAAGAAATTACTTTTACCGATTTGCTTTCCGCGCTTTTCGGACAAAACGGACCTAAAATTTTTTTTGATACAAGAAGCGTTCCGGCGCAGACCATACGCCGCACCGCCGAATGGCTCGAGCATGAATTCATGAAGCAGGACCGCAAACGCAGATGGTGGCTTCGAGAAAATTTGGCGCGCGTACCGGGATTTGGCAAGGACTGGGCATATGGCTCAACCCCTCTTTTGCAAAAATTCGCCTATGACTTATCGGATGAAGCCGTCCGCATGGAAGGAGCAAAACTCATAGGCAAACAGCGCGAAATCGAAATTCTGGAATCCGCGCTTCTTAAACAATCGGGCGCCAATGTAATAATTGTCGGGGAGGCGGGGGCCGGAAAATACACCACGCTTTTGGGACTCGTGCGCATGATCGCCTGGGGGCAAATTTTTCCGCAACTTGAACATAAACGTGTTTTCAAACTGCAAGGATCGGCGCTAATAGCCTCCGGTAAAACCAAGGGGGAAATCGAAGAACTCTTGATACGCCTCATGAATGAAGCGGTAGGCGCCGGAAACATTATTCTGGCAATCGACGAATTTCCGGAATTCGTCGACTCGCTTGCCAAAACCGGCACTAATGCCGTAGAAATTTTATCGCCGTATCTTTCGGGTTCGGGCGTGCATATTATTGCGCTCGGAGATGCTTTAAGCTTTCGGCGCATCATAGAAAATAACGCGGGACTTATGAAATATTTTGCGCGGATCGACATTACGGAACCCGAGGGAGAACGGCTTTTGGAAATTCTGGAGGAGCACGTGCCAAATGTTGAATACGCCTACGGAGCACGCGCAGTATTCACCTATCCTGCGCTTGAAAAAATCGCGCAAAGCTCCACGGAAAATCTTGTACAGGGCGCGTTGCCCAAGCGCGCGATTGATCTTATGGAAGAAGTTATGAAAGAAGCGATTTCGCGGGGCATGTTTTATGTAACGCCGGAACTTGTAATGGAGATCATAACCCGAAAAACCGGCATACCGCTTGGTGAAGTTTCCGGAGAGGAGCAAAAAAAACTGCTGGGACTCGAAGAATTTTTAGCCAAACGCGTCATCGGACAAAATGAGGCCGTACGCGCCGTATCGGATGCCATACGCCGCGCTCGCTCCGGCATCCAAAACCCCAAACGTCCCATCGGCACATTTCTATTTTTAGGACCCACGGGCGTTGGAAAAACCGAAACCGCGAAAGCGCTCGCCGAAACATATTTCGGGAACGAAGAGAGTATGGCGCGCTTTGACATGACCGAGTATCAAAGCGAAGAGGGGTTTGAAAAATTAGTCGGATCGTTCGAAAAAAACGAGCCCGGGCTTTTAACCAGCCGCATGCACTTCTCGCCATACGCCCTGGTGCTTTTGGATGAATTTGAAAAATGCAGTGCGGGAGTGAAAAATTTATTTTTGCAGGTGCTGGACGAAGGGTTTTTCACGGATCATCTGGGACGAAAAGTAAACATGCGAAATACCATAATAATCGCGACTTCCAACGCCGGATCCAAACTTATTTGGGAACTGGTGCAAAAAGGAACCGATCCGGCATCCGTAAAAAATGAGCTTTTTTCCTATATTCAAAAAGAGGGAATTTACAGTCCGGAACTTTTGAACCGCTTTGACGCAGTGGTCATATTCAGCCCCTTAAAACCGGAAACATTATCACAGATTGCGCGCCTTGGCCTTGAAAAACTTAGATCGCGCCTGAAAAAATCCAAGAATATAAAACTTGTAATCACCGAGCCCCTGATCAATGCGGTTGCCAGCGGAGGATATGACCCGGTATTTGGCGCCCGCCCCATGCAAAGGTTTATCCAGGACAAAGTGGAAAAGCTGATCGCCGATAAAATTATCAAAGGCGAACTAAAATCCGGAGGCGAGTTTTCATTTTCCCCGGAAGAACTTGCGTTACTATAAGAGACCGTTGAATTATTCCCCGAGCTTGCCCGCCTCGCTTTCGCGAGAGCGAAGCGGGTCGAGGGGGTACATATATAAGCCAAAAGTTATCCTTCGACAGGCTCAGGAGATAACTTTTGAGTAATTATTCAATGGTCTCTATAAAGAATCATTCTCCTTAAAATATAACTCTATGTGATTTTATATTTTAGCATACATAGGCGATTTTTTATACCGTCTTAAATTTGACTTTCCATTATTTTAGTGGTATAATATGCCTATTGGACTTGGGCACACAAAATTCACAAGTTCAAAATATAAAAAGTCCTTTGAGTAAAAAATTCCCGGATAAGTCAGCGGGCCGAGGAGAACTCGGAAACTGGACGACGGCGCTTCGCAAATAATCACGGGAGGTGATTTATGAGGCAGTATAGATTGGCGCTTTTG
>JACPBG010000011.1 GCA_016180435.1 Candidatus Sungiibacteriota bacterium
CTAATTCTGGAGCTGCTTTTGTTTATTTTGGAGGAGCTTCCATGGACAATGCAATTGATGTTAATATGACTGGAGTTAATGCAAGTGACAGGCAAGGCTTTAGTGTAGCATCTGCCGGGGATGTAAATGGAGATGGGTATGATGATGTTATTGTTGGCGCTAATGGAAATGATGGCAATGGTGTTGGTTCTGGAGCTGCTTTTGTTTATTTTGGAGGAGCTTCCATGGACAATGCAATTGATATTAATCTTACTGGAGTTGCTGCAAGCGACCAGCAAGGCGTTAGTGTAGCGCCTGCCGGGGATGTAAATGGAGACGGGTATGATGATGTGATTGTTGGCGCTAATTTAAATGACGGTAATGGCGCTAGTTCTGGAGCTGCTTTTGTTTATTTTGGAGGAGCTTCCATGGACAATGCAATTGATGTTAATCTTACTGGAGTTGCTGCAGGCGACCAGCAAGGCATTAGCGTAGCGCCTGCCGGGGATGTAAATGGAGACGGGTATGATGATGTGATCGTGAATGGGGACGGGTATGATGATGTGATTGTTGGCTCTAATTTAAATTATGGCAATGGCGCTGAATCTGGGGCTGCTTTTGTTTATTTTGGAGGAGCTTCTATGAATAATGGAATTGATGTTAATCTTACTGGAGTTCTTACAGGCGACAATCAAGGTGTTAGCGTAGCATCTGCTGGGGATGTAAATGGGGATGGGTATGATGATGTGATTGTGGGTGCTAATTTCAATGATGGCAATGGCGCTAGTTCTGGAGCTGCTTTTGTTTACTTTGGAGGAGCTTCCATGGACAATGCAATTGATGTTAATATGACTGGAGTTGCTGCAAACGACCAGCAAGGTATTAGTGTAGCGCCTGCCGGGGATGTGAATGGAGACGGGTATGATGATGTTATTGTTGGCGCTAATGGAAATGATGGCAATGGCGGTGGTTCTGGAGCTGGTTTTGTTTACCTGGGATATGGGTTAAGATGGGGCAGCGTATTTGCGCAGGAAGCAAATTTGCAGAAAGGCCTGGAGATTGGAGAATTAAAAATGGATAG
>JACPBG010000008.1 GCA_016180435.1 Candidatus Sungiibacteriota bacterium
TTCATACACGCGAATTATCCTGAAAATCATCAAATTTGTCGCATATTTACAAGAATATTTTCAAAGGTCGCCAACCAAATTTTTCCCACTAACCCTTATTTTATTCTTTAAGTGAAATCGAGAAGGTGCCTTAAATGTATATTATCGACAGGCTCAAATAGTAACGATTCGCAATTCGCCAGATTGGCATAAGATTTGTAGATTGGCATCATATTATTCTTTAATAACCGATCCGATTTTTTCTCCCGTGATCGCTTTTTTCAAATTACCTTTCTTAAAAATATCAAATACCTGGATTGAGAGATTATGCTGACGCGCCAAAGTAACGGCAGTCGCATCCACGATTTCCAAATGCTTATTAAGATAATCCATGTAACTGACTTGCGGAATTTTTGTGGCGTTTTTAAATTTTTTCGGGTCTTTGTCAAAAATTCCGGAAACCTTGGTGCCTTTTAACACCATATCCGCTTCGATCTCATGCGCGCGCAAAACCATGGCAGTATCGGTTGAAAAATCAGGATTGCCGGTGCCTCCGGCAAGTAGCACCACCCGGCCTTTTTCCAAATGGCTCATGGCCACCCGACGCAAATAGGGCTCGGCGACTTGGCGCGCCTCGATTGCCGATAAAACCCTGACCACCAGCCCGTATTTTTTCTCCAAAATATCCTGAAACACAACCGCATTCACCAAAGTCGCAAGCATTCCGGCGTAATCCGCCACCACCGAATCCAGGCCAAGCTCCTTTTTAAGGCGCGCCCCGCGGATCAAATTGCCGCCCCCGACCACAACCGCAAGCTCGATTTTCTTTCCGCCGCTATCAGACGCACCTTTAATTTCCCGGGCAATAAATTCAATATCCGGAAGATTGTATCCGGTTTTGGCCTCGCCCGAGAGCGCCTCTCCCGAAATTTTTAAAAGCACGCGCAATGGTTTCGCCATATTTCTCCAAAAAAAGATCCGCTTGCTATTATAACGGACCTTACAAAAAATCAATAACGTATTACATATCCGCGCGATTGATCAATTCCTCATCTTTCCGGATCAATCCGCGCCGTTTTCTAATTTCCCCCACTTCTTTTTCAAGATCAACATTCTCTCCGCGCGCAATGCGCAAATTAATCTCGGCAAGTTTCTTCTCATCCTCCCGCAGAGTACCTTCATTTTCCTGCCTGGCACGTTTGCCTGATCCTTCCACTATTAAATTGCGATGTGATTCCGGATTTTTCATAATTTATCCCGTACCTTTCCCCGAATATCCCGTAGCTTGCTGCAGAGATAAAGGGGTGTTAGAAAGATCCTCCCGGCGGGGTTTTATATCCCATTGGAAAGTACGGGATTTATTCAATTTCATAAACTAACGTAACATTCACCCTAATATCCTGCGAACCCGGCTCAACCGTAGGTGATGGCGCCGCATCTGCACCGCCCAAAGCAACTTTGGATTCCAGCGCGCCATACAGCATAGGCCGCGGATAATAACCGCCTCCTTCCTGGATGGAAATCAAACGCCCCACGCCAAATCCTCCGGCCTTGGCAATCATACCGGCTTTTTCCTGTGCCTCTACAATGGCTTTGCCACGTGCTTCATTTTCCAATTTGGTCGGATCATCCACGGTGAAAGACAACTGTGAAACCGAATTGGCCCCGGCCGAAACCACTCCGGAAAGAAGACCTCCGATTTTTGAAAAATCCTTTTCCCTCACTTTTACAGACACCATTTTCGTTATAGTATATCCTACGATTTCCGGAGGAGGACAAGGACGCGCGCCATCACTCCCGCCTTCGCGTAAAATAACCGGATTGCAATTAAAATACTGATAACGCGGCTCCACTGAATAATTTTCGGCTTTTACATCTTTGGCATCAATACCCTCCGACTTTATAAATTCGCTTGCGCGATTCACCCGTTCGGTATTTTCCTGCTGAAGTTTTCCCAAATCCTTGCCGCCCTGCGTAATCAAAGAGAAAGTAAATGACGCCACATCCGGCACAGCCACGACTTTTCCCTCTCCGGCTACCGAAAAACTGCGATATGCTCCGGGCTGGATAGAACGGGAATACGTTCCGACATAAACAAGCGCGGCATATGATAAAACAAGCAAAATTATAACAATAGATGCGCCTATTAAATTCTTAATAATTGGCTTAGCGGTGTTAGTTTCCATATATACATTATACATGCCTAGGCATTGCATGCAAGTCAATTTAAAAATCCCCCCGGGGGATTATTGCTTAGAAAGTACATATTGGAGGGTTTCTTTATCCAAATATAGCAGAGCCGCGTGTCCTGCCACAGAAGAGGCGGTGTAGGCCGGAAATTCCGGAAGAGCGGTTGAAAAACGTGGCACAATCTCATCATACCAGGCCCGCACTTGGTACAAATTCGGCAAATTTATCATGAGGTATTCATGCATCCCTTTAAGAAAATCTGACCCGGGGATAAGATCCCGGCTGGCAGAAAAAAACACCGAGGAAAAATACGCGAGGCGCGTGCCGCGAAACGGCGTACCGCAAGCAATCACCCGGACATTCCGGTACTCCGGATACTGCCGCAAAAGTTCAAGCGCAACCAATCCGCCCATGCTATATCCGAAAAATAAGAGATTCGGACCAAGTTCCTCAAGCGTGCAATTGTTCCAATAAATTAAGGACGCCTCTTTTTTTCGCAAAAAAATTCTTAAGCGGCGCACAAATACACTAATGCGTTTTGTTCCCCGTCCGAAATTCGGGATCAAAACATTATAACCCAATGATTCCAATTTCTCTTTTATCGGCACAAGGCCTCCGGGTAGACCATTGAATCCATAAAGCAAAACCACATTAGTCCGATTTGCCAAAAATTTTCCTTCTTCCAAAATGAAAAAATAATGCCAAATACTGATCCACGCCAGATGGACGGCGCATCGGATCTCCCACAGCGCATCTCTTAAATTGCCCACTTGATAATACCCCGATTGGAAAGAACTCTAAAATTAGAGTAACACGTCTCATCCGATAATTACAAATTTTCCATTGAGTCTTTATAATTTAACTATGACGGATATGCCAATCGTCATTGCATTTTTGCCGGACTTATTTCCTTTTTTTCTCTCGGCGTACTGCCGATCGTGCCAGGGTTTTTAGCATCCCGGCCATCTTGACAAGAGGCAAAAATTTGATAGGTTGGAGAATAAAGGTCTATATATAAGAAAGGGTTAGTGGGAAAAATTTGGTTGGCAATTTGTTCCATTGCAACGTATAGTTTTTCTTTTGGCGACGATCGCACGAATCCATTGGTCAAGTGCCGCA